>DASXCV010000327.1:0-5107 GCA_036491015.1 Thermoleophilaceae bacterium | reverse complement strand
AAGGTGGCCAAGGCCGGCCATGACCTGACCATCGAGGTGACCTCGTGGGAGGGAACGCTCGCGCTCGGCGACCAGCCGAGCCTGTCGCTCGTGGTCGACTCGACATCGTTCAAGGTGCTCGAGGGCAAGGGCGGGATCCAGGCGCTCGACGCCGACGACCTGGCGAACATCGAGAAGACGATCGACGACGAGGTGCTGATGCGGCGCAAGATCAAGTTCCAGTCCACTCGCTTGGAGCTGGACGGCAGCAACGTCAAGGTGACGGGCGATCTCACGCTGATCACCAACACGCATCCCCTCACGTTCGACCTCGCGCTGAGCGACGACGGCAGGCTCAGCGGCAGCGCCGTGGTGAAGCAGAGCGACTGGGGCATGAAGCCCTACACGGCCCTGTTCGGCGCGCTGAAGGTGGCGGACGAGGTCGAGATCAGGGTCGAGACCGAAGCGCTCGGCTAGTCGCTGTAGACCGCCTGGCCGTCGAGCCCGCCCTCGACGCCCGGAGGCAGCGCCCCGCTGCCGTGTGCGTACAGCGCGATGTCCTCGATGGTCTTGGCCTGCGTCGGGTCGCCGCCGTCGCCGCTCGTCCACGCGCCGTTGCGCCAGGCGAGCGACTTGGGTGGCGCCTCGAGCGCCATGCCCGCGAGCAGCTGCGCCTTGTCGCGGATCTTGCCCGTGGCACTGACGATCGCGGCCTCGGTGCCCGCGGATGGGCTCGTGTTGTAGCCATGGCCCTCGCCGAAGCGGTCGAGGTCGGCCGGCACCACCTTCACGTCGAGCGGCGGGACGCCGAGCTCGTTCGCCACGAGCTTCGCGTAGTCGGCTTCCTTGCCGTCGGACTCGGTGGTCAGGCTGAGCACCATCTTGCCGGTCGGGTGCACGCGCAGGAAGACTGCTCTGTAAGCCTCGTCAGCCACGGTCGGGTTCCTCCTTCTCGTTCGTGATGCCCTTCGCCGCCAGTCGCTGGCGCTCCTGGTGCGCGGTCAAAGCGTTGTGTTCCTCGAGGTCGCAGAAGGCGGGCTGCGGCCCGCCGAGCGGGTGCGGCGGCACGGCCGGCCGCTCGCAGCCCGGATAGATGCAGATCTTCTCCGACTCACTCATCGTCGGTCACCCAGCCAGGCGTCGTCTTGCCACGGGACGGCCCATGGCCGGAGGGCATCGCTACCGAGCTGCCGGCCACAGGCACCGCGCTGGCCCAATCTTCTTCGCCTTCCGGCTCGGGGTGCGCAGTGCGCAGTGCGCGGTCCGCAGGGCGGTCTCCGTGGATCGCCCGCACAACCTCCTGCATGGCCACAAAGCTATGCCCGCTCACCAATTCGTCGCAATACGGCAGCGCCGCCCTCATGCCGCCGGTGCGCGGGGTGAAGAAGCTGGCCGCCACGCGCGGGTTCACCCACACGATCCGGTGCGCGAGCCGCGACAGGCGCTCCATCTCCTGCGACACGAGCTGCGGATCGCCGCGCTCCCAGCCGTCCGAGAGGATCACGATCACGGCGCCGCGCGCCATGCCGCGCCGCCCGTGGCGGTCGTTGAAAGCCTTGAGGGCGTCGCCGATGCGCGTGCCGCTCGACCAGTCCGGCGCAGCCTGGGCCGCACGCTGGATGGCGCGCTCGGGGTTGCGCGACGACAGCGCGCGCGTGAGCCGCGTGAGCCGCGTGGCGAACACGAACACCTCGGCCTTCGGCCCGCTGCCCACGGCCGAGGTCAGGAACTGCAGGTACGCGCGCGCGTACGGCTCCATCGAGCCCGAGATGTCGCACAGCATCACGAGCCGGCGCCGCGCGATGCGGCGGCGGCGGCGGCGGAGGTGCACCGGATCGCCACCGCTGCGCAGGCTGCCGCGCAGCGTGCGCCGCATGTCGATGTGCGTGCCGTGGCGGCTCTTCACGTGGCGCCGGGTGCGCCGCGCGGGCGTGGCCACCTCCAGCCGCGACATGAGCCGGTAGATCTGGGCCAGCTCGAGCGGCTCGAGCGCGTCGAAGCTCTTCGTCGCGAGCCGCTCCTCCGCGCTCGCGAGCAGGTGCGGCACCTCGACCTCGGGGGAGTCGTCATCGGATTGGTCCGCAGTCCGCGGTCCGCGGTCCGCAGGGCTTCCGCCGACCGCTTCCGCGGGCTGCGGACTGCGCCCTTCGGTCTGGTCCGCGGGCTGCGGACTGCGGACTGCGGACTGCTGGTCGGGCTCGAACACCTCGTCCTCGCGGCGCCTTCCGAACAGCGAGGTGAACACCGCGTCGAACGCCTTCACCTGCGCCTGGTCTGTCACGAACATCCCGCGCGCGGTCCAGTAGAGCTGTCGCCGCGTGATCGGCTTGACGACCGTGAGCGCGCGGGCGAAGTCGGCCGAGCGCTCCGGCGTGATCGGCATCCCTGCCTCACGCAGCCGGCGGCTGAAGCCGCCGACGAGCGGCGGCAGGTCGAGGTGGAGCGTGTCGACGCGGAAGCCGCTCATTCGCTGCGCACGAGCTCGTCGAGGCCGGCCGCGCGGATCACCTCCTGGTCCTCCTCGTACTTCAGGGCCGAGCCGAGCGTGCGGTCCACGGTCTCGGCGTCGAGCGTCTCCACGCCGAGCAGCTCGAGTGCCGCCACCCAGTCGATCGCCTCGGCGATGCCCGGCGGCTTCTGCACGTCGCTGTCGCGCATCCGAGCCACGGCGTTCGCCACCTGCACCGCCAGCGTCTCCGATACGCCCTTCACACGCCGCCGCACGATCTCCACCTCGCGCTCCGGCGTGGGGTAGGGGATCCACTGGTAGAGGCAGCGGCGCTTCACCGCGTCGTGCAGGTCGCGCGTGCGGTTGGAGGTGAGCACGATGATCGGCGGGTGCGTGGCGCGGATTGTGCCGAGCTCGGGGATCGTCACGCTCGCCTCCGCGAGCAGCTCGAGCAGGAAGGCCTCGAAGTCGTCGTCGGCGCGGTCGATCTCGTCCACGAGCAGCACGGCCGGGCGCGGCCCGGGGTGCTCGAGCGCGCGCAGGAGCGGCCGCCGGATCAGGTAGTCCGGGCCGAACAGGTCTTCCTCGCCCAGCGGCTTCCCGCTCGACTCGGCAAGCCTGATCGCGAGCAGCTGGCGCGGGTAGTTCCACTCATACAGCGCCTCGGCGGCGTCGATGCCGTCGTAGCACTGGAGCCGCACGAGGGGCGTGTCGAGCACCGCGGCGAGCGACTTGGCCGCCTCGGTCTTGCCCACGCCCGCCTCGCCCTCGAGCAGCAGCGGCTGGGGCAGCCGCAGGCTGAGGAACATCGACGTGGCGAGCCCTTCGTCGACCAGGTAGTCGACGCTCGCCAGCCGATTCGCCAGCATCTCGACGTCGGGCACCAGCCGGCGGATCTCGCCGGGTGCCTCGCCCGTGACCTCGTCCGGCGTCATCTGCCCGCCCGCGGCGGCTGCCTCACTGGGGCGGCTCGGCCCGGCCCTGCATCGCCGCCCACACGCGCGCCGGCGTGCAGGGCATGTCGATGTGGTCGACGCCGTGGCTCTGGTGCAGCGCGTCGATCACCGCGTTGACGATTGCCGGCGGCGAGCCCACGTTCGGCGACTCGCCGACGCCCTTCGCGCCCAGCGGATGGTGCGGGCACGGCGTCTCGGTGTCGCCGAGCTCGAAGTCGGGACACTCGAGCGCGGTCGGGATCAGGTAGTCCATGAACGACGAGTTGAGGCAGTTGCCCTCCTCGTCGAAGCTGATCAGCTCCATCAGCGCGATGCCGATGCCCTCGGCCAGACCGCCGTGGATCTGGCCCTCCACCACCATCGGGTTGATGCGCACGCCGCAATCGTCCACCGCGATGAAGCGCCGGACCGTGACCTGCGCGGTGTCTGGATCCACGTCCACCACCGCGATGTAGGCGCCGTACGGGTAGGTGAGGTTGGGCGGGTCGTAGATCACCTGGGCGTCGAGGCCGCCCTCCATGCCCTCGGGCATAGGGTCGCCGCTGTAGGCGTAGTTCGCGATCTCCTCGATCAGCGCGCCCTTTTCCGGGTCGCCCTTCACGTACCAGCGGCCCTTCTCCCAGGCGAGGTCCTCGGTGCTCGTCTCGAGCATCGTCGCCGCGATTTGGCGCGCCCTGTCGCGCACCTTGCGGGACACGACCGCCACCGCCGCGCCGGACACCGGCGTGGAGCGGCTGCCGTAGGTGCCGAGCCCGTAGGGCGACTTGTCGGTGTCACCGTGGCGCACCGTCACGTCCTCCGGCGGGATGCCGAGCTCCTCTGCCACGATCTGCGCGAACGTGGTCTCGTGGCCCTGCCCCTGCGTCTGGGCGCTGATCGACACGACGGCCTTGCCCGACGGGTGCACGCGCAGGTCCGCGCCGTCGTTCATCGCGAGGCCGAGGATGTCCATGTGCTTGCGCGGGCCCGCGCCCACGCCCTCGGTGAAGAAGGACACGCCGATGCCCATCAGCTCGCCGCGCGCGCGCTTCTCCGCCTGCTCGCGGCGCAGGTCGTCGTAGCCCGCGATGTCCATCGCAACCTTCATCGTCTCGGCGTAGTTGCCGGAGTCGTAGGTCCAGCCGGTGGTGGTCTCGTACGGGAACTGCTCGGGCGCGATGAACGACTTCATCCGCAGCTCGATCGGGTCGGCCTTCATCTCGAGCGCGAGCGCGTCCACCATGCGCTCCACGAGGTACACGGCCTCGGTGATGCGGAACGAGCAGCGGTAGGCCACGCCGCCCGGCGCCTTGTTCGTGTACACGGCCTTGACCTTCACGTAGGAGGCCTCGAGGTCGTACGAGCCGCAGACGATGTGGAAGAAGCCGGCTGGGAACTTGGTGGGCTGTGCGGTCGAGTCGAAGGCGCCGTGGTCGGCGATCACGTCCACGCGCAGGCCGGTGATCTTCCCGTCCTTCGAGCAAATCTCCGAGTGCATCACGTAGTCGCGCGCGAAGCCCGTGGACATCAGGTTCTCGGAGCGGTTCTCGACCCACTTCACCGGCACGCCGGCGACGATCGAGCCGGCGGTCGCGCATACGTAGCCCGGGTAGACCGGCACCTTGTTGCCGAAGCCGCCGCCGATGTCGTTGCAGTTGATGCGGATCATGTGCTCCGCGAGCCCTGCCACGTGCGCGTACACCGTGCGGTGCGCGTGCGGCGCCTGGTTGCCGTTGTAGATGTT
>DASXCV010000326.1:0-3364 GCA_036491015.1 Thermoleophilaceae bacterium | reverse complement strand
TGAAGCACCCTGAGTTTCTTGGAGGCTCCCGAACCAGGTTCCGTCCTGGTGGAAGGAGATGCTGCTGCGATGGGAGCCCCGAGGAAGTATTCGTTGGAGTTGCGTGAGCGGGCGGTGCGGCTCGCGCTCGAGTCGAAGCGTCCGATCCGCCAGGTCGCGCGCGATCTCGGCATCCACCACGAAGCGCTGCGGGTGTGGGTGCGGCAGGCGGAGGCCGACAGCGGCCGCCGGCGCGATCTGTTGACGTCGGAGGAGCGCGAGGAGCTGAAGCGGCTGCGCAAGGAGAACCGCGAGCTGCAGCGCGCGAACGCGATCTTGAAGGACGCGTCGGTGTATTTCGCGACGGAGCTCGACCCGACCCGGCGAAGGTGAGCCGCTATGTGGAGGCGCGGCGGGAGGTCTTCGGGGTCGAGCCGATCTGTCGTGCGGTTGGCGTGCCGGTGAGCACGTACTACGCGCGCAGGTCCCGGAAGCCGTCCCACCGCGCGATCGAAGACGAGAAGCTTGTCGAGCAGATCTACGCGGCCCGCGAGGGCTACCGATCCGTCTACGGCGTCCGCAAGACCTGGAAGGAGCTGCGCCGCCGTGACGTCGAGGTCGGCCGTGACCACGTCGCCCGGCTGATGCGCTGGGAAGGGCTCGAGGGTGTCCGCCGCGGCAAGAAGAAGCGGACGACGATCGTCGACGAGGCGGCGCTCGAGCGGGCCCGCGATCTCCTGCAGCGTGACTTCGTCGCGTCGCGGCCGAACGAGAAGTGGGTCGCCGACATCACCTACATCCGCACCTGGAACGGCTTCGTCTACCTCGCCTTCGTGCTCGACTGCTACAGCCGGATGATCGTCGGCTGGCAACTCGCAACTCACCTGCGCACCGACCTGGTACTCGACGCGCTCGAGATGGCAAACGGTCTGCGCCGACCAGCTCCGGGGCTGATCGCCCACACCGACCGCGGCTCGCAGTACACGAGCATCCGCTACACCGACCGCCTCGACGAGATCGGCGCCGCGCCTTCGGTCGGCTCGAAGGGCGACGCCTACGACGGATGAAATGTCAAGTGCGCGGCGAGCTTAGATGCCGCCGTCTTTCCGGCGACTGGATCGGTTGTGGTCGCTATCGGGAGGGGCTGAGAGCGGCTCCTGTGGCGCCGATTTGATCGCGCCGGGTCGATTTCGAGCAGGCGAGGCCCCTTCGCGCTACCAGGCTCGGCGTGCTCGCCGCGCTGTCGGCGCCATCAGCGAGCGTTATGTTTCGCTACGGGCGCGGGTGACCCCGGACCGAAGAGCGGGGCATCGGGGATGGAAGCCCCGCCGCGCAGGATTGCCGCTTGACGGCCTCAGAGCCGCTCCCCGGTGGCGGCACCCGCGCCCGTTCTGCTCGGCGGCTTCGCCTGCCAGTCGGCGATCATGCGTTGGTAAGCGTGTTCGGCGGCGACCGCGATCTCGCGCTCTCGTGCGCGCAACGTGGCCGCGGGTCGGCAGGGCCCGTTCGGGCCGGGGCGGCCGTGGTGGGCGGGTGCGCCGGCGAGCAGTTCGAGTGCGCGCCGCTTGCGCTGCACCTGCGAGGGCATCGCGAAGGCGTAGTCCTGCTCGCGGCTGAGCAAGTGCCAGAAGAGCACCGCCAACTTGCGTGCGGTGGCGGTGATCGCGATCTGCGCGCCGCGGCGAGCGCGAATGCGCTCGTAGAAGCCGCGCAGCGGACCGGGGACGCGGGCCCCCCGCCAGGCCGCCTCGGAGAGCACGTGCCGGACTTCGGCCGCGCCTTGCTTGGAGATGCGCCCGCCGCGAGCGGGATCGTTGCCGGACTGGCTTACGCGCGGGTCCAAGCCGAGATAGCCGACCAGGTGCTTCGGCGTCGGGAAGCGGCGGATGTCGCCGACGTAGGCGAGAAACGCGGCAGCGACGACGAGGTTGACGCCAGGCACGCTGAGCAGGCGTCGCGCCTCTACAGATCCTGCCAAGCGTTTCGCCAGCGCGTGCTCGAGCTCGGCGACGTCTGTTTCGAGCGCGTCGATCTGGCGCAGGCAGCCGCGCACGGTCAGCCGCTCCTCCTCCGGCAGCTCGAGCGAGGCGAGCCAGCGGCGGCCCGCCTTGCCGAATGCATCCGAGACGGGCGGACGCGGGCACAGGTTGCGCGCCAGCACCGCGTGCACCTCGTTCTTCAGCCTTGTCCGCGCCCGCACCACCGCCGCGCGGCGCGAGACGAGCCGGCGCAGAGCACGCGTCGCCTCGTCCGGAGTCCAGATCTCGGTCAACACCCCGGCCGCGAGCAGCCGCGCCAGCGTGCGCGCGTCCAGCCGATCTGTCTTCGCCCGTGCGCCAGCACGCACCAGTCGGCGCGGGTCGATCACCATCACCCGGTGCGCGTGCGGTTCGAGCACGCGCGCGACTGCGGTCGCCGGACTCGACGTCTCCAGCGCGACCACGTCCTCCCGGTCGAGCTCACGCGCGAACACCTCCAACTCGTCCGGCCGCGTCGGCACACGTCGACGCTGCAACTCGCCGCTGCCGCGGTCGAGCACGCACACCTCGCAGAAGTCGCGGTGCACGTCGATCCCGATGAAACGCATCTCCATCCTCCCTCTGCACTCGTTGGACACGACAGGGAGGTGGCGGGCGAAGCGACAAAGACGGATTCGTGCTCGCGGCACACCCGGGTGAGTCGCAGGGGCGGCCAAAGACAACGTCGAACTCGCAGCCCATCGTATGCATCGGCCTGCCCTGCCATGCTCCTCCCAAGAGCCCCACGACCCGGAACGAGCAACCTACGACCCGCCCCGGATGACGCTCCCAGACGCGCATTTCATACCCCGACAACGCGATGGCCGAAGCGTGGGTCGCGACCTACAAGAGCGAACTCGTCGACGACCGCCGCTTCGCGTCGTTTGAGCACGTCGAGCACGAAACGCTGCACTGGATCGGCTTCTACAACGACGAGCGACTACACGAAGAACTCGGTGACTTGCCGCCCGCCGAGTACGAGGAGTTGAATATCAACAAGACCAACAGCCGAACCCTGGCTGCCAGATAAAAGAGCCTCTACGAAACCCAGGGCGCTTCACAAGAAGATTTGGTCGCTCAACCACAAGCTGTTCTGTTACGGAGAAGATCCCAGCATCCGTCGGACGACGGCTTTGCCTTAGCCTGACAGCGCGAGGAGCCGCCGTCCGCTTCCCCGCATCAGGAGGTGAGGTCCCGCGACACTGGGGATGCCGATGGCGGGCATAGAACCGCCATTCGCGTGCTGCCGCTCAGGCATCTGTAGAGAGGCGGAAACCGGCCGCGTCACGCTCGGCCCATGCGCCAGCGTCAGCGCCCTGATCGCAGAGAACACTTGCGAAACCACGAGCCTGTCACCGCTTCGGAAG
>DASXCV010000325.1:0-4971 GCA_036491015.1 Thermoleophilaceae bacterium | reverse complement strand
CAGGCCGCCGATCACGCCGGGCACGGTCCAGCGGATGCCGATCCCGGCGACGGCCACCACCGCCAGCAGCAGCGTGGCCTGGGCGAGCGAGCGCGTGGCCGCGCCGATCGCCTTGCCGAGCACGATCGCCGAGCGCGGCAGCGGCGTGGCGAGCAGCCGCTGGAGCTGGCCCACGTCGCGCTCCCACACCACCGCGAGGCCGAAGAAGATCGCGACGAACAGCGCCCCCTGAGCCATCACTCCCGGCGCGAGGTAGGCGCGGTAGCCGACTCCGCCCGTCTGGAGCGCCCGGTTGTGGGCCATCGCGGTGCCGAAGATGAACAGCCACAGGAGCGGCTGGGCCGAACGGGTGAAGATGTCGATCGGGTCGTGGCGCATCTTCCGCAGTTCGGCCTGAGCCATCGCGACCGTGCCCGCGCCGAGGCGCGCCAGCGCCGGGGTTCGCAGAATCGGGGGCCGAGCCGCCTCAGCCGAGCCGTCTTGCCATGCGACGCTGGGTGCGGACATCGCGGAGCCGCCCTCCTTCCTCATGGATCGTGTGTCCGGTGACGCTGGTGAAGACCGACTCGAGGCTGTCCGCCCCGTGCTCGGCCTTGAGCTCTCCGGGCTCGCCCTCGGCCACGAAGCGGCCGTGGTCGATGATCGCGAGGCGCGCGCAGTGGCGCTCGGCCTCCTCCATCAGATGGGTCGTGACGAGCACCGTCGTGCCGGCCTCGGCGCGCAGCTCGTGGAGGCGTTCCCAGACTGTGGCCCGGGCGCCGGGATCGAGTCCCACAGTGGGCTCGTCGAGGAAGAGCACGGCGGGCCGGTTGAGGAGCGCGCTCGCTATCTCGAGCCGCCGGAGCATCCCGCCGGACAGCGTGCGGGCCAGGCGGTCGAGCCAGTCGGCGAGGCCCATGGCGGCCACGGCGCCGGCGATGCGCTCCTGGCGCTGCGCTCGCGGCACGCCGGTCACGCGCGCGTAGAACTCGAGGTTCTCGCGGGCGCTCAGCGCGCCGTCGGCGGACAGTGCCTGCGGCACGTAGCCGATCGACGCCCTCACCGCGAGCCCGTCGGAGGCCACGTCGTGGCCGGCCACCCACGCGCGTCCGTGGTCGGCGCGCAGCAGTGTGGTGAGCACGCGCAGCGTGGTGGTCTTGCCGGCGCCGTTTGGGCCGAGCAGGCCGAACACCTCGCCGTGTTCGACGCCGAACGAGATGCCGTCGACGGCGGTCACGTCGCCGAACCGCACAACGAGGTCCTCGACCTGCACGGCCGGGAACTCAGGCATGGACATCCCCACCGTCGAGCGCCTCCACCAGCCGCTCGAGCGGAGCGAGCGCAGCCTCGAGGGCCTCGCGGCCCTCCGGTTCCAGTCCTCGCAGCGCCTGCGCGAGGGTGCGCACGCGTTCGTCGCGCCAAGCGGTGATCCAGCGCTGCGTGTCGGCCGTCAGCGCCAGGCGCGCCACGCGGCCGTCCTCGCTGTCGCGGCTGCGGACCATCACCCCGGCCTCGGTGAGCTGCTTCACGAGCGTGCTCACGGTGTTGGGCTTGAGGCGCAGCTGCGTGGCCGCTTCGCGCACGGACAGGCCGGGACGGCGCCGGACGAGTCTCAACAGCTCGAGCTGCGCGCCGGTGAACTGCCGCCCCGGCCAGGGCGCCTCGGTTGCGCGCCGCAGCCCGCGCCGCAGCGCGCCCACCTGCTCGAGCAGTCCGCCGGCGAGCGCCGTGGCGGAGATCGGAGTGGTCGAGCTGGGCGTCACCTGACACATGATAGCTCTGTAACAGAGGTATTTTCGGCGAGGTTTGCCGCGCCCTGCCTCGAAATGGTTCGGCGCCGTATTTAAAAACTTCTTCAACGGTCCTTACGACGAGTTGATCCTGGGCCGGTACTTAAAGACTGAATGGAGCGCGCCGCATTCTCAGGTCCCGCTCGCTGGGTCCTGTTACTACTTGCCCTGCTGTGCGCGGGCGCCGTTGTGGCTGCCGTCCTGCTCGTCGGACCGAAGGGCTCGTCCGCGGCCGCGAGCTCGCGCACGGTCACCGCCGAGCGCGGGGTGGTCCAGTCCACCGTCACGGGTAGTGGCACGCTCGCGGCGGGCGAGACGGACGTCGACTTCAGCTCCGCCGGGCAGCTCACCGACGTGATGGTCAAGCAGGGGCAGAAGGTGGTGGAGGGGCAGCCGCTCGCGAAGATCGACTCCTCCGACGCGTCGATCGCGCTCGAGCAGGCGCAGGCCAACCTCAGCTCCGCGGAGGCGAAGCTCCAGCAGGCCGAGGTGGGCGGTAGCTCGGGCGCGTCCTCGGCCTCGAGCGGCAGCGACGCTACGACCGCGACCGCGGCGATCTCGGATCCCGCACAGCCCGCGCCGCAGAAGAAGAAGCAGTCGACGGCGAAGACGAAGAAGAAGACGTCGGGTTCGGGCTCGGGTTCCGGCAGCGGCTCCGGGACGGGCTCCAGCGGCAACTCCGGCCAGAGCTCCGCCGAGTCGGCGGCCACGAAGGCGGCCAACATCGCGGTGGCGCAGGCCGGCGTGGACAGCGCCCAGGCGAGCGTGAACAGCGCCGAGCGCACCCTTTCCCAGACCACGCTCACCGCGCCCACATCCGGGACGGTGGCCGAGGTGAACGGCAGCGTGGGCGACACGGTGTCGGGTGGTGGCAGCAGCTCCGGGAACGGCAGCTCGAGCTCAGGGTCGGACTCCGGGTCCGGAACTGGCTCGGGCTCAGGGTCGGGCGCGTCGGGCGCCGGGTCGGGCTCAGGCAGCGGCTCCAGCTCGGACAGCGGCTCGGGCTCAAGCTCCGGCTCGAGCTCCTCCTTCGTCGTCCTCGTCAACACGAGCAAGCTCGACCTCGTGGTGCCGTTCAGCGAGTCGGACATCGGCAAGATCAAGAAGCACCAGCCGGCCACCGTCACGATCACCGCGCTGCCCGGCACGGAGCTCGCCGCGCACGTCAGCTCGATCGACACGCTGCCCACCACGAACAGCGGCGTGACGAGCTACAACGTCACGTTCACGCTCGACCAGAAGAGCAGCAGGATCCGGCCGGGCATGAGCGCATCCGCGCAGGTGGTCGTGCAGCGCGTCGAGGACGCGGTGAACCTGCCGTCGGCGGCGGTCTCGCGCCGCGGCGGCCAGTCCACCGTCACGCTCGTGAAGAACGGCAAGTCGACCACGCAGCCCGTGGTCACCGGCATCGTCGGCGACAGCACGACCCAGATCATCAGCGGCCTGAAGCCGGGCGACGAGGTGTCCATGTCGGTCGGCGGCGCGTCGGCGCTGTCGTCGGCGGCGGGCAGCGGCGGGCGCGGCGGGACGGCCGGTTTCGGAGCGGCGGCCGGAGGCGGCGGCGCGATCGCGATCCCCGGCGGTGGCGGCGGTGGCTTCGGCGGTGGTGGCGGCGCGCGCCGCTTCGGTGGCGGCGGATGACCCCCCGCGAGCGCCCGCGCCCGGTGATCGACGTGCGCGGCGCGACGAAGACCTACGCGGTGGGCGATGTGCGGGTGCACGCGCTGCGCGGCGTGTCGATGACGATCGCCCGCGGCGAGCTCGTCGCCGTGATGGGCAGCTCGGGCAGCGGCAAGAGCACGATGCTCAACGTGCTCGGCTGCCTCGACGTGCCCACGAGCGGCCGCTACCTGCTCGACGGCGTGGACGTCGCGGACCTCGACGAGGACGACCTCGCCGATCTTCGCAACCGGCGCATCGGCTTCGTCTTCCAGAGCTTCAACCTGGTGCCGCGCGCGACGGTGCTCGCCAACGTGGCGATGCCGCTGGCGTACGCCGGGCTCGGGCGGGAGGAGCGCCGCAGCCGGGCGATGCATGCGCTGGCGGGCGTGGGCATGGCGGATCGTGCGGCCCACCTTCCGTCCGAGCTGTCCGGCGGCCAGCAGCAGCGCGCCGCGGTGGCGCGAGCGATCGTCACCAACCCGGCGCTGATCCTCGCGGACGAGCCCACCGGCAACCTCGACTCGGGCTCGACGGCCGAGGTGCTCGACCTGCTCATGCGCCTCAACGAGCAGGGCAGCACGGTCGTCGTGATCACGCACGAGCCGGACGTGGCGGCCATCGCCGGGCGGGTGATCCGGCTCGCGGACGGCCAGATCGTGGCCGACGAGGTGGCGGCCTGATGGGCGCCGAGACGATCACGAGCGCGCTGCGCGGCGTGGTCGCCAACAAGCTGCGTTCCAGCCTCACGATCCTCGGCCTGACGATCGGCGTGGCCTCGGTGATCGTGCTGATCGCCGTCGGCAACGGCTCCTCCCACGCGGTGCAGCAGCGCATCGAGGCGCTCGGCTCGAACGTCCTGCTCGTCACGCGCGGCTTCACCCTCGGCGGCTCGGGCTCGAGCGGGCAGAGCACCCAGCCGCTCACCCAGGCAGACGCCTCGGCGCTGAACGACAGGCGCGACGCGCCCGACGTGCTCAACTCGTCGCCGGTGGTGAACGCGAGCCCGACGCTCGTGAACGGGTCGGTGAGCTACGAGCCGTCGCAGTTCGTGGGCACCACGCCCGGCTACGAGCAGGCGCGCGACTACCAGATCGCCGAGGGCAGCTTCTTCACGAGCCAGGACGTGCAGAAGCGCGACCGCGTGGTGGTGATCGGCCCGACCGTGGCGAGCAACCTGTTCCCGGGCCAGAACCCGGTGGGCCAGACGATCCAGGTCGGCGGCAGCCAGTACCAGGTGATCGGAGTGACCCAGTCGAAGGGCTCGAACGGCATCCAGGACCAGGACGACGTCGCGTTCGCCCCGCTCACCGCCGTGCAGGACACGCTGACGGGCTACGGCGACATCGACCAGATCGTGGTGCAGGCGAAGTCGCGCTCGGCGCTCGACGACGCCGAGGCAGAGGTCACCTCGGTGCTCGACCAGCGTCACAAGATCACGAGCGCCGCCGACGCCGACTTTCGCGTGATCAACCAGGGCTCGATCCTGCAGGCGTCGAGCTCCACGAGCAGCGTCTTCACCACGCTGCTCGGCGAGGTGGCC
>DASXCV010000324.1:0-10658 GCA_036491015.1 Thermoleophilaceae bacterium | reverse complement strand
CGGAGCAGCCGCTCGCGGAACGGCTCCCACTCGTCCGCGAGGTGAGAGCGAGCGATCTCGAAGCTCACGCGCTCGACGGTGCCCGAGTCGAGGAGGCCCTCCATGCCGGCAAACACCTGCTCCTCGGCGCCTTCGACGTCGACCTTGATCAGGGCGATGCGATCGAAGCGGCCGAGATGGACGTCGAGCGGTTCGGCCTCGACCTCCACGTGCTCCACGTCTGAGCGCCGGTCATCGCTGGCGAGAAGATGCTCCACGGGGCGCAGCGAGCCGCAGCTGTCGAAGCGCGCCGGCGCGAGGAACGGCAGCCTGCCCACAGCGGCCGCCGCCGCCTTGGGCACGATCTCCACCCGGTCGAGGAGCCAGTTCATCGCCACGTTGTCGCGCAGGATCGGCAACACGCGCGGATTTGCCTCGTACGCGACAACCGTGCCGTGCTCCCACACCGTGTAACCGAGGAGAACCGTGAAGAGACCGATGTTCGCGCCGACATCGAGCACGGTGTCCCCCGGTCGTATGTGACGCTGGACGAAGGCGGTGAACGGCGCGTCGTAGGTGCCCGTGGCCACCAGTTCGGGAGTCAGGCTCAAATCCTCGCTGTGAGCGTGGAGTCGCCCGCCCCAAAGCGGCGCGATCAGCATCCGGCCGTCCCCCGCGTAGGTCCCATGGAGGCCGTCCGTCCCGGACGCCTGGTCGCTCTCCCCTCCCGGCTCGACCAGCCGCTCCTCCAGCTCCCCGACCCTTCGACGCAGCGTCTGCACCTCCCCGCGCAGCGCGTCGCGCTCTCTGATTGCCGGAATCCGTCGCTTCACGGAGCCGGGCACATAGCCCGTCAACTGCCTTCCCTCCACCCAGGGCACGTTACCGGGCGGGACTTGCGTCGCGTCGAAGCTCCGTTTTAGGGTGGGATATGGAAGTGAACCTCGCGTACTACCGCGAGACCCACCTGCACGCGGAGTCCGGCCAGGAGCGAGTGATGCAGGCGCTGATCGACCTCGTGGGCACGGTGCGCTACCTCGATCCCTGCCTGCCGCGGCGCATGCCATATCGGCTGATCGACAGGCTCGCGCCGCCCCTCGGCGAGCACCGGCGGATGTCGTTCTACGAGCCGGCGTCGCTGCCGCTCGAGTACGCGGTGATGCGCCGGCTCGTGACCGCGCCGGGTCAGGTGGTGCACATGCTGCAGGGCGAGCCGCACTTCAACTACACGGCCTGGCTGCGCCACTGGCCGCGGCGGCGGGGCGCCCTGGTGGTCACCTTCCAGCAACCGCCCGAGCGCTTCGAGGAGGTGTGGCGCTTCCGCAACAAGCGCGCGCGGCTCGCGGCGATCGACCACATCGTGGTGACCTCCACGCCGCAGCTCGAGTACTTCCGCGAGCTGGTCGGCGAGCGCGTGACGAAGGTGCCGCTCGGTGCGAACCGCTGGGCCTTCATGCCGCCGCGCCTCGAGCGGCCGGCACGGCATGAGGTGCGCTGCCTGGCGGTGGGCTCGCACCTGCGGGACCCGGGGCTGCTGCGCCGCGCGATCGAGCTCGTGACGCAGCGCGACGACAACGTGTCGTTCACGGTCATCTCCTCGCGCGAGTTCCTCGCCGAGCTGGGCTCACCGCCGCGAACCACCCGGCTCGAGGGCCTCTCCGACGAGGTGCTGATGGCCGCCTACCACGACGCCGATCTGTTCGTTCACCCCGTCGCGCACGCGGCCGGGAATACGGCGCTGCTCGAGGCGATGTCCTGCGGCCTGCCGGTGGTGGCGCCCGACGTGGGCGGCGTGCGCGACTACGTGGACGAGAGCTGCGCGGAGATCGTGGCGCCGGGCGACCCCCGGGCGATGGCCGACGCGATCCTGCGACTCGCGGGCGATCGCGCTCGGCGCCTCGGCATGGGCGAGAGCGCGGAGCGCCGGAGCGCCGCCCGCGACTGGCAGCACGTGGCGGACGAATTGGTGGCCGTCTATGCCAAGGCGCTGGCCCGCCGGTCCTGAGCCGAGGTTTGCAAGCAGCGAGCGCTGCCTTTGCGCTCACTAGCATGAGCCGCGACATGGCCGAGCCCGTGGTGGTCGTCGACCGCGTAAGCAAGCGCTTCAGCATTCCGCAGGAGCGCGTCCACACGCTCAAGGAGCGTGCCCTTCACCCCTTCCGCAGAACGGGGTACGACGACCTGCGCGCGCTCAGCGAGATCTCCTTCGCGGTGCAGCCGGGCGAGTTCTTCGGGATCGTCGGCCGCAACGGATCGGGCAAGAGCACCCTCCTCAAGTGCATGGCCGGCATCTACAAGGCCGACACGGGCGAGATCTACATGGACGGGCGCGTGGCCACGTTCATCGAGCTCGGGGTGGGCTTCAACCCGGACCTCGTCGCGCGCGACAACATCACGCTCAACGCGGTGATGCTCGGCCTGACCCCGGCAGAGGCTCGCAAGCGCGTCGACGAGGTGATCGACTTCGCCGAGCTGCACGAATTCACCGACCTCAAGCTCAAGAACTACTCGTCCGGCATGCAGGTGCGCCTGGCGTTCTCGGTGATGATCCAGGTGGACGCCGACATCCTGCTGATCGACGAGGTGCTCGCCGTCGGAGACGCCGCCTTCCAGCAGAAGTGCTACGACGAGTTCCACCGCCTCCGCGACGAGAAGAAGACGATCCTGTTCGTCTCGCACGACATGCCGTCGGTGAGGAAGTTCTGCGACCGCGCCATGCTGCTCGAGCGCGGCGACATGCTCACGCTCGGCCACCCGGATGAGATCACCGACCAGTACCTCAAGGTCAACTTCCCGCAGTCCACGGTGGACGCCGCCCTGCTCGAGGGCGAGGCCCGCGCGGACCAGGCGGCCGTGATCGTCGAAGCCTGGTTCGAGGAGGAGCGGGGCGACCGCCACGAGTATCTGCCGCAGGGACGGCCGTGCTCGTTCAAGGCGCTCGTGGCGTTCAACGAGGAGGTCGAGGACCCGTCGTTCAGCGTGATGCTGAAGGACGAGGACGGCGCCAACGTGTTCGGCACCTCCACGGTCTGGAAGGACGAGGAGACGGGCCGCTTCATGCCCGGCGACCAGGCGGTGTTCGGGGTCTCCTTCGACAACCTGCTGTCGGCCGGGCGCTACTACGCGACGGTGCAGGTGGCGCGGCGCGGCGGCGGGCAGATGCTGCTCGACAAGCGCGACCGGGCGGCCACGATGGTCACCACCGCCACGCGCAACACCGGCGCGGTGGTGGACCTGCCGCACGACATCGAGGTGCGCCGGCCGGTGCGCGGCGAGCTGCCCACGCCCGAGCCCGCCGGAGAGGCGAGAGCGTAGTGAGCACCGTCACCGTCCCCAGCGGCATGAAGCCGATCCCAGGGCCGTCGGCGCTCGCCGGCAGCTGGCGCCGCTTCCTGCACCTCACCTGGACGCTGTCGGTGCTCGACTTCCGGCTCAAGTTCTTCGGCTCGGCGCTCGGCTACGTGTGGCAGCTCATGAAGCCGCTGATGCTCTTCGGCGTGATGCTGTTCGTGTTCACCAAGGCGGTGAAGCTGGGGCACGGCGTGACCGAGTACCCGGTCGTCCTGCTCAGCGGGATCGTGATGTTCACGTTCTTCGCGGAGTCCACGGGCGCGGCGGTCAGCTCCGTGGTGGACCGCGAGGCGCTCGTTCGCAAGATCCACTTCCCGCGGCTCGTGATCCCGCTCGCGGTCGTGCTCACCGCCTACTTCAACCTGGCGCTCAACTACTCCGCCGTCGTGATCTTCATGCTCGCGCGCGGCGTGCCGGTCCGCTGGTCGTGGCTCGAGCTGTTCCCGCTCGTCGCGTTCCTCGGGATCTTCGCCGCGGGTCTGTCGATGGTCCTGTCGTCGCTGTTCGTGCGCTTCCGCGACGTGCGGCCGATCTGGGAGGTGGCGCTGCAGGCGATCTTCTACGGCTCGGCGATCTTCTACCCGATCGAGAACATCCCTAGCGTCAGGCTCCAGCACCTGATCATGTGCAACCCGGTGGCCGCGGTGGTGCAGCAGATCCGGCACGCGGTGATCGATCCGGGCGCGCCCACCGCGGGTCAGGCGATCGGAGGCGACGTGCGACTGCTGATTCCGATCGGCCTCACGTTCGGGTTGCTGGTGATCGGCTTCTGGTGGTTCAATCGCGAGGCACCGCGGATCGCGGAGGAGCTGTGAGCAGCGAGGCCACCGACAGCGAGCGGGCGCTCGAGGAGGCGCTGCAGGAGCGGGCGCGTCTGTGGGAGCAGCTGCACGAGCAGCGCGCGGCCGAGCGCGAGGTGGAGGAGCTCAAGGCGACGATCGCGCGGATGGAGTCCTCGCTCTCGTGGCGCATCACGCGGCCGCTGCGCGACGTGAAGACGCAGTGGCACAAGCTCAAGCGGCGCCTGAACCCGCCTGACTGACATGGCCGCGGGCGTGGTGACCGTCGCGATTCCCGTGCTGAACGGGGCGCGCTATCTGGACGAGGTGCTGACGGCGGTGCGCGCGCAGAACCTGCCCGGCGGCACCGAGCTCGACCTGCTCGTGATCGACTCGGGCTCGAGCGACGGCTCGCTGTCGATAGCCGAGCGCCACGCCGCGCGCATCCACTCGATCCCCAAGAGCGAGTTCTCCCACGGCGGCACGCGCAACCTCGCGATGAAGCTCGCCGAGGGCGACCACGTGGCCTTCATCACCCAGGACGCGACGCCCGCGCACGAGCGCTGGCTGGCGGCGCTGCTCGAGGGCTTCCGGCGCGCGGACGACGTTGCGCTCGTGTTCGGCCCGCACGACCCTCGTCCCGACGCGAGCCACATGATCAAGTGCGAGATGGAGCGCCACTTCGCGCTCTGGCCGGACGGCAACGTGCAGCGGCTCGACCGCTCGTCGCAGGGGCTGAGCGACTACCGCGCCTACCCGGGCAAGATCAGCTTCTTCAGCGACGTGAACGGCTGCGTGGCGCGCTGGGCGTGGGAGCAGATCCCCTACCGCGAGGTGCCGTACGCCGAGGACCAGCTGCTCGGGCGCGAGATGGTGGAGGCCGGCTTCGCGAAGGTCTACATGGCCGACGCCGCCGTGCTCCACTCCCACGACTACCCGCCCGCGCAGTTCCTGCGCCGCTACTTCGACGAGTTCCGCGGCATGCGCGAGGTGCTCGGCCACCGCGAGGCGTGGGGCGTCAAGCGCACCCCCTGGGCGGTGCGTGGCCTCTCGGGCGCCGACAAGCGCTGGCTGCGCGCCCACGGCGTGCACGGCAAGGACCTCGTGAAACCCCTCACCCGCTCCGTGATCCACCACACCACCCGCATGACCGGAGCAATAGTCGGCTCCCGAGCCGACAAGCTGCCGGCGGCAGTAAGAGGCAAGCTGTCGCTGGAAGGCCGCGACACCTTCACGCCCTACGACGTCCCAGCAAGCCCCCTCTTGGAACAGCCAACGGTCAACGGTCAACGGTCAACGGTCAACGCGATCCTCCACCGCAAACCGGACCAGCGCACCCGCTTCACCGACGCCTGGTGGTTCGACTTCGTCCGCCACGCCTACCCCCGCCGCCCCCTCCGCATCGACAACGACGGCTCGCCGCGCTCCGAGGGCCCGTGGACGATCGCCTGGGTGGTGCCCACCTGGAAGGTCGGTTCCGGCGGCCACACCACGATCTTCCGGCTCGTGCGCCAGATGGAGCTGCGCGGCCACCGCTGCGCGATCTTCGTGTTCGACCACAAGGGCGTGCTGCGCAAGTCGGCGAGCGAGCTGCGCGAGGAGATCCGCGAGCACTTCATCCCGATCGAGGCGCAGGTGTTCATCGGGCTCGACGACTTCGACTCGGCGGACGTGGCGATCGCCACCGAGTGGTCCACCGCGTTCCCGGTGCGCGACCTGCCGCGCTGCCGCGAGAAGGTCTACCTGGTGCAGGACGACGAGCCGCGCTTCTTCGCGGCGTCGGCCGAGTCGATCTGGGCGGAGGAGACCTACCGGATGGGCTACCGCTGCATCGCCTACACGCCCTGGATGGCGGAGATCCTCGAGCGTGACTACGGGCTCGAGGCGCGCTGGTTCGAGTGCGGCACGGACCTCGACACCTACACCTTCGCGGGCGAGGACGGGCGCGAGCCCGGGCACATCGCCGTGTATGGCCGGCGCGAGACGCCGCGGCGCGCCGTTGAGCTGGCCGTGGCGGGGATCGCCAACCTGTTCGAGCGCCGGCCCGGCCTGCGGGTCACGCTGTTCGGCTCGAACATCAAGGGCAGCGCGCCGTTCCCGTGCGCGGACCTGGGCGTGCAGCCGCCGGGCGAGCTCGCCGCGCTCTACCGGCGGGCGAGCGCGGGCGTGGTGTTCTCCCTCACCACCCACTCGCTGGTGGCGCAGGAGATGATGGCGAGCGGCCTGCCGGTGGTGGAGCTCGAGGGCGACAACGTGTCGAGCGCGCTGGGCGCCTCGGGCGAGCGGGTGATGCTCGCGGCACACACGCCGGACTCGATCGCGGACGCGCTCGAGCGCGTGCTCGACGATCCCGAGGCCGCCGCCGCGATGGCCCGCCGCGCCCGCGCGTTCGTGGAGGAGCGCACCTGGGAGCGCGCCGGCGACCAGGTGGAGGGCGCGCTGCGAGAGTACCTGGCGAACCCGCGCGTCGACCGTTGACCGTTGACCGGTCACCGTTGACGTTTGTGCATCTTGATGCGCCCCTGGTACACTTTGATGCATGCGCACCACCGTATCGATCGACGACCAGGTCTTCCGCGATGCCAAGCGGCAGGCGGCAGACGAGGGCCGGACGCTCGGTGACCTGATCACCGAGGCCCTGCGGGCACGCCTCGCGCTGAGGCAGGCAGGGAACGAGCACCCCTGGAAGCCGGTCACCTATGGCAAGGGCGGGCCTCTGCCGGGGATCGACATCACAAATAACGCCGCCGTCCGCGACGCCATGGACGACCTTTGATCCTGCCGGACGTGAACGTGCTCGTGCTGGCCCACCGCGCGGACCAGGACGATCACAAGCTGGTCTCGAACTGGCTCACGACGGAGGTCAACTCCGACCGTCCGTTCGCGATGACCGACGCGGCGGTGGCCGGCTTCATGCGCGTGGTCACGAGTCCTCGGATCTATTCCCACCCGAGCTCGGTCGCCGTCGCGCTCCGCTTTGTCGACGGGATGATGGAAAGGTCCAACTGCGTGCCGGTATCTGCGGGGCCCCGGCACTGGCCGATCTTCCGCCGCATGGTCAAGGAGGCGGACGCCCGGGGCAACCTCGTGCCTGCCGCGCATCTGGCCGCCATCGCCGTGGAGCACGGCGCCACCGTGGCCACGCGGGACCGCGGCTTCGCGCGCTTCCCGGGCGTCCCTTGGATCGACCCGCTGGCCGAGTAGCCGGAGCGTGCCCCACATCGGCCTCAACCTCCTCTTCCTCGTGCCCGACGAGACCGGCGGGATGGAGGTGTACGCGCGCAACCTGATCGAGGCGCTCGTACGGGTGCGGCCGGACCTCCGGCTCACCGCGTTCATCAACCGCAACGCCGCCGCGGCGCCCGGGCCCTGGCACGACCTGATCGAGCACGTGACCGTGCCGGCGGACTCGCGCAGCCGGGTGAAGTGGGTGCTTGCCGAGCAGCTGCTGCTGCCGCCGATGGCGCGGCGCGCGCGCGTGGACCTGCTCCACAGCCCGGCCAACCTGGCGCCGGCCTGGGGCCGCTACAGCCGCCTGCTCACCGTCCACGACCTGATCCACCGCACGTTCCCCGAGGCGCACGAGGGCGTGCGCGCGAAGGTGCTCAGCGTGATCATGCCGCTCGGCATCCGGCGCTCGCACCGCCTGATCGCCGACTCGGGGGCCACGCGCGACGACCTGGTCCGCCTCCTCCACGAGCCGGCCGACAAGATCGACGTGGTGCCGCTCGGGCTCGGCGAGGCGCACCCGGAGCGCGCGCTGCCCGAGCAGGAGCTGCGCGCGAAGCTGCGGCTGGGTGAGCGGCCGGTGGCGCTCAGCCTGTCCGCCAAGCGCCCGCACAAGAACCTGATCCGGCTGCTCGACGCGCTCGCTTCGATCCCGCGGGAGCGGCGGCCGATGCTCGTGATCCCCGGCTACCGCACCTGGCACGAGGAGGAGCTCGAGGCGCACGTGCGGCGGCTCGGCATCGAGGACGACGTGCGCCTGCTGGGCTGGGCGCCGGAGGCGGAGGTCGAGGCGCTCTACGCCGTGGCCGGCTGCTTCGTGTTCCCGTCGCTCTACGAGGGCTTCGGCCTGCCGGTGCTCGAGGCGATGCAGCGCGGCGTGCCGGTTGCGTGCTCGGACCGCACCTCGCTGCCCGAGGTGGCGGGCGACGCCGCGCTCCTGTTCGACCCGGACAGGCCCGAGGAGATCGCGGCGGCGATCGAGCGGCTGCTGGCGGGCGGCGACGAGGTGGAGCGGCTACGCGCGGCCGGTTACGAGCGGGCGCGCAAGTTCACCTGGGACGAGACCGCGCGCCTGACCGCCGCGAGCTACGAGCGCACCCTCGCCCGGTAGGCCTCCGACACCACGTCGATCGAGTGCGCGAGCGAGAGCCGCTCGGCGTTGCGCCCGAACCACTCGGCGGTGGACTCGCGGAGAGCGTGGCCGCCCTCGTGGACGCGCAGGATCGCCGCCGCCAGGTCCTCGGGAGACGCCGACGGCGCGATGAAGCCGTTCACTCCCTCCTCGACCAGCTCGGTGGCGGCGTTGTCGGGGTCGCTCACCACCACGCTCGGCGTGGCCTGCGCGGATGCCTCCACCACGATCAGCCCGTAGCCCTCGCGGCGCGACGGGAGCACCATGCAGAGCGCGCTCCGCAGCGCGGCGTCGAGCTGCTCGGCGGACACGAACCCGTGGACGTCCACCACGTCCTCGAGGGACAGCTCCCGCACGAGCCGCAGCACCTCCGGGCGCTCGGGGCCGTCGCCGAAGAACTCGAGCCGCAGGTCCGGCAGCTGCTCACGGGCGCGGGCGAACGCGGGCACGAGCGCCGGCGCTCGCTTCTCCGGGATGTGGCGCCCGGCGAACATCACCATCGGGCGCGCCTCCTCCGGCGCGTGCACCTCGAGCGAGCCCGCGTACTCGCCCTGCAGCACCGTCGCCTCGCCGTTGATGCCGAATTCGCGCAGCCGTTCGCCGTGCAGCCGGGAGAAGCAGAAGGCGCGCTGCGGCAGCGCGAGGCACAGCCGCTGGATCAGGTGGCCAACTGTGCCGCCGACCCCGCCGAGGTACTCGCGCCAGTACTCGCGCGTCCACACCTCGTGCCAGTCCACAACGAGCCGGTAGCGCATGAGCGGCCGCAACAGCGCCGCTGCGAGCAGATGGAAATACGGGAACGACGCGGTGTGCACCACGTCGTAGCGCCGGCCGTGCCGGAGCAGGTGCCAGAACGTGCCGGCTCCGAACACGAGCGGCTCTGTGACACTGCGGCGCCCGCTCTTCACGTAGAGGGGCAGCCCTGGCGCAACGGCAATAACCTTGACGCCCGGCACGCCGGGCTCGGTGCCGCGGGGCCACTGCCGGCGGGTGAGGTAGGTCACCTCGTGCCCGTCGGCCGCGAGGCGTTCGGCGAGGTTCCGGTACCACCGCTCAGCTCCGCCCACCGTATGGGGATAGAGGCAGTCGTAGATGACGCAAACAGAGGTCATAGGTCAGTGGTCATAGGTCATAGGGCGTAGGCGCGTGAGCATCTTCGTCTGCTGGGTTCTGTTCCCGTTGCTGTTCTGCCTGCTGGCCCTGGGCTGCGGACTTCTGGTTCAGCGAGTCTCTGGCGCACCGATCCGCGGCGTGCTCCTGCTGCCGGTCGGCTACGCGACGATTGTGGTGGCGTCCCAGGTCACCACCTTCTTCAAGGCGACCACGGTACTTGCAACACCGCTCGTCATCGCGCTGGCGGTAGCCGGGCTGGCGCTCGGAGCCCGAGCCCTATGGCCTATGACCTATGACCCATGGCCCTGGTTGAGCGGCGTCGCGGTCTTCGCGGTCTACGCGGCGCCGGTGGTGTTGACCGGCACAGCCACCTTCCTCGGCTACACCCTCCTCGGCGACACGTCGATCCATTTCACGCTCATCGACTGGGTGATGAAGCACGGCTTCCACTCGGTGCCGAGCGGGCCGCCGTCGTCCACGCACGCGGCGCTCGCGAGCTACCTCAGCACCGCCTACCCGCTCGGCGCGCACACCGCGCTCGGCGCCGTGCGGCCGCTCGTGGGCGAGGACGTGGCGTGGGTCTTCCAGCCCTACCTCGCGCTGCTGGCCGTGTTCACGGCGCTGTCGATCTACGCGGTCCTCTCGTGGGCGATCGCCCAGCGCTGGCTGCTCGCGCTGGCCGCGTTCCTCGCCGCGCAGCCCGCCCTGATGTACGCCTACGCGCTCGAGGGCAGCGTGAAGGAGATGGCCACCGTCTGCATGATCGCGATGCTCGTCGCGGTCGGCGCGGACTACGTGGCCCGCCGCGGCGGCGTCCGTGCGGTGATCCCGCTGGCCGTGACCACTGCTGCCGGCATCGGCGTGCTGAACGCGTCGATCCTGCCGTGGCTCGGGCCGATCCTCCTGGCGGTGCTCGGGGGGCTGCTGTTCGTCCGCGGCTTCCACACCTGGCGCGCCGCGCTGCTCGAGGCGGGAGCGTTCGCGGTGCTCGCCGCCGCGCTCTCGTTCCCCTCGCTGTGGGTGGTGAGCAACTTCATCTCGGACACCACCAGCACGCTCACGGCGGGCAGCGAGCT
>DASXCV010000323.1:0-2584 GCA_036491015.1 Thermoleophilaceae bacterium | reverse complement strand
AGCGCCTTCACGGCCACGGAGCTCAGAGCAAGCCCGAGCGCCAGGCCGAGGCCCGCGCCGAGCATGCTCACGCCGACGCCCTCGCCGAGGATCAGCCCCGCCACGCGCGGGCGGCTCCAGCCGACGGCCGACAGCAGCGCGAGCTCGCTCTCGCGCTCGAGCACCGCCATCACCATCGTGTTGGTCACGGCGATCCCGCCGAGCGCGAGCGCCAGCACCACGATCACGAGCACCGCCTTGCTCACGAGCAGGCTGTTGGCGTCGGCGCGCGCGGCCTCGCCGGGGTCGTTGATCACGACCGTTCCGGGGAACAGCTGCTCGACCCGCTTCGAGATCGGCCCGGCCTTGGTGCCGCGGTCGAGTGCCACGGCGATCGTGGTGGCGGCGTTCGCGTGCCCAGACATCCGCTGCGCGGCGCTCAGCGGGATCACCACGCCCGTGTCCTGGAACGTCGTGCCCGAGTGGAACACCCCGGCCACCTTGAACGGCCGCTTCTTGATCACCAGCGTCGCGCCCGGCTCCACATGCGCCTGCTTCGAGAACTGGTCGCCCACCATCACCTGGCCCGGACCGAGGGCGTGCCGCCCGCGCACCACCACGAGCCGCTGGGCGTCGAAGCCGTTCGGGTCGAGGCCGAAGGCGATCGCCGCGCCCTCACCCTGGATCGCCTCGGTGACGAGCTGCACGGGCGTGGCGTCGTTCACGCCCGGCTGCGCCTTCAGACGCGGGATCATCGAGGTGGGGAGCACGGAGGCGGTGGGGTCGGCGATGCCCTTCTGGAACAGCCCGAGGTCGGCCTTGCCGAGGTGGATGAAGCCGGCCGCCGTCTGCTTGAGCCCGTCGCCCAAGGAGATCAGCGCCACCACCGCGGCGACACCCACGGCGATGCCTGTGGCCGTGAGCAACGTGCGCGCCAGACGCCGCCGGAGGCTTGCCACTACGAGACCGGTCATTCCCACGCGGATCCTACGGCGTGTATAAGACCGCCCCATGAGCGATCCCCAGGTGCCGTTCGGCAACTATCAGTACGAGATCTACCTCGAGGGGCTGGCCGGGAAGCTGCTCGACCTGCCGACGAGCTATGCCGGCCTCGAGGCGAAGGCGCGCGAGCGCCTGTCAGACGAGGCGTTCGGATACGTGGCGGGCGGCGCGGGGGAGGAGATCACCGTGCGTTCGAACCGCGAGGCGTTCGACCGCTGGCGGATCGTGCCGCGCATGCTCGTGGACGTCCGCGAGCGCGACCTGCGCACCACCGTGCTCGGCACCGAGATGCCCGCGCCGGTGATGCTCGCGCCGATCGGCGTGACGTCGATCGTGCACGACGACGCCGAGCGCGCGGTGGCGCGCGCCGCGCGCGAGCTGGGCCTGACGATGATCCTGAGCAACGCCGCGTCCACCACGATGGAGGACGTCGCGCAGGAGCTCGGCGACTCGCCGCGCTGGTTCCAGCTCTACTGGCCGACGAACAACGAGCTGGCCGCGAGCTTCGTGCAGCGCGCGCAGGACGCCGGCTACAGCGCGATCGTCGTCACGCTCGACACGCGCATCCTCGCCTGGCGCCCGCGCGACCTCGCCCGCGGCTACCTGCCGTTCCTGAAGGGCGAGGGCGTGGCCAACTACTTCCAGGACCCGGTCTTCCGCGCCGGTCTCGACAAGCCTCCGGAGGACGACCCGCAGGCCGCCGTCGGCCTCTGGGCCACGCTCTTCTCGAACCCGGGGCTCAGCTGGGACGACCTCGCCTTCCTCCAGGCCCACACCGACCTCCCGATCCTGCTGAAGGGCGTGCTGCACCCCGACGACGCGCGCCGCGCGGTCGAGGCCGGGGTGGACGGCCTGATCGTGTCGAACCACGGCGGCCGCCAGATCGACGGCTCGCTGGCCGCGCTCGAGGCACTTCCCGAGGTGGTGGAGGCGGTGCCGGACGAGCTGCCGGTGCTGTTCGACAGCGGCATCCGCACCGGCGCGGACGTGGTGAAGGCGCTGGCGCTCGGAGCGCGCGCGGTGCTCGTGGGACGGCCCTACGTGTGGGGCCTCGGCCTCGGCGGCGAGCACGGGGTGAGGCAGGTGCTGCGAAGCCTGCTTGCGGACTTCGACCTGACGCTCGCGCTGTGCGGCTACACCAAGCCGTCAGACCTTGGGCAGCACGCGCTGCGCCGGAGCGAGGCGCTCTAGGTCCAGCGACGGCCGGCCGGCCGGTGGCCCGCCCATCGCCACGAGCTCGTCGAGCAGGCGCAACACGCTGCCGTGCGTCTCGGCGCTCGAGCGCGACGCGCGCGCAGCCGCCCGGCCCACCGAGCCGAGCGTGAAGCCCGCAAGCTCGAGCGACAGCCGCGAGGGCCGGCGCGCCCCCGGGATCTCGCCGGCGAACCACGTGAGGCAGCGACGCGCGCGGGCGCGACGCACCCGGCGCCCGGACTTGCTGCCGACGATTCGCGCGGCGTACTCGAAGAGGTCCTGGCGGCGGTCGTCGGGCAGCCCGTCGTTGTAGGCGCGCAGGAACGCCCCGATCACGGGGCAGACGGAGCCCGGGTGGTCGCTGAACGGCTCGACCGCGAGCATCGACGCCAGCTCCATGACGCACGCT
>DASXCV010000322.1:0-3382 GCA_036491015.1 Thermoleophilaceae bacterium | reverse complement strand
GCGGCGCTTCACCCGCCTGACCAATGGCTTCTCGAAGAAGGTTGAGAACCTTGCGCACGCGGTAGCGCTGCATTACATGCATTACAACTTCTGCCGCGTCCACAAGACCCTTGGCACCACGCCCGCGATGGCCGCAGGGGTGGCCGACCACAAGTGGACGCTGCACGAGATCGCTGAGCTACTCGATTGAAACTGACCCACCACCATGTCTCAGTGGTACTACACTTTCTGAAGCGATGATCGAGCCTCGCCTCGACAACCGCCCGTGTGGAGGGAAGTACGGCGACATCGTCCAGGCGATCGGCCATACCCCTCTGGTCGAGCTCAAGCGCCTCTCGCCCAATCCGGGCGTGCGCATCTACGCGAAGCTCGAGAGCTACAACCCCACGGGCTCCGTCAAGGACCGTGTGGCGCGCTCGATGATCGAGGACGCCGAGGCGCAGGGAGCGATCGCGCCCGGGCAGACGATCCTCGAGCCCACATCGGGAAACACCGGGATCTCGCTCGCGATGATCTGTTCGCGCAAGGGCTACCCGCTCAAGGTCGTGATGCCGGACAACGTCACCCAGGAGCGCACCCAGCTCCTGCGGATGTACGGCGCCGACATCGTCTACTCGCCCGGCGAGCAGGGCTCGAACGGCGCGGTTGCGAAGGCGCTCGAGATGGCCGAGGCGGACTCCTCGTACTACATGCCCTACCAGTACGGCAACGAGGCCAACCCGCTGGCGCACTACAACGGCACGGCACTCGAGATCCTGGAGGAGCTCGACGAGGTGACCGCCTTCGTGGGCGGTCTCGGCACCGGCGGCACGCTGATGGGCAATGCCCGCCGGCTCAAGGAGGAGGACCCGGACACGAAGATCGTGGCCGCGGAGCCGCTCCAGGGCGAGCTGGTCCAGGGTCTGCGCTCGCTCGAGGACGGCTACATCCCGCCGATCATCGACATCTCGCTGCTCGACCGCAAGATCTTCGTGTCGAACGCCGACGCCGTGGTCTGGACGCGCAAGCTGCTCGAGGAGGAGGGGCTCTTCGTGGGCGTCTCCGCGGGCGCGATCGCCTCGATCGCGGTGCGCGTGGCGAGCGAGCTCGACGACGGGAACGTGGTGTTCATCGTGCCCGACGACGGCTGGAAGTACCTCAGCTCTGGCGTCTACACCAAGCCTCTCGAAGAGCTCGATCTAGACTCAGCTTCATTCTGGTAGCGAGCGAACCCAAGAGCCCCGCGTGCGCGCCGCGATAAAGAAGGCGCGCTCCAACTCGATCGTCGAGCTTGTGGTGCTCGTGGCGGTCGCGCTTTTCCTGGCGCTGACCGTGCAGGCCTACGCGGTGAAGCCGTACCGGATCCCGAGCGGCTCGATGGAGCCGACGCTGACGATCGGCCAGCGCGTGATCGTCGACCGCATCACCCACCGGCTGGGAGAGAAGCCGGGCGTGGGGGACATCGAGGTGTTCAACCCGCCGGCGGGCGCCGACGACGAGATCTGCGGCGTCCGCGGACAGGGCGAGGGAACGCCGACGCCGTGCTCGCGGCCGGTGGCGAAGAAGTCGAGCGAGACGTTCATCAAGCGCGTGGTGGGCGTGGGCGGCGACACGATCTCGATCCGCGACGGTCATGTGATCCGCAACGGCAAGCCGACCAAGGAGTCGTTCGCGGCGAGTTGCGGCGGCGGCGGCGACTGCAACTTCCCGCACACCATCACCGTGCCCAAGGGCTACGTCTACATGATGGGCGACAACCGCGGCGAGTCCGACGACAGCCGCTTCTGGGGCCCGGTCCCCATCTCATGGGTGATCGGGCGGGCGCTCGTCACCTACTGGCCGCCGGACAGAGTCGGAACGCTCTAGCGAGCGCGCCTACTCGGGCGGGCCGGGAAGCGTCTCGCGAGGCTCTTCTTCGGTGTGCTCGCCGCTGATTGCTTCCTTGAACTCGCGCATCCCCTTGCCCACGGAGCGGCCCACTTCGGGCAGCCGCTTGGGGCCAAGAACCACCAGCGCGATGATCAGTACGACAATCAGCTCGAGCGGACCAACGTTCGGCATTACGCACCACCTTAGTCGCTGCGGTTAAGGGCCGCCCCAGGTCACTAGCCTTCGGGCCATGCGAATGACGAAGGCGCAGTGGGACGAGCTGGTCGCGCACGCGCGCGACGACGCGCCCAACGAGTGCTGCGGCTACCTGCGGATGGACGACGGCAGCGTCGCGGAGACCTTCCGCGCGCGCAACCTGCGCGAGTCCCCGTACGGGTACGAGCTGGACTCGAAGAGCCTGTTCGCCGTCAACGACCTCGACGACGGCGGGCACGGCGTGGCGATCTACCACTCGCACCCGCGCAGCGCGCCCAACCCATCGCAGACGGACATCAATCTGGCCCACTACCCGCACTGGCTGTACCTGATCGTGTCGCTCGAGAACGAGCCCATCGTGAAGGCCTGGCGGATCGCGGATGGCCGTGTCGAAGAAGAGCCCATCGACGTCGGGTAGCGACGCCCTCCTCTGCCCGTCGTGCGGACGCGAGTTCGCCGCCGATCAGCGCTTCTGCGACAGCTGCAAGATGCCGCTGGTGCCGCCCGGCGAGGTGATCGAGGCGCCGCGCAGCGAGGCTCACGAGCGCGCGCGCAAGGTGGACCCGCGCTTCACTCGCGGCCCGCTCGTGCGCGTGGCGAGCGCGGCGCAGCAGCCCGAGGCCGAGCTGATCTCCGGTCTCCTGCTCGAGCAGGGCGTACCGAGCGTGGTGCGCCGTTCGGCGGCGTTCGACGTGCCGGACTTCCTCGCCGCCGGGCCGCGCGACATCCTCGTGCCCGAGTCCGGCGTGGAGGTGGCGCGCGAGGTTCTCTATGGCGCCGGCCTGGGCGCCGGGGTGGCCACTCCGAGCCGACCAGATCCGCGCCAAGTCGCCCTCGTGGTCGCCGCGATCTTCGCCGGAGGCTGTGGGATCGCGCTCGTGATCTGGGCAATCACGCAAATAGCCTGATCGGGGGGGAGTAAGACCGCGCGGACCCGGAAACGGGTTGTGGCGGAGTGCTAGGGGCGACCCGGAAGGCAGCAGCGGTCGCGGGATGAGAGTCAGGGAGGTTGACGTATGCATGTCGCGCGCGCTGTCACTGCGGGGATTGCTGCTGCTCTGATCGGGGCCAGTGCCGCTCAGGCGGCCCCCACCCAGCTTTCGGTCACGACGAGACTTCAGGACAGGCGCGAGGTGGCTGCCGGGCAGCGCTCCTACGCCGAGGGCTTCGAGGACGGGCGCTTCTACGCCAACGGCTGGCATAGCACCGGCGAGATGGGCGGCGTGATCACCCCGCCGCTCAAGCTGCTCGACGGCGTCTGGTTCGGTGTCGATGGGCAGTGGGTCGGCCAGGCCACGAAGTTCACGAGCGGCTGGGG
>DASXCV010000321.1:0-2598 GCA_036491015.1 Thermoleophilaceae bacterium | reverse complement strand
CCGCCGACGAGGCCGACCTCGTCCATGCCGGCCTTGTAGTACTGCACGAGCTTCGGCGTCATGTCGAAGCGCCCCATCGGCAAGAGGCGTCCGTAGAGCTCGCGCGCGGCCTCGAGGTCGCGGCTCTGGAGCAGCTCGTAGAGCTGCACGCACTGCGCCGGAAGCACGTCGGCCACGCCGGAGATCCAGCCGTTCGCGCCCACGCACATGCCCTCGAACGCCCAGTCGTCGCCGCCCACGAGCACCTCGAGCGCGCCTTCTGAGCCGTTGATGATCTCCGGGATCCGCCGCACGTCGCCCGAGCACTCCTTCACCTGGACGATGCCCCCGGCCTCGGCCGCGACGCGCACGATCGTGTCGGCGGACAGGTCGTAGCCGGCGGCCGACGGGTTGTTGTAGAGCACCACCGGCAGCTCGGCGGCGTCGCAGATCGCGCGGAAGTACGCGGCCAGCTCGCGCTCGTCGCCGCGGTAGAGCAGCGGCGGCAGGACCATGAAGCCGGCCACGCCGGCCGCGCGGGCGTCGCCGATGTAGTCGCCGGCCACCGCCGGCGTCTGCGCGGCGATGCCGGCCACCACGGGAACGCGGCCGTCGGCGGCGCTCACGATCGTGGCCAGCACCTCGGCGCGCTCGTGGCGGCTGAGCGAGCCGGACTCGCCCATCGTGCCGGTGCCGACGATCGCGTGCACGCCGCCCTCGATCACGAAGTCCACGTTGCGGCGCAGGCCGTCGGCGTCGATCCGGCCGTCCGCGCCGAACGGCGTGGTCACCGCGGGGATGATCCCGTGAAAGGCCACGCCAGAAGCCTAATCCACGGGCGGCGTGCCATAGGTGTGGAACGCCGGCACGGTCGCCACGCCCCAGGCCTGGCCCTTCGCGCGTTCGGCCTCGGTCCACACCACCACCGGCTCGTCCGGGTCGTACACGAGCCGGCCGCCGCTCGTCACCTCCACGCGGTTGCCTCCGGGCTCGTACCCGTAGAGGAACATGCCCTGCGCGATCGTGTGCTTCGACGGCGCCGCCTCGATGTAGATGTCGTTCTCGACCCAGATGTCGGCCGCGCGCAGGCACTCCTCGCGGGTGTCCACCCAGAAGGCCACGTGGTGCAGCCGGCCGCGCGCGCCGTAGTAGTCGGCCGTGTAGATCAGCTCGTGCGCGGCGATCGACGCGCTCATCCAGGCACCGGTCTCCTGCCCGTCGTCGAGGACGATCTGCTCGTACAGCCGGTAGCCGAGCACGTCAACGCAGAACTCGCGGCTGGCGCTCACGTCCGCGGCCAGCACGTTGATGTGGTCGAGCCGCTTGATCGAGCAGCCGCGCGCGGGATAGCGCCCGGGCACGTTCCGGTGGGCGGGCTTGCGATCGGGCGGCGGCACGTAGCGCTCCACCTCGTAGTACAGCTCGAACGCGTGGCCGTCCGGGTCGCGGAAGCGGTACGAGGGGCCGCGGCCGAGGTCGCCGTCGGTCCAGCCCTCGCCGAGCCCGGTGGCCTCGACCCGGCCGGCCAGGCGCTCGAGCGCAGCCTGGTCCCAGGCACGCAGCCCGAGGTAGCTCATGCCCGACGTGTCCGACTCCGTGAGCTTCAGCGACCAGCGCTGATAGTCGCCCCAGCCGCGCAGGTAGTACGACTGCCCCTCCTGCGCCTCGATGTCCATCCCCATGATGTCCACGAAGAAGCGCAGGCTCTCCTCGCCCTTGGGCGTGAGCAGCTCGACCGGCCCCAGATGAGCGACGTCGCTCATCCCTCGACGATCTCCCGCAGACCATCCAGGTCATACGAGAGCTGCCCGGCCTGGAGCTTCTCGCGCTTCACGCGCTCCTTCTCCTCGCGCGCGAGCGAGGCGGCGAGCACGTCGTCCACGCGCTCGGACTCCACAACGGCGGCGCCGTCGGCGTCGAGCACCACCACGTCGCCGGTGCGGATCGTGGCGCCACCCACGGTCACAGGCTCGTCGAGCGATCCCACTTCCTTCTTGTCCGCGCCGTGCACCCGCACCCAGCGCGCCCAGATCGGCAGGCCGAGCTCGGCCAGCTCGTCCACGTCGCGCACCGCGCCGTCCACGAGCACGGCGGCCGCGCCGCGCGCCTTGGCCTGGGTGGCCAGCAGGTCGCCCACGAGCGCGACCGGCTCGGGGTCGGGCATGGTCAGCACGAGCACCTCGCCGGGCTGGAGCCGCGACATCGCGGCGTGCACCATCAGGTTGTCCGACTGGCCGCAGAGCGCCGTGCGGGCCGGGCCCGCCACGCGCGAGCCGGGCACCACCTGAACGAGCGGGAAGTCCACGAAGCCGCCGCGCCCGCCTGCCTCGTACACCGTCGCGCTGCCGAGGCGCGCGAGCTCCGAGAGTGCGTCGCTCACAGCTCCGTCACCACCTGCGGGATCATCCGCTGGAACGCTTCGGCGAAGCGCACGTCCTGGTTGCCGGACGCCCGCCGCGCGTGGTTGCCGCGCTGCTCGGCGCGCTGGGCGTAGTAGGTCTGGAGGTACTTCTGCGCCTTCATCTCGGCCATCGCGGCCTGCTTCTTCTCGATCACGGGCGTGATGTCCACGAACACCGTCGGCGTGAAGTTGCACAGCTCCGGCTGGTGCGGCTCGAA
>DASXCV010000320.1:0-2380 GCA_036491015.1 Thermoleophilaceae bacterium | reverse complement strand
CGCGGGGAGCGGCTGTCGCGGCGCGCGATGGAGCAGACGCAGAACCTGTCGTGGGGGCTGCGCGCCGAGCACGCGCCCTACTTCGCGGGACCGGCGCTGAGCGAGTTCGTGGTCGCCACCGGCGGCATGACGATCGGCAGGAACGAGTGGTTCGTGCGCGCCATCGAACCGGACGGCACGGTGGTCGAGCCGTACGAGTTCGAGTTCTTCGAGCGGCCGATCACGGTCGAGGACGAGGTGGCGCGGGCGCGGCTTGGGCATCTCTCGCCCAGGATGAGAGAGCGGGCCGAGGAGCGCGAGCGCGGGGGCGCGACCCGGCGGGCCGTGCGGGTGTCGTCGCGCCCGGAACCGGTCCGCGTGCAGCTTCCCCATCACGACTACCGGCCGTACAACAAGGCGCGGCCGGATCGCCTGTACGCGCGGCCGAGCCACGTCGTCTACTGGCGCGGCGACGGCGACGCCGTCCTCACCTTCAAGCGCGACGGGCCCTGGTATCTCCATGGCGTCGGCGGCCAGCCGTTCTTCGGGCGCGAGGGGATCACCTGGCAGCTCGTCGCGCCGCGGATCAACGCGCGCTACCTGCCGCCGGGCTTCATCCTCGACAGCGGGGCGCCGTGCGGATTCCTGCGCGAGCGCGTGGCGCGGCGCGAGCTGTTCGTGGTGCTCGGCTGGCTGCAGACGTCACTCGCCACCCGCTTGCTGAAAGAGGTGGTGAACCACACCCGCAACATCCAGGGCAAGGACATCGAGCGGCTGCCGTACCCGCACTGGGTCGCGCCGCATCTGCTCGACGAGGTCGCGGTGATGGTCGAGCACGAGGTGATGCGCGCGATGAACGGGATCCAGATCGCGGCCGACCTCGGCAAGCGGCTCGACGCGATCTTCGACCCGGCGGCGGCCGAGCGGGCGGCCTAGCTGCCGCGCCAGTTGGGCGGGCGCTTTTCCAGAAAGGCGGACATGCCCTCCTGAGCGTCGTCGGTCTGCGCGTTCATCGTCATGACCGCTTTCGTCAGGTCGTACGCCCGGTGCTCGTCGAGCTCGATCTGCGAGTAGAACGCCTCTTTCCCGATCGAGACCGTGAGCGGGCTGGAGCGAGCGATCGCGCCGATCAAGCGCTGCACCTCGTCCTCGACCGCCTCCGCCGGCACCACGCGGTTTACCAGCCCCCACTCGAGCGCCGTGGCGGCGTCGATCGGCGTGCCGGTGAGCAGCATCTCGAGCGCGCGCTTGCGGCCGATCGCGCGCGACAGCGGGACCATCGGCGTGGAGCAGAACAGGCCGATGTTCACGCCCGGCGTGGCGAAGCGAGCTGCGTCCGAGGCCACCGCCAGATCGCACGCGGCAACGAGCTGGCAACCGGCCGCGGTTGCGATGCCCTCGACCTTCGCGATCACCGGCTGCGGCAGCCGGTGGATGCACTCCATCAGCTCGGTGCACTTGTCGAACAGCTCCTGGTAGAAGGCGACGTCGCGCCCGATCATCTCGCCGAGGTCGTGCCCCGCGGAGAAGGCCACGCCCGTGCCCTCGAGCACGATCACGCGGATCTCGTCGTCGGCACTCACCCGCTTGAGTGCGCCGAGCAGCTCTTCCATCAGGTCGAGGCTGAGAGCGTTGCGCTTCTCGGCGCGGTTGAGCGTGAGACGCGCCGCCGGGCCTTCGTCCCGAACGAGCACAGTGGCATCGCCGGCAAGCGTGCTCATGTCGCCAACCTTACGCCGATCACCTGGGACCGGCGAGTTCCTCAGTGTCCGAAGCGGACGCGGGGGAGGATCCGCTCCAGCCAGCGCGGCAGGGCCCAGGCGTGGCGGCCGAACACGCGCAGGAGGGTCGGTAGGAGGACGAGCCGCACCACCATCGCGTCGAGCAGCACGGCGATCCCGAGGATCACCCCCATCTCCTTCGGCGGCAGCGGTCCGGACAGCGCGAAGGTGAAGAAGACGGCAACCATCACCCCGGAGGCCGCGAAGATCACGCGCCCCGAATCGCCGAGGCCGCCGACCATGGCTTCACGCGGGTCGTGCGAACGATCCCAGTGCTCCTTGGCCGAGGCGAGCAGGAACACCGTGTAGTCCATCGACATCGCGAAGATCATCGCGAAGAAGAACACCGGCGCCCAGGCGTCCATGAACCCCTGCGGCTCGAATCCGAGCAGGCCGGCTCCATGGCCATCCTGGAAGATCAGGCGCCCGATCCCGAAGGCGGCGCCGGTGGCCAGCAGGTTGGTGACGACGGCCAGTGCGGCGATCAGCGGCGCCTGGAGCGCGACCAGGAGGAGCAGGAAGCCAAGGGCGAGCACGGCGCCGATCACGAGCGGCGTCTTTCCCTGCAGCGCGTGCTCGAGGTCGTGGCTCTCGGCAGCCCCGCCGCCGATGAGCGCGCC
>DASXCV010000319.1:0-3221 GCA_036491015.1 Thermoleophilaceae bacterium | reverse complement strand
GGGGCCGCGGCTACGGCGCCGATCAGGAGGGAACTTGTGGCAAGTGTTATGAGCAGCTTCTTGAGCATTGAGGTTCTAGACGGTGGGTCGGGGGAAAGTTGCGGCGAGCCGGAGGCTTTTAACATGGCCTGCCTCCGTGGGAGTCCCTACCCAATGAGTGAGCTTCCCAGTCGCCTCGGCGTCGTCGGTGCCGGCACCATGGGCGCCGGCATCGCGCAGCTTGGCTGCCTCGCGGGGATGGACACGCTATTGCACGATCCGGTCCCGGGAGCGCTTGACCGCGGGGACGAGAGTATTCGCCGCGGCCTCGCGAAGGGCGCCGAGCGCGGCCGCTGGTCCGAGGACGAGGCTCAGGCCGCGACCGGCCGGCTGCGGCTGTGCGAGGAGCTCGGCGATCTCGCCGACTGCGAGCTCGTGATCGAGGCGGCGCCCGAGCGGCCGGAGCTCAAGCGCGAGCTGTTCGAGCAGCTCTCCGAAGTCTGCGCGGATGACGCGGTGCTCGCGAGCAACACGTCGTCGATTCTCGTCAGCTCGATCGCGGCCTCGGCCGCTCGCCCGGAGAACGTGGTGGGCATGCACTTCTTCAACCCGCCGCCGCTGATGAAGCTGCTCGAGGTGATCGCCGCCGCGCAGACGAGCGAGCGCGCGCTCGCGATGGCGAAGGCCGTGGGCGAGGCGATGGGCAAGACCGTGATCGTCGCGAGCGACGGCCCGGGCTTCCTCGTGAACCGCTGCGGGCGGCCGGTGAACGGCGAGGCGCTGCGGCTGCTCCAGGAGCGCGTGGCCACGCTCGAGCAGATCGACCGCATCGCGCGCCTGGGCGGCGGCTTCCGCATGGGCCCGTTCGAGCTGATGGACCTCGTGGGCATCGACGTGGGCTACGAGGTGGCGCGCTCTTTCAACGAGCAGAGCTTCGGCGAGCCGCGCTGGAAGCCGAGCATGCTCCAGGCGCGGATGGTGGCCGCCGGCACGCTCGGGCGAAAGACCGGGAGCGGCTGGTACTCGTACGAGGACGGCCCGCACCGCCCAGACGACGAGGACCCGCCCGCGCCCGGCGGCGGCGAGGGCCGGGCCGTGGCGATCACCGGCGACGGCGCGCTGGCGAATGGGCTGCGCGAGCGGGCGCGCGCCGCGGGCTTCGCCGTCGACGAAGGCGAGCCCGAGCTGATCCTGCACGCGGCGCCGGGCGAGGTGCCGGACCCGGGCGACACCCCGATCGCCGTGCTCTGCGCCGACCGCTCGCTCGCCGCACACGTGATCGTCGGGGCCGTGGGCTTCCACGTGCTGCCGCCGATGGCGGACACGAAGCTCGCCGAGCTCACGCGCCTGCCCGACACGCGCGACGACGCCGCGCAGGCCGCGGAGAGCTTCTTCACCTCGCTCGGGATGCACCACGAGTGGGTCGGGGACGCGCCCGGGCTCGTGCTCGGGCGGCTCGTGTGCCAGCTCGTGAACGAGGCGCTGTTCGCGATCGGCGAGGGCGTGGGCTCCGCCGAGGACGTGGATGCCGGCACCACGCTCGGCCTCAACCATCCGCGCGGCCCGGTGGCCTGGGGGCGCGCGATCGGCTTCGAGCACGTGCTCGCGACGCTCGACGGGCTGTGGGCCGAGCGCCGCGAGGAGCGCTACAGAGCCGCCCCTCTGTTGCAACGTGTCGTCGCCACCGGGAGTGAATCCATAAGCTGACCGGCCTCATGCTGGCGGTGACTTTCCAGGAGCCCGGCAGGGTGGCCGTGGAGGACCGGCCCGAGCCCGAGCCGATCGAAGCCGACGACGCGGTGGTGCGCGTGGATGCCTCGGGCATCTGCGGCTCGGACCTCCACATCTTCCACGGCCGGGTGCAGATCGCCCCCGGCTTCACGATCGGGCACGAGTACGTGGGCACGGTCGTGGCCGCCGGCGACGGCGTGAACCAGGTGGAGGTGGGCGACCGTGTGCTCGGCACCTTCCACAGCGCCTGCGGCCACTGCTTCTTCTGCCGCAAGGGCCTGTTCCAGAAATGCGACGAGGCGCGCGTGTTCGGGCACGGCGAGGCGCTCGGTGCGCTCCAGGGGACGCAGGCCGAGCAGGTGCTCGTCCCCCACGCCAACCTCACGCTGCGCAAGGTGCCCGACGGGCTCTCGACCGATGCCGCGCTGTTCGCGGGCGACGTGATGGGCACGGGCTACCACGCGGTGGTGGCAGCCGGGCTCAAGCCCGGCGACACGGCGGCGGTGGTGGGCCTCGGGCCCGTTGGCCTGTGCGCGATCATGGCCGCGCGCGTGGCGGGCGCCGCCCGGGTGATCGCGATCGACATGGTGCCGGAGCGACTCGAGGCGGCGCGCTCGCTGGGCGCCGAGCCGGTGCACCTCACCGAGGAGGACCCGCCCGCGGCGGTCAAGGCGGCGACCGACGGCCGTGGGGTGGACATCGCGGTAGAGGCCGTGGGCAACCCCCAGGCGCTCGACCTCACCTGCCGCCTGGCGCGCAAGGCGGGCACGGTGTCAGTCGTCGGCGTCCACGCCGAACGAGTCGAGGTGCACATGGGCATGGTGTGGATCAAGAACCTCCGATTCGTCACCGGCCAGGCGAACGTGATGGGCCACCTCGACCCGGTGCTGTCCCTGATGGCGGCCGGCCGGCTCGACCCCACGCCGCTCGTCACGCACCACATGAAGCTCGCGGACGCCCAGGAGGCGTACGACACCTACGCCGACCACAAGGCGCTCAAGATCGTCCTGAGCGCTTGAGGTCCGGCACGCTCCTGGGCTAGCCTTGCCGCGTATGGACCTGCACGAGGGCGAGATAGTCATCTACGAGGGCCACCCGTCCTGGCGCTCGACGATCGCGTTCTACCTGAAGGGACTGCTGATCGCGGCCGCCATCGGCGCGATCATCTGGTTCGCGGCGAGCAACGGCGGCGGCGTGGGCGCGTTCGTCGTGGTCTTCGTGCTCGCGATCATCGTGGGCTTCATCCGCCGCTACTTCACCGTCTACACGATCACGAACCAGCGGCTGCGCATCCAGCGCGGCATCGTCTCGCGCGACATCCAGCAGACGCAGATCGAGCGTGTGCAGAACGTCAACACGAACCAGGGCATCCTCGAGCGGATGCTCGTGGTCGGCACGGTCGACTTCGACACCGCCGGCACGGGCGACGCCGACTTCAAGTTCATCGGCGTGAACAGTCCGGAGAAGGTCGTGGAGGCCGTGGACAAGGCCCACCACGCAAACGCGCAGGC
>DASXCV010000318.1:0-8297 GCA_036491015.1 Thermoleophilaceae bacterium | reverse complement strand
GTGAAGCCGTTCTTCTCGATCACGCGCTGTGACGCGAGGTTGTGGAGCAGCGTGCCGGCCTCGATGCGGTGCAGCCCGAGCTCGCCGAATGCGCGCTCGCACACGAGGCCGAGCGCCGTGGTCGCGAAGCCCTGGCCGTTCTCCGACTGAGCTACCCAGTAGCCCACGTTGCAGCTCTGGAAGGCGCCGCGGACGACGTTCGACAGGTTGATCACGCCGGCCAGCCGACCGCCGGCGACCATCACGAACGGATACGCGGTGCCCGACGAGCGGCGGTCGGTGAGCTGCGCGATGTGACGTCGCTGGCCCTCGAACGTGAAGAACGCGTCGGGCCGCAGCGGCTCGAGCTGGGAGAGGAAGTCGCGGTTGTCGGCGTACAGCTGCGCGAGGGTACGCGCATCGGTGACCGCGAGCGGGCGGATATCCACCGTGGCCATCGTCGACCTAGGCGAAGAACTTCTGCATCCGCCAGAGAGCGATCGGGTTGCCCCTCGGCCTCAGCTTGCCTTTCAGCATCTGCAGGCGAGGGTCGGCGCGGCCGCCCATCACGTCCACGAAGTCCGCGTAGCGGCAGCTCAGGGTGAGGTCGGCTTTCCGGGCACGGCCCTGGGTCACGCTGGCGTTGCCGTGCTCCACGTGCAGGTACCAGGGCTCGGCGTCCGAGAAGTCCCACTGGATCGTCGTCGGGCGCCCGTGCGAGTGGCGGGGATCCACGGAGATGCGCACGGAGTCGAACAGCAGCTCGAGCACCTCGGGATCGGCCGACGGGGCTCCGTTGGGCGCGCCCAGCACGCCGGCCTCGAGCAGCACGACGGCACGCCGCACGCGCTCGTCGACCGGCAGGTCGAAGCGGATCGGCATCCCGGGCATCTGCTCGAGCGGCATGCCGGCGGTGCGCATCTTCGTCTCCATGGACATCATGCCCTCGGCGAAGATCTCCTCGATCGTGAAGCCGAACACCTCGCTGTAGCGGCGGTCCCAGTTCGGCGGCACGAACACGGCGGCGGTGTAGGGGAACATCTCGCGCAGGAGGTCGGCGACGGCGTCGCGGCACTCGGGGTCCTCGGCCACGAGGTCCGACAGGAGCTTCACGCCGAAGCCGATGTGGCGCTGCTCGTCAAGCGCGACGTTGGCCATTCCCGAGCGGAAGCCCGGCAGGACCTCCCGCTCCTCGAGATAGCTCTCGATGAAGTGCTGGCCGGGCTGGGCCAGCGAGGCCTCGATGATGATGTGGTAGAGCGCGATGCCCTGGGCGAGCTTGGTGCGGGAGCGGTCGCGGCGCAGCTCGTCGGCCATCTTGTCGAGGCGGGCGAACACCTTCTTGAAGCCCCAGGTGAGTTCCGGGCGGGTGGCGTCGAGCGAGCTCGCGTAGCTGTCGCCGTTCTGCACGACCTCGCGCATGAAGCGGCCGAAGAAGACCGCGTGGCGCGCCTCGTCCACCTGCTGTGTGGCGAGGAAGTACTTCTGTTCCTCGCGCGGGGCGGCGTCGATGAACGGCGACAAGTTGTCCGCCACCGAGTCCTCGCCGTGGAAGAACATCGCGTAGTTCCAGAGGGCGGCGCGGCGCTCGAAGTCGCCGAACTCCTCGTTCCACTGACGGCGGTCCTCGCTGAAGTCGATCTCCGTCGCGCTCCAGTTGCCCTTCTCCCAGCGGCGGTAGAGGTCGTCGTAGGAGACGCGCTGGAGGATCTGAAGCGGTTGTGCCATGTACCGGCGCAGATTAACGAGGCGCCGATAGATTGCAGAGCCATGCCCACCGAAGCCGAACCGCTCGCGGGCCGGCGCGCCCTCGTCACCGGCGCCGCCACCGGCATTGGCCGCGCGACCGCGGGCAGGCTGGCCGCCGATGGCGCGTCGGTCGTCGTGAACTACGTCGGCCCCTCCGACCAGGCCGACAGCGCGGTGAAGGAGATCGCCGGCGCCGGCGGCACGGCCGTGGCGATCGCCGCCGACGTGTCCAAGGAGGACGAAGTGGTGGCGATGTTCGAACGTGCGCGCGAGGAGCTCGGCGGACCGGTCGACCTGCTCGTGAACAACGCGGGGATCGAGAAGCCCTTCAAGCTCGTCGACATGCCGCTCGAGGAGTGGGAGAGGGTGCTGGCGGTGAACCTCACCGGCTGCTTCCTCTGCACGCGCGAGGCCGCGCGCGGAATGGTGGACGCGGGCATTCCCGGCTCGATCGTGAACGTGTCGAGCGTGCACGAGGTGATCCCGTGGCCGCAGTTCGCCCACTACTGCGCGTCGAAGGGCGGCATGAAGCTGTTCGCGCAGACCGTCGCCCGCGAGCTTGCGCCGCAGGGCATCCGGGTGGTGAACGTCGCGCCCGGCGCGATCCTCACGCCTATCAACCAGGACCTGATCGACGATCCGAAGAAGCGCGCCGAGGTTGTGGAGGAGATCCCGCTCGGCCGCACGGGCAAGCCGGAGGAGGTCGCCGCCGCGATCGCCTGGGTGTCCGGGCCGGAGGGGTCGTATGTGGTGGGGTCGACGCTGTTCGTCGACGGCGGCATGACGCTGTATCCGAAGTTCGTCTGAGACCCGACACCCGAGACCCGGAAGGAACTTTCCTTCCGCAGTTGAATCACTCCGGCGTGACCCGTGCAGGCACCACTGCCCTGACCCTCAGCGAGGAGATCAGGCAGCGCTTCGACGAGTTCTCGCGCTCGCAGAAGGACGTCGGCCAGTACATCGTCGATCACCTCGACGAAGCCGCCTTCCAGACCGCTGAGGAGCTCGCCCGCCGCGCCTCCACATCCAGCTCGACCGTCGTGCGCTTTGCGCAGGCACTCGGGTTCGAGGGCTTCCCGGAGCTGCAGGCAGCCGCGCGCGACGAGTACAGGCGAGCACGCGAGTCCTCGAACGGCTCGGCGCCCGAGCTCAACACCCCGCCGCTCTTCCCGATCGACCAGACCGACTTCGAGGCATCGCTCGCCGCCGACCACACCAACCTCGAGGACACCGCGCGCAAGGTGGACCGCGACGAGGTGGCCGCCTCCATCGAGCTGATCTCGCGCGCGGAGCGCATCGTGCTCTGCGGCACGGACCAGATGGCCTTCTTCGCGAGCTACCTGCGCCACCTGCTGATGCTGCTCGACCTCCGCTGCGAGGTCGTCGCAAGCCCGAGCCAGGAGGGCCTCGCGCGCCTCGGCCGGATCGACGAGAACACGCTCGTGATCGGCTTCTCCGCCGGGCGGCCGCATCCGCTCGTGGTGCGCGCCATGAAGCTCGCCCGCCACCGCAAGGCGGACACCGTCGCGATCGCCGACGCCACGCTCTCCGAGGTGGCCAAGCTCGCCGACCAGCGCCTCTACTACTCGTCCAACGGGCCGGCCTACGTCCGCTCGCACACGGCGCTGCTCAGCCTCATCCAGTCGCTCGCCTACGGCGTGTACGCGCTCGACGAGTCGGCCTACGCCGACCGCATCAAGGCTTTCCGGCTCAAGTAGCCGGACAAGAAGGGATCGGGCCGCGAGGCCGCCGGGGAGCTCTTAGCGGCCGCTGGCCCGAGCCCGCGCGCTTCTAGGCCGCCAGCAGATTCAGCTCGAGCCCGTCCGGCGCGTCCTCGACCGGCTCCGGCCAGCCCACCACGGCCAGACCGCAGCCGCAGCTGCAGGCGAGGGTCTCGAGCTCCTCGAGCGGGCCGTAGACCTCGTACAGCGCCGTGCAGGCGTCGTCCGAGCAGATGAGAAGGGCGCGCATCACTCGCCAACAGGGTGAGCGACCTCTCGGACGGACAGATCCCCTGCAAAGGGGATTGTTCGGGCTTGAAGAAAGGGGGAACCGGGGAAAGCGACCTCTTATGGACAGACCGCCCATCAAGATCCGCTGGAGCGAGCTGAGACTGCTCGGCATCTGCGTGGTTTCCTTCGGTCTGGCGGTCGGTCTGCTGCTGCCCGGCGTGTGGCCGCTCGAGCCGTTCCCGGCGGTCGGGCCGGTCGAGATCGCCGCGCTGCTCGGCTTCCTCTACGGGTTCGTGACCCGCAGGCGCTGGGTGCTGGTGCTGCCGCTGACCGCGCTGATCGCGCTCAACCCCCCGCAGAGCGGGGTTGCCGGTGCGCTGATCGGAACGCTCGTGATCTGGCCGTTCGCGGCCGCGGGCGGCGTGCTCGGCATCGGCGCGGGCAAGGTGCTTCAGCGCCGGATGCTCCGCCGCACGCTCAAGGCCGCCGGACGCCGCGAGCGCGCCACCCGGCCGCAGACCCAGGCGCGGCCGCAGCCCGCGCTCGCCAGCTCGCGCCGCGAGCGCGTGTCCGTGGCCGGACGCTGAGTCGCCGCACAGGCGCAAGGGCGGGCGCAAGTTTGTATGTCATTGCCCCCTTGTGTGACCCATGCGGAACGCTGCTGACGGATAACATGGACCCCAGATGAGGGAAGCCGCGACATTCCGCGTCAAGTCCGGTCTCGCCGAGATGCTCAAGGGCGGCGTGATCATGGACGTGGTCACCGCCGAGCAGGCCCGGGTGGCCGAGGCCGCCGGCGCCACCGCCGTGATGGCGCTCGAGCGCGTGCCGGCCGACATCCGCGCGAACGGTGGCGTGGCGCGCATGTCCGACCCCTCGAAGATCGAGGAGATCCAGGGCGCCGTCACGATCCCCGTGATGGCCAAGGCCCGCATCGGCCACCTCGTGGAGGCCCAGGTGCTGGAGGCCCTCGAGGTCGACTACATCGACGAGTCCGAGGTGCTGACCCCCGCGGACGAGGCGAACCACATCGACAAGTGGAACTTCAAGGTGCCGTTCGTCTGCGGCGCCACCAATCTCGGCGAGGCGCTCCGCCGCATCGCCGAGGGCGCGGCCATGATCCGCACCAAGGGCGAGGCCGGCACCGGCAACGTGGTCGAGGCCGTCCGCCACATGCGCACGATCACCGGCCACATGCGGCGCCTGAGCTCGATGGACGAGGCCGAGCTGCCGAGCGCCGCCAAGGAGCTGCAGGCTCCGCTCGACCTCGTGCGGATGGTCGCGGAGAAGGGCGAGCTGCCCGTCGTGAACTTCTCGGCCGGCGGGATCGCCACACCGGCGGACGCCGCGCTGATGATGCAGCTGGGCGCTGAGGGGGTGTTCGTGGGTTCGGGGATCTTCAAGTCCGAGGATCCCGAGCGCACCGCCACCGCCATCGTGGAGGCCACCACCCACTACGACGATCCCGAGCGCATCGCCGCCGCCTCGCGCAACCTGGGCGCGGCCATGAGCGGCATCGAGATCTCGGAGCTGGGCGAGAACGGCCTCATTCAGCATCGCGGTTGGTAGCCACTTGGTCGTAGGCGTCCTCGCCATCCAAGGCGACTTCGAGGCCCACGCCGAAGTGCTAGGACGACTCGGCGCGGAGGCGCGCATCGTGCGCACGCCGCGGGACCTCGAGGGGCTCGACGCGCTGGTGATTCCCGGCGGCGAGTCCACCACGATGACGCTCGGCATCGAGCGCGAGGGCCTCGCCGAGCCGCTGCGCGAGCTGGTGAGCTCCGGTGTCCCGACCCTCGGCACGTGCGCCGGGCTGATCATGCTCGACCGCGATCACCTCGGGCTGCTCGACGTCACGGCGCGGCGCAACGCGTTCGGCCGGCAGGTGCAGAGCTTCGAGTCCGATCTGGAGCTTTCCGGGCTCAATGGCGGCGGGCCACTGCGTGCGGTATTCATCCGTGCGCCCTGGGTAGACGAATACGGGGAGGACGTGGAAGTGCTGGCTGAGATCGAAGGACACCCGGTAGCGGTACGCCAGGGGCACATCCTTGGCGTGGCGTTCCATCCCGAGCTCACGGACGACGAGCGCATCCACGCGTGGCTCGTCGACCAGGTGAGGCAGCACGCATGAGAGACCAGCGCGCTGACGCGCTCGCACAGATCCTCGTCGGCTATTCCACGAAGGTGAAGAAGGGGGAGACCTGCGTCGTGCAGTCCTCCACCACCGCGGAGCCGCTCGCCCAGGCCGTGTACGAGGAGATCCTCCGCGCCGGCGGCTTCCCGATCGTCCAGCTATCGCCCGAGGGCGCGGCGTCGGCGTTCTACGAGCTTGCCAACGACGAGCAGCTCGAGTGGGTGCCGCCCACCGCCGCCTGGGCCGTGGAGGAGGCGGACGTGCGCATCGCCATCCTCGGCGACGCGAACACGCGCGACCTCTCGCAGGTCGACCCGAAGAAGCAGGCCAAGGCGCAGAAGGCGCGCAAGCACCTGATGGACACGTCGATGAAGCGCAGCGCCTCCGGCGACTACCGCTGGGCGCTCACGCTCTTCCCCACGCACGCCTACGCGAGTGAGGCCGGCATGTCGCTGTCGGCCTACGAGGACTTCTACTACGCCGCCTGCCTCGCCACCGACCCCGAGCCGCTGACGGCGTGGCAGCGCCAGTCCGACCTCGTGCGCCGCCTGGCCGACTGGATCGGCGGCAAGGAGGAGGTGCACATCAAGGCGCCCGGCACCGACATCAAGCTCGGCGTGGCCGGCCGCACCTGGGTGCCCTGCGTGGGCGATCGCAACATGCCCGACGGCGAGTTCTTCACGGGCCCCGTGGAGGACGCGGTGGACGGTGAGATCAGCTTCTCGTTCCCGGCCGTGTACGGCGGCCGCGAGGTGGCGGGCGTGAAGCTGCGCTTCGAGGCCGGCAAGGTCGTGGACGCCTCCGCCGAGCGCGGCGAGGAGTTCCTCCACGAGATGCTCGACACCGACGACGGCGCCCGCCGCCTCGGCGAGCTCGGCATCGGCACGAACTACGGGATCAAGGACGCCACGCGCGAGATTCTGCTCGACGAGAAGATCGGCGGCAGCGTGCACATGGCGGTCGGGATGTCGTATCCGGAGACCGGCGGCACGAACTCATCCGCCGTGCACTGGGACATGGTGTGCGACCTGCGGCAGGGCGGGCTGATCACGGTTGATGGTGAGGAGCTGCAGCGGGATGGGCAGTTCTTGGTCGTTGACCGTTGACCGTTGACCGTTGACCGTTGACCGTCACTTCAGGCGGAATGTGTTGATGTTCCGTCCGTTTCTTAGGCGTTCTGTCAGCCCGGTCGTGTCGGTCGCTAGTGAGCGGATGGTCCATGTGCCTCTTGGCAGGAGGCGGGGTACTCGCAGCGTCCAGCGGAGGCTGTCTGTGACGCGGGCGTTGAGGTAGAAGGGCCGGCGGCAGGAGCGCTTGATCAGGTGACCGCCTCGGCCGAGCCAGAGGCATCTGGCGTGGCCGATCGAACGCGACGCCGCCACGCGCACCCGGGCGATCGGGCCGTTGTCCTCGACCGTGCCGGCGATCAGGTGGACCTTGCGCCGCAGGTTCACGCCGAACGGCTCTCCGATCAGCGAGTCGGGCCGCAGGTTGAGCCCGCTCGTCACCTCCACGAGCGCGCCGGTGGCGAGGTCGCGCCGGTAGATGCGCGCGTGCGTGCTCGGCGCCTCGCCCGGCACCACGCCGCCGGCGCTCGAAGTGAAGGCCACGTAGCGGCCGTCCGCGCTGATTGCCCCCTGCGCGCTCGGCCCGGCGAGGCCGCTGCCGTCGGGATGCGCCGAGATCATCGTCGTCCCGCCGGTGCCGAGGTTGCGGGCGAACACGTCGGCGGTCCCGTTGGCGTCGCCGAGCACGAGGTTGGAGGCGTTCGACGTGAACGCCACTTCGTTGCCGTCGGCGGAGATCGAGTCGGCGGTGGAGTCGCCGTTCGCGCCGGAGCCGTCCTTCCCCTGGCTCACGAGCGTGACGGCGCCGGTGGCAATGTCCTTGCGGAAGACGTCGACGGTGCGCCCGTTCAGGCCGCCGCCGAACAGGTCCGTCGCGTCCGAGTCGAACAGCACGTAGCGGCCGTCCGCTGAGATCTTCGGGTCGGAGCCGTTGCCGTCCGAGCCGAGCGCACTCGGCGGCACGTCCACGAGCCGTGTCTCGCCCGTAGCCATGTCGCGCCAGTAGACCCCGGCCCGCGTGCCGTCGCCGGGCACGAGCCCACCGCCGTCGCTCGTGAACGCGATGTAGCGGCCGTCCGCGGAGATCGAGGGCTGCTGCGAGCTGCCCACCGAGTTCACGCTGTCGCTGAGCGGCGCCGACACGCGCGTGAGGTTGCCGGTGGCGGTGTCGCACTCGTACACGTCGGGCTGCAGGTCGTGGTCCGGGCCCGCAAGGTTGGTGGCGCGCGACTCGAAGGCCACGAAGCGTCCGTCCGCGCTGATCACCGGGTTGCCGGAGTCCGCGTTGCCGGCGCGGCAGGCGCGCTGGTGGGCGCCGGTCACGAGGTCGCGCTTGAAGATCGCGTAGGCAGGCACGTGGCCGTTGAGGTCGGGCGTGTTGCTCGTGAACACGAGGAAGCGCCCGTCGGCGCTCAG
>DASXCV010000317.1:0-2504 GCA_036491015.1 Thermoleophilaceae bacterium | reverse complement strand
GCTCGGGGGGATGTCCGAGTGGTTAAAGGAGACGGGCTGTAAACCCGTTGGCTTAGCCTACGCAGGTTCGAATCCTGCTCCCCCCACTGTCTGTCGCGGCGCGCCGCCGCCTTCACAGGGGTAGCGCGGCTCTGTAGGTTGGGTCGCGATGGATTCGTCGGCCTCGGCCCGGGCCTCACAGGTCATCCTGCCGACGCTCGCGGCAGGCCAGTTCCTGATGACGCTCGACACGTCGGTGATGAACGTGTCGATCGCGACCGTGGCCCACGACGTGGGGACCACCGTCACCGGGATCCAGACCGCGATCACCCTCTACACGCTGGTGATGGCCACGCTGATGATCACCGGCGGGAAGATCGGGCAGATCATCGGCCGCAAGCGCGCGTTCTCGATCGGCTGCGTGATCTACGGCTGCGGCTCGTTCGTCACCGCGATCTCGCCGAGCCTCGGCGTGCTGATCGTCGGCTGGTCCTTCCTCGAGGGCGTCGGCGCGGCCTTGATCCTGCCGGCGATCGTCGCGCTCGTCGCGTCCAACTTCGAGAGGTCCGCGCGCCCCCGCGCGTACGGGCTCGTGGCGTCAGCCGGCGCGATCGCGGTGGCCGCGGGCCCGCTCGTCGGCGGGCTGTTCACCACCTATCTGTCGTGGCGCTGGGTGTTCGCGGGCGAGGTGCTGATCGTGATCGCGATCCTCTGGCTCAGCCGGCGGATCTCGGATGCCGCGCCGGACACGCGGCCGCGGCTCGACTTCGTGGGCACGGCGCTGTCGGCGCTCGGCCTCGGATTGATCGTGTTCGCGATCCTCCGCGCCGGCGACTGGGGCTTCGTGCGGCCAAAGCCCGGAGCGCCCGAATGGATCGGGCTCTCGCCGTCGATCTGGCTGATGCTGGGCGGCGGGGTGGTGGTGTGGGCGTTCCTCGCATGGGAGAACCAGCGGCTGCGCCGCGGGTCCGAGCCACTCGTCGACCCGTCGATGCTGCGCAACCCCACGCTGCGCGGGGGCCTGACGTCGTTCTTCTTCCAGTACCTGCTCCAGGCGGGGCTGTTCTTCGCGGTGCCGCTGTTCCTGTCGGTTGCGCTTGGCCTGTCCGCGATCCAGACCGGCGTGCGGTTGCTGCCGCTGTCGATCACGTTGCTCCTCGCCGCGGCGGGGATCCCGAAGGTGTTCCCCAACGCGTCGCCGCGGCGCGTCGTTCAGATCGGCTTCGCCGCGCTGTTCGCCGGCATCGCGGTGATGGTCGCGGCGCTCGACGCCGGCGCGGGCGCGGACATCGTCACCTGGCCGATGCTGCTGGCCGGGCTCGGAGTCGGCTCGCTGGCATCGCAGCTCGGGAGCGTGACGGTGTCATCGGTGCCGGACGAGCAGAGCAGCGAGGTGGGCGGGCTTCAGAACACGCTCACCAACCTCGGCGCGTCGATTGGCACGGCGCTCGCGGGCGCGGTGCTCATCTCGGCGCTCACGGCGTCGTTCTTGACCGGCGTTCAGAACAACCCCGCTGTGCCCGCGTCGGTTAAGTCTCAGGTGGAGGTGAAGCTCACCGGTGGGGCGTCGTTCGTCTCGGACACCCAGCTTCGCTCGGGCCTCGAGAAGGCGGGCCTGCCGCCCGACCAGGCCGACGCGATCGTGGCCGAGAACGAGAAGGCGCGCCTCGATGCGCTGCGCTCGTCGCTGTCCGTGCTCGGGCTGATCGCGCTGATCGCGGCGTTCTTCACATTCCGGCTTCCCACGCAGCAGCCGGGCGCGAGCGGTCCGCAGACCGAGGCGCGGCCGGCAGCCGCAGCCGCCGCGGACGCCTAGCCCGCTGGAAGGCCCTGCCGGCGGCGGGCCTCTATGGTGCGGGCCGATGGTGAGACTCGCCACCTGGAACGTCAATTCGCTGGCCGCGCGGCTGCCGCGCGTGCTCGATTGGCTCAAGCAGGTCGAGCCCGATGTGCTCTGCATCCAGGAGACGAAGATCGCCGAGGATGCGTTCCCGCACGCCGAGCTCGCCGAGCTCGGCTACGTGGCGGCCACCTACGGCATGGGGCAGTGGAACGGCGTGGCGGTGATCTCGAAGGTCGAGGCCGCGGAGGTCACGCGCGGGTTCGACGAGGAGCCTGGCTTCCCCGACCCGGAGGCGCGAGCGCTGGCCGTGACGTGGAACGACCTGCGCATCTGGTCGCTGTACGTGCCCAACGGGCGCACGCCGGACGATCCTCACTACGACTACAAGCTGCGCTGGCTCGCGGCGCTGCGCACGGCGCTCGAGGCCGAGCGCGACGCGGGCCGGCGGCTCGTAGTGTGCGGCGACTTCAACGTCGCGCCGAACGACGACGACGTCTGGGACATGGCGGCCTTCGAGGGCTCGACGCACGTCACGCAGCCGGAGCGCGACGCGGTGAAGGCGCTGCTCGAGCTCGGCCTCACCGACCTCCAGCCGCACATCGTGAAGGGCGAGCCGTTCACCTACTGGGACTACCGCGCCGGCAACTTCCACAAGGGGCTCGGCATGCGGATCGACCTGATG
>DASXCV010000316.1:0-3072 GCA_036491015.1 Thermoleophilaceae bacterium | reverse complement strand
ATCGAGCCCGGCACGCTCACGCCGCCGGCCTTGAGCAGGATGGCCTTCTGCTGCCGCCTGGCGACGCCCGACGCGATCCGGCCGATGGCGATCCGGCCGACGTACTCGGAGAAGTCGAGCGTCGTGCAGAGCATCCGGAATGGGCTGTCCGGATCGACCTCAGGGCCCGGGACGTGCTGCACGATCATGTCGAACAGCGGCTTGACGTCCCCCGCGGTGGCGTGCGGGTCGTGCGATGCGAATCCGGCCTTCCCCGAGGCGAAGATGTAGGGGAAATCGAGCTGCTCCTCGCTGGCCCCCTGCTCGACGAAGGTGTCGAAGATCTCGTTGAGCACCTCGGTCGGCCTCGCGTCCGGCCGGTCGATCTTGTTGATCACCACGATCGGACGGATGTGGCAGGCGAACGCCTTGCGCAGGACGAACTTGGTCTGCGGCATCGGGCCCTCGAAGGCGTCGACCAGCACGAGGGCCCCGTCCGCCATCTGGAGGGTCCGCTCCACCTCGCCGCCGAAATCGGCGTGGCCCGGAGTGTCGATCAGGTTGATCTTGATCTCGCCGTAGCGAATCGCGATGTTCTTGGCGAGGATGGTGATGCCCCGCTCGCGCTCCAGGTCGTTGGAATCCAGGATCCGCTCGCCCTGGAGCTGCGAGGCGCGGAACTGCCCGCACTGGCGCAGCATCGCGTCGACGAGCGTCGTCTTGCCGTGGTCGACGTGGGCGATGATGGCGATATTGCGGAGGTCAGTCCGGGCGGGCACGGGTTAAGACAGTAGAGATCAGGAAATAGGTCATAGGGAATAGGTCATAGGTCATGGGTCATAGGGCTTTGGCCAGGCCGCTTGCCAGATCGCCGCGTTTGTTGACCCTCACTGCTTGTAGTCCGAGCCAGGCTGCCATTTCGTGAAGTTCTGCTGCTAGCTCGGTTGCCGTCTCCTCTGGTGCATAGGTCTCGCTGTGCGCCGCCACCACTCTCAGCACTCCCGCCTTGCGGTCTGCCTTGAGGTCTACGCGGGCTACCAGGCGGTCGTTCAGCAGGAAGGGGAGGACGTAGTAGCCGTGGATGCGCTTCGGGGCCGGCACGTAGATCTCGAGGCGGTAGCGGAAGCCGAACAGGTTCTCGGTGCGCCAGCGCTCGAACACGAGCGAGTCGAACGGCGACAGCAGGGCGCGGCCGCTCACCCGGCGTGGCCGGCGCGCGTCGCGGTGCAGGTAGGCGGGCCGCTTCCAGCCCTCGATCGCCACCGGCACGAGCTCGCCATTGGCCACGAGGTCGGCGATCGCCGGCTGTGCCTCGGCGGGCCGCAGCCGGAAGTAGTCGCGCAGGCATTGCTCGCTGCCCACGCCGTGGGCGCGCGCGGCGATGCGGATCAGCTCGCGGCGGGCGTCGTCCGGATCGGGGTCGGGCGCGTTTGCGATCGAGGGAGGCAGGACGCGCGCGGGCAGGTCGTAGCGGCGCTCGAACTGCTGAGTGCGGCCGGCCGAGGTCACCTGCCCGGACCAGAACAGGTACTCGAGCGCGCGCTTGGTGTGCGACCAGTTCCAGCCCCACTCCTCGCGGCTGAGCGCCGGCACGTCGTGGTGCAGCTCCTCGTCGAGCCGCGCGGCGGTGAGGGGCCCGCGCCGCGCCACCTCGTCGAGCACGGCGGCCACCACGTCCGGGTGCTCGCTGGCGATGCGCCGCATGCTGCCCCAGGCGTCGTTGTCCGCGCCCTCCATCCGCCAGCGCAGCAGCCGGTGCGTGGCGGGCGGGATGAACGACGCCTCGTGCGCCCAGTACTCCACGAGCCGCCGCGGCTTGCGCCCGGCCGCGCGGTCGAGCAGGGCGGTGTCGTAGTTGCCGAGCCGGCTGAACAGCGGCATCAGGTGGCTGCGCGCGAGCACGTTCACCGAGTCGATCTGGATCAGCCCGATGCGGTCGATCGCACCCTGGACCTGGCGCATGGTCACGCGCGCTCCCCGGCGCGGCTCGGCGAGCCCCTGGGCGGCCACGGCGATCCGGCGCGCCTGTGCGAGCGTCAGGAGCGCCTCGGGAGCTGGTGTGCCGGCCTGAGCCACGCGCGGATGATGCCGATCCGGGGAGCGCGACCCCCAGCTCGGGTGGTTTGGGGGCGTCCTTGCTAAAGCCGCGCGCCGCTCCTGCCGACCCGGTTCCCATGAAACTCTCCAGACGCAGTAGCGAAGGGTCTCCCGGCCAGTTCTGGCAGTGGTGGTGGAAGGGTTCGGCGCCCCGGACTCCTCTCGCCGCGCAGATGACCGCCCACGTGGACGGCCTCCTCGATCACGCCGCTGACATCCAGCATGCGGCGGAGCTCGAGGGTCAGCGGATCCGCCACGACGCACTCGACGCCGCCGGACGCCTGCTCGCGCGGGTGGAGGCGGTCGAGGCCGAGCTCCAGCAGGCGCTCGAGACCGTCACGGCCGGGAAGCAAGCGCTCGAACAGGGACTGACCGAGGAGCGAGCCCGCGTCCAGCAGGCTCCCGCCAACGTCACGCCGCTGCTCCGCGCCAGCGCCTTCTAATTCAACCGAGAGCCGAACGCCGCCGCCGCCACGTGCGACGGCGGCTAGGCTCGGCCGCATCCTCGAGCTGGACACACCACACGGGCCCGCGCACGTGCACCTCGAGCCGGTGGACGGCCCGACGGGCGCCGTCGTGCTCGGGCACGGGGCGGGCGGCGGCGTGGGGGCGAAGGACATCGTGGCGGCGGCCAAAGCCGCCCGCGAGGCCGGCTTCAGCGTGGCGCTCGTCGAGCAGCCATACCGGGTGGCCGGGAGGCGCAGCCCCGCGCCCGCCAAGCAGCTGGACGCCGCCTGGATCGCGGTTCTCACGCAGCTACGTGACGACGCCCTCAGCGGGCTGCCGATGGTGAGCGGCGGCCGCTCCGCCGGCGCACGGGTGGCGTGCCGGACGGCGGCCGAGGTGGGCGCGTCAGCCGTGCTCTGCCTCGCCTTCCCGGTGCACCCGCCGGGCAAGGGCGACGACCCGACGAAGAGCCGCCTGCCGGAGCTCGAGGCCGTCACCGTCCCGACGCTCGTCGTGCAGGGCGAGCGCGATCCGTTCGGAATGCCGCCG
>DASXCV010000315.1:0-20514 GCA_036491015.1 Thermoleophilaceae bacterium | reverse complement strand
GGCGTGGACGCCTCGAGCGGCGAGGCGCACGGCGACGCCGTCCGCGCGCAGATCACGGCCAGCTTCCACGGCTCGAAGATCGGGCTCCAAGTGAACCCCGGCAAGGGGCTCGCCGGCGAGGTGAGCGTGGTGGAGATCGGCATCCCACGCGGCGCACCCGCGCCGCAGCTGGCGGGGATGATCTCGGAGCGCGTGGTGGCGCTCGTCCCGCGGCGCGCGCAGGACGGCTCGAAGTTCACCTCCGGCACCGTGGTCGTGGTGGGGGGCTCGCGCGGGCTCACCGGCGCGCCCACGATGGCGGCGCTGTCGGCGCAGCGGACCGGCGCGGGATACGTGCAGGTGGCGGTGCCCGAGTCCGCAGAGCCGGTGCTCCAGCTGAAGCTGCTCGAGGGCATGACGCGCGCGCTCCCCGAAGACGGGGGCGGGCACACGCCGCGCGGCGCCGACGCGGTGAAGCAACTGGCGGAACGGGCTGACGCGCTCGTGCTCGGCCCGGGGCTCGGGCGAGGCGACGGCGCGGTGGAGTTCGCGCGTGTGGTCGCGCACGAGGTGACGCGACCGATGCTGATCGACGCCGACGGCCTGAACGCGCACGCCGCGCACCTCGACCTGCTGAAGCGCCGGCCCGGGCCCACCGTGCTCACCCCGCACGCGGGCGAGCTGGCCCGGCTGCTCCACTCGAGCTCCGAGGAGGTGGAGGCGCACCGCTTGGAGTGCGTGCGCAGCGCTGCCGATCGCAGCGGCTGCGTGGTGGTGCTGAAGGGCGACGACTCGCTGGTGGCGGCCCCGGGCGGCCCCGTGGCGATCAGCCCGGGCGCCACGCCAGCGCTTGCCACTGCGGGCACCGGCGACGTGCTGTCCGGCGTGATCGGCGCCTTCCTCGCCAAGGGTCTCGGCGCCTTCGAGGCGGCGGCGGCCGGCGTGCTCGCCCACGCGGACGCGGGGCTGGTGGCCGCCCGCCGCCACGGCGCCGACCACGTGATCGCCGGCGACGTGATCGAGGCGATCCCGGAAGCGATGCGCGCGCTGCGGGGCGAAGATGCCTGAGCGGGCGCTCGCGCACATCGACCTGGGTGCGGTGGAGCGCAACTGCGCACACCTGCGCTCGTTGCTCACCGGCGGCGCCATGCTGTGCGCGGTGGTGAAGGCGGACGCCTACGGCCATGGCGACGCCTGGTGCGCGAAGGCAGCGCTCAAGGGCGGGGCGGACTGGCTGGCCGTTGCCACTGCGGGCGAGGCGGCCGAGCTGCGCCGCCATGGCGTGGACCGCCGGATCCTCGTGATGGGCGCGCTCACGCACGAGGAGGCGAAGCTCGCGATCGAGGCGGTGGCCGACGTGGTGGTGTGGGACGAGGCCTTCGCCCACGCCCTGGCCGGACTGCACACGCCGGGCACGGTGCCGGTGAACGTGCACGTGAAGCTCGACACCGGCATGGGTCGCCTCGGCACGAAGGACGTGTCGGCGGCGCGGGCGGTGGCCGACATCGCGAGCTCCGACGACCGCCTCGCTCTCGCGGGCGCGATGACCCACTTCGCCACAGCCGACGAGGAGGGCGACGACCACTTCCCGGCCCAGCTCGACGCCTTCACGCCGTTCGCGCGCGGGCTCAAGCAGGAGCACCCCGAGATCCTGCTGCACGCGGCCAACAGCGCGGCCACGTTCCGCGATCCGGCGACCCACTTCGACCTGGTGCGCTGCGGGGTGGCCGTCTACGGGCTCGACCCGTTCCAGCGCGACCCGGACGAGCGCGGGCTCGAGCCTGCGCTGTCGCTCGAGTCCTACGTGGCGGCGGTCAAGCACTTCGAGCGCGGCGAGAGCGCGGGCTACGGCCGCCGCTGGCGCGCCGGCGAGCCCACCTGGGTCGGCACCGTGCCGATCGGCTACGGCGACGGCTGGCGCCGCGCGCTGTCGAACAACTGCGAGCTGCTCGTGAAGGGCCGCCGGCGCCCGCTGATCGGCACGATCAGCATGGACAACCTCACGATCGAGCTCGGTACCGAGACGGATGTCGAGGTGGGGGAGCCGGCGGTCCTGATCGGGTCGCAGGGCGAGGAGCGGATCCGCTGCGAGGAGGTGGCTGAGCGGCTCGGCACGATCAACTACGAGGTCACCTGCGGGCTGAGCCCGCGGGTCCGGAGGCAATGGCACGCGGCAGGCTGAGCGAGCGGCTGGCAGCCGAGCCGCTGGTGCGGACCGCGCGCGAGGCGCTCGGAGACGGTGCGGCGGACGAGCTCTGGATCGTGGGCGGCGCGGTGCGCGACGCCCTGCTCGGCAGGCCCGTGACCGACCTCGACCTGACGGTGCGAGGCGACTCGCAGCAGGTCGCGCGCCGGCTCGCCGGGGTCGTGGGCGGTCCCGTGTTCCCGCTGTCCGAGGCGTTCGGCGCCTGGCGCGCCATGAACCGCGGCCGCACCTGGACCTGCGACGTCACCGAGATGCACGGCGACGGCATCGACGCGGACCTGGCCCGCCGGGACTTTTCCGTGAACGCGATCGCCGTGCCGCTCACGGGCGGGGAGCCCCACGACCCGCAGGGCGGCATTGCCGACCTCGAGAGCAAGCAGCTGCGCGTGCTGGGCGGCCCAAGCGTCGAGCAGTCGTCGTACGCGGACGACCCGCTCAGACCGCTCCGCCTCGCGCGCTTCGCCACCGAGCTCGACCTGCACCCGACACCAGACAGCCGACGCCTCACTCAGGAGGCCGCGCCGCTTGTCGCGGACGCGGCCGCTGAGCGCGTGTTCGCGGAGCTGCGCCGGATCGTGAGCGCGGAGCGCGTGATCGACGGCCTCGAGCTGTGCGACCAGCTCGGCCTGCTCGAGGTGGTGCTGCCGGAGCTGCACGCGCTGCACGGGGTGGAGCAGAGCCACTTCCACCACCTCGACGTGTACGACCACACGATCGAGGTGCTGCGCTGTCAGCTCGCGCTCGAGCACGACCCGGAGGGCGTGTTCGGTGAGCTGGCCGAGCCGCTCGACGCGCTGATGCGCGAGCCGCTTGCGGACGAGCTGAGCGGCTGGCAGGCGCTCCGCTTCGCCGCGCTGCTGCACGACTCGGGCAAGCCGGCCACGCGCGGCGTGCGGCCCGACGGGCGCGTGACCTTCATCGGCCACGACAAGGTGGGTGCCGACCTGATCCGCTCGCTGTGCCGCCGGCTGAAGACGAGCGAGCGGCTGCGCGAGCTCATCGCGCGCGTGACCCGCCACCACCTCGTGCTCGGCTTCCTGGTGCACGAGCGCCCGCTCGGCCGCCAGCGCGTGTACCAGTACCTCGAGCGCTGCCAGCCGGTGGAGGTGGAGGTGACGCTGCTCACCTGCGCCGACCGCCTCGCCACGCGCGGCAAGAACGCCGAGAATGCGATCAAGAACCACCTGGAGCTCGCGCGCGAGCTGATGGGGGAGGCGCTCGCATGGCGGGCGAGCCCGCCCGAGCCGCCGCTGCGTGGCGGCGAGCTGGTGGAGGAGCTGGGCATCGAGCCGGGGCCCGAGCTCGGCGAGCTGCTGGCGCGCCTGCGCGAGGCGAGCTTCACGGGCGAGGCGCGCACGCGCGAGGAGGCGCTGGCGCTTGCCCGCCGCCTCAGAGGGCAGAATCCCGCAGAGCGATGATCATCGACTGCGCGGTGTACGAGGATGGGCGCCGCCGTGACGGTCAGCTCGAGCTCGACCACGCGCTCGAGGCGGCCAAGGGTCGCGACGACGCGTTCGTCTGGATCGGCCTTCACGAGCCCTCGGAGGAGGAGTTCAGCGCGGTCGCGCGCGAGTTCGAGCTGCACCCGCTCGCGGTCGAGGACGCGATCCTCGCCCACCAGCGGCCGAAGATCGAGACCTACGGCGACACGCTCTTCATCGTGCTGAAGACCGCGCGCTACGTGGACCCGACGGAGGTGATCACGCTCGGGGACATCATGCTGTTCGTCGGTCAGGACTTCATCGTGTCGGTCCGCCACGGCGAGGGCAGCGGGCTGCACGAGGTGCGCAGGCGGGCGGAGCACGACCAGGACCTCCTGCGCTGCGGTCCCGCCACGATCCTGCACGCGATCGTCGACCACGTGGTGGACGACTACTTCCCGGCGATCGACGGCGTGGAGAACGACATCACGGAGATCGAGGCCCAGGTGTTCTCCTCCTCGCGCGACAACCCGGCCGAGCGCATCTACAAGCTCAAGGGCGAGGTGCTCGACTTCTACCGCGCCACGGCGCCGCTCGCCGAGCCGCTGCAGAAGCTCGCGCGCGGCGACTTCGACAGCCTCATCCACCCGCAGGTGCAGTCCTACTTCCGCGACGTGTACGACCACCTGCTGCGCGTGATCGGGACGCTCGACGGCTACCGCGACATGCTCACGAGCGTGCTCGAGGCCAACCTCACCCAGATCAGCGTCCGCCAGAACGACGACATGCGGAAGATCTCCGCGTGGGTTGCGATCGCGGTCGTCCCCACGATGATCGCCGGCATCTATGGCATGAACTTCGACCACATGCCCGAGCTGCGCTGGCGCTTCGGCTACCCGGCGGTGATCCTCCTGATACTGCTGGTGTGCGGAACGCTGTACCGGTACTTCAAGAAGGTCGGGTGGCTGTAGGAAGGGTGTCGGGTCTCGGGTGTCGGGTGTCTGAGCTCTTCCCCCGACACCCAGCACCCGACACCCTGGACCCTCAGCTAACGTTCCGCGCCCTATGAGCCAGGCAGATTGCATTTTCTGCAAAGTCCTCGCGCACGAGATCCCGGCGGAGTTCCTCTGGGAGGACGAGGACGGCACGGCCGCCTTCATGGACATCAACCCGTGGACGCGCGGGCACGCGCTCGTGATCCCGCGCAACCACTCGAAGGACCTGTACGTGGTTCCGGAGGCGGACCTCGCGGCCACCGCCGCCGGGGCGAAGCGGCTCGCGCTCATGCAGAAGGAGCGGCTCGGCTGCGACGGCGTGAACCTGCTCAACTGCTGCGAGCCGGCGGCCTGGCAGACCGTCTTCCACTTCCACATTCACGTGATCCCGCGCTACACCGACGATCCTCTGCAGCTCCCCACGCGGCCCGAGCAGGCCGCCCCGGACGAGCTGGCGAGCGTGGCCGCCGAGCTGCGTGGCTGAGCAGCACGCCCGCTTCGAGCGCGACGGCGACGTCGGCCTCGTGGTGCTGGACTCGCCGCCGCTCAACCTCTGGACGCCGGAACTCCAGGCCGACCTCGAGACCGCGCTCGACCGGGCGGAGGCCGATGGCGTCCGTGCGCTCGTGATCAGGGCCGAGGGACGGGCCTTCACCGGCGGCGTGGATGTGCATCATTTCCAGGGGAAAACGCCCGATCAGGCCGACGAGATCTTCCAGGGCATCGTGCGCGTGGCGCAGCGGCTCGAGGACATGCCGCTGCCGGCGCTCGCCTCGGTGCACGCGCTCTGTCTCACGTGGGGGCTCGAGCTGGCGCTCGGCTGCGACCTGATCTTCGCCGCCGAGTCGGCCAAGTTCGGGCTCGTCGAGAAGGTGATCGGCCTCACGCCGGCGGGCGGCGGGACCCAGCGGATCGCCGAGCGCGCCGGCCCGGCGCGGGCGCGCGAGCTCGTGATGAGCGGCGAGCTCTTCGACGCCGCCACGCTCGAACGCTGGAACGTCGTCAACCGTGTATTTCCGGACGAGCGGCTGGCCGAGGAGACGGCGAAGTTCGCGGCCGAGCTCGCGGCGGGGCCGACGCTCGCGCACGCGGCCACCAAGCGGCTCGTGCGCGCGGCGGTGGACGACGGGGCGCGCGCGGCCGACGCCCGGATCCGCGCGACCGCTTCCGCGCTGTTCGACACCGAGGACCTCCAGGCGGCGGTCGACTCGTTCCTCGCCGACGGCCCGGGCAAGGCAAGCTTCAAGGGCAGCTAGGCGCGGAAACGATGGTACGTTTTTTGCCGGCAGCATCAGTGGACGAAGGAGGAAGGTGCGAGATGGCGACCGGTACCGTGAAGTGGTTCAACGACGAGAAGGGCTTCGGCTTCATCACTCCAGATGAGGGCGATCGCGACCTCTTCGTCCATTTCAGCGGCATTGAGGGGAACGGGTTCAAGTCGCTCGAGGAGAACAGCAAGGTCTCCTACGACGAGGAGGCCGGGGAAAAGGGCCCGAAAGCGGTGAACGTCAGGAAGATCTAGTCGTGCGGCCGCCTCGTTGCGCGGCCAATGGCTAGCATGACGAGCGGTTTGTCGAAGGAAGAGAAGATCGAGATGGAGGGGGAGGTCGTCGAGGCCTTGCCCAACACCATGTTCAAAGTGAAGCTCGACAACGGTCACGAGGTGCTCGGGCACATCTCGGGCAAGATGCGGCGCCACTACATCCGCATCCTTCCGGGGGACCGGATCAAGATCGAGCTCTCGCCTTACGACCTCGATCGCGGCCGCATCACCTATCGCTACAAGTAGGGTCGCTGCAAACCGTCGCCTGGCGGCGTCCTCGGTCGGCCGCTTGCCGACGCAAGCCGGCCTCCCTGCGTCCTTGCCAGACTCGGTTTTCGCGACCCCGCGTGCGCCGCGTGTGTCACTCCGTTGCGCTAGTTCGGCGCAGGGAAGTCCTTCCGGGGGTCGAATGAGCGCACCATCGGCCGTTCGGTCGTGTTCAATGCCCTGACCTATGAAGCGGCTTGTAGCAATTGTTACGGTCCTCGGCGCCCTTGTGGCGGCCGCGATCGCCCTTGCCGATCACCCGATCGAGCTGGGCCAGACCACCACGCCTCCGGCCGTCAGCTGCCCGGACAACTGCCAGGCGGTCGGCCAGGTGACCGGCTTCGAGGTGCAGCAGGGCACGACCAAGAACCCGTTCGTGCGCAAGCGCCGCGGCAAGGTTGTCGCGTTCAGCATCACGCTCGGCAAGCCGAAGGCGAGCGACGCGGCGTTCTTCAACAAGCTGTTCGGCAGCCCGCCGCAGGCCCAGCTCGTGGTGATGAAGCCGGGCCCCAAGACCTCGAAGCAGAAGAACAGCTGGAGCGTGACCGGGATCAGCCCCGCGTACAACCTCCTGCCGTACTTCGGCTCGACCCCGACCTTTGCGCTGCCGCGGCCGCTCACCGTGAAGCCCGGCTACGTCGTCGGCCTGACCGTGCCCACCTGGGCGCCGGCCTTCGCCGTCAACCTCGCCAACACTGAGGCCTGGCGCTCGTCGCGCGACCCGCAGCACTGCGACGACGTCCAGCAGAAGGCCGCCCAGGTCACGCGCGGCTCGACCGCCTCGTACACCTGCGTGTACCGCACGGCGCGGCTGATGTACACCGCCACGTTCATCCCGGATCCCCGGGTCACGAACGCGCCGACCACGCCCAAGAAGAAGAAGTAGGGCCGAGCGCGCCCCTCGCGCGCCACAGTCGGAAGCCGGGGGCTGGCGGGGCTTCCCCTGCGCGGTACTATCGGCCTTGATGGCTCCTCACGTCATCGAGGGAGTTGGATGAGCACCTCGGGCTGGATCTTCATGATCGGGTTCCGCGTGCTCGACGTGGCCCTTTTGGTGGTCTGGCTCGTGTGGTTCTTCCGGCTGCGCGACGACGACGACTCAGACGGCGGCGGAGGCGGCCCTGGCGGCGGCGGGCACGAGCCCGAGCCGCGCGGCGGGCCAGGCGGCGGAGGCGGCCTCGCACTTCCCCTCGGACGCTGGCGCACAGGCGATCGCCGCCTGCGCGATCACGGCAAGCCAAGCCACCGCGTACCGCGCCGCGGAGCGGAGCCACTCCCCGCGCCGTCCCCCACACGCATCAGGCGCCGGACCACGCCCTCGCCCGTCCACCGCTGCGGCCTAATCAGCTCCTGAGGCGCCGAAAACCGAGGAGACCAAGGACGCAGGGTCGAAGGCGTACGTCAGTACGTCGAGACGCGAGGACGCAGGTATCCGACGGTTTGCAGGCGCCTCAGCAGGCGCCTGGGTTCTCTTGGCAGAACTGATTGAACTTGCCGGGGGCGGTGCCGCCTGAGGAGGGCGTCGTAGAGCCGCCCTGGGAGCCGCCGGAGCCGCCGGAGCCGCCAGACCCTGAAGGCGGGGCAGCGCCGCCGGAGGGCGCGGTGCTGGGGGCCTGCGGCGTGACCGTCCCGCCGCCGCCGGAGCCGCTCGAGGGCGTTCCGCCGCCGGCCACGCCACCGCTGCCGCCGCTGCTCGGCACCGTCGTGGTGGGCGTGGTGGGCACGGTGTCGGGGATGTTCGGCACGGACTCGGTGCCCGGCGTGGTGAGCGCGGGCGGGGGCGGAATCGTCTCCGCGCTGTCGTTCGAGCCGCCGCCGCAGCCGGCCACCACGAATCCGAGCACGAGCAGGCAAGTGAGTAGGGAGAGCGACCTCATGGGTGCGCGGGCTAGCGCTCTTGGGCGGGAAGCCGACGACCGCAGTGCGGGCAGTCGTTCAGGTCCTTGGGGACCAGCTGCTCGAGCGAGCATCCGCACAGACGCAGATTCTCCACCGCCCACGGCAGGTTGCTCGGGGACGGCGCGAGCGGCAGCAGCTTGCCCACCACCTCGAATTCCTCGCCACTGTCCCGGTCCACGTAGACGGTCCCAGGTTCGACCTCGCGAATCACTTCGCGGTCTGACCTGGCCCGAAGTCGGTATCTCTGGCGCTCCGGCATGAGCGCGGAAACATATCAGCGGCACGAGCCACCTTCCCGGGTAGGGGGCACCATACTGAAGGCTGGAGGGGACGGAGGGCGAATCAACAGCGACCAATGCGGATCCTCGTCTTCCACGGCTATCTGCTGCGCGGCACCGGCAGCAACATCTACAACGCGAGCCTCGCGGCGGCCCTGGCCGCGCTCGGGCACGACGTCCACATCCTCTGCCAGGACCGGCACGCGGCGGAGCTGCCGTTCGTCGGCGCCGTGGGGCGCTGGGAGGGTGGCGAGCTGCGCGTCGACGGCGACGCGTCTGAGCGCCGCGTAACCGCCTATCTGCCCGACATCGGCCGCGTGCTCCCGCTCTACGTGCAGGACGAGTACGAGGGCTTCGACGCCAAGCGCTTCCTCGACCTGACCGACACCGAGCTCGACCACTACCTGGCGGCGAACGTGGCGGCCGTGCGCGATGTGGTGGAGCGGGTGAGGCCGGACGTGGCGCTCGCCAACCATGCGTTGATGGGGCCGGCGGTGCTCGCCCGCGCGCTCGGCGACGAGCTGCCCTACGCGGTGAAGATCCACGGCAGCGCGCTCGAGTACACACTGCGGCCCGACCCCGACCGCTTCCTGCCCTACGCGAAGGAGGGCGTGGCCAGAGCGAACGGGGTGCTCGTGGGCTCGCGCCACATGGCCGAGCGGCTCTGGGAGTTCATGCCCGAGACGCGCGAGCGGACGCGCCTGGGACCGCCCGGCGTGGACGTGCACCGCTTCCGCCCGCTCGAGCCCGCCCAGGCGGCCGAGCGCGTGAGCGCGCTCGCCGACCGCCTCGAGGGCTCCGCTGCGGCCGGCTGGGGCGGCGACGCCGGTGCGGCCGCCGCCCTGCGTGAGCTCGACCCGCGGCGGGACTCGCTCGTGGCCTTTGTGGGCAAGCTGATCGTGTCGAAGGGCATCGACCTGCTGCTGGCGGCCTGGCCGCTCGTGGTCGCCCGGGTGCCGGACGCGCGGCTGTGCGTGGTGGGCTTCGGCACCTACCGCGAGGCGTCCGAGCGGATCGTGGCGGCACTCCGCGACGGCGACCTCGACGCCCTGCGCGACATCGCGAGCCGCGGCCGCGAGCTGGAGGGCGGCCCGGCGAGCCGGCTGCGCTTCCTGATCGCGTTCCTCGACGGGCTCGAGGGCGAGCGGCGCGACGCCTATGTCGCGGCGGCCCGCACAGCCGCCGAGCGGGTGCACTTCACCGGCAGGCTCGAGCACGACGACCTGCCGGACCTCCTGCCGGCCTGCCTGGCCGAGGTGGTGCCGAGCACGTTCCCCGAGGCATACGGCATGGTGGCGGCAGAGGCGGCCAGCTGCGGCGTGCTGCCGCTGTCCGCGGTCCACTCCGGCCTCGCGGAGGTGAGCGCCACCCTCGCGCCCACTCTCGACCCCGCGCTTCAGCGGCTGCTCGGCTTCGACGTGGGCGAGGGAGCGGTGGAGGAGATCGCGCGCAAGCTCGTGGACTGGCTCACGCTCGCCCCGGCGGAACGGCGGAAAGTCGGCGCGGCGCTGGCCGCTACCGCCGCTGAGCGGTTCGGCTGGGAACACGTGGCCGAGACCGTGATCGCCGCCGCGCAGGGTCGGCTGGGCGAGCTTCCAGACGCCGCTCCCGCTGGCGAGTCCTGGCGTCCGCCGCTCGGATAATGTTCCCGACCTTGACTCGGTCGCGGGACAGGATGCGGGTACTCGCGCTGCCCGCCACGCTTGCCGTGGTGGCGCTGATCGCCGGCTGCGGCCGCGGCGGCAAGCCCGATCTGGTGAACGGCAAGACGCTGTTCGTGCAGAGGTGCGGCTCCTGCCACACGCTCGCTCGCGCCGGCACCAAGGGCATCCAGGGCCCCAACCTCGACGCGGCGTTCGTGGAGGCCCGTCAGCAGGGCTTCAAGGACTCCGGCATCGAGGGCGTGGTCTACAACCAGGTGTCCCACGTGCGGCGCGGCAGCATCATGCCGCTCAACCTCGTGACCGGGCAGGACGCGCGCGACGTGGCCGCCTATGTGGCCTCCGCGGCCGGCAATCCCGGCAAGGACAGCGGAGAGCTTGCCACCGCCGGGCAGCCGAAGACGAGCAACAAGCCGGCCGTGGAGAAGAACGGGCAGGTGAACATCCCGGCCAACCCAACCGGAGCGCTCGCATTCCAGTACAGCAAGGCGAACGCGACGGCCGGCCAGGTGACGCTCGTGATGCCCAACATGTCGCCGATCACGCACGACATCTCGATCCAGGGCAACGGCGTGAACCAGCAGGGCCCGCGGGTGGGCCATGGCGGCACGTCCAAGGTCAGCGCCAACCTCAAGCCCGGCACCTACACCTTCTACTGCTCCGTGCCCGGCCACGAGGCCGGCGGCATGAAGGGAACTCTCACCGTCAAGTAGCGCTCCGGAGCGGGTCCGGGGCTACGGATTCGCCTGGGAGGTGCCGATAACCGCGGGTAGAGGCGCCCCCGTTTCGGCAGGGCTCCCACCACCATCGGTGAACGCATGAACCCGCCTCAGAACAGCTCCGCCGCTCAGGCACTTCCGGACGACCGCATCCTGTCGCCGGCAGAGCGCCTGGCCGGCCTCACCAACCCGAGCACGCGCGGCCGCTCGGTGCGGCGCATCGGCGAGGTGATCGTGACGCTCGGCTTCGCCGAGGCGGAGGTTGTGGAGGCAGCGGTCGAGATGGCGCGCGACAAGGGCGAGCCCACCGGCAAGGTGCTGGTCGAGACCGGCGTGCTCACGCCCGACCAGCTGGCCCACGCGGTGGCCGAGCGCTTCGGGCTCGACTACGTGGACCTGTCGATCTTCAAGCCCGACCTCGGCGCGGCCAACCTCGTGAGCCCGGCCGCCGCCCGCCGCTACCAGGCGGTCCCGGTGGCCTACCTCGACGAGCGCACGATCCTGCTCGCGATGGCGGACCCGACGAACATCCTCGCCGTCGACGACATCGCGATGATGACCGGGCTCGAGGTGCACCGCGCGGTGACCTCGCGCGAGGACATCGACGGGCTGCTCAGCCAGCTCAACCGCATCGACGACGCGATCCAGCAGGCGGCGGAGGAGACCGCGCCGGAGACGATCGAGGTCACCGACCTGCGTGAGGTCGCCGACGACGCGCCGGTGATCAAGCTCGTGCACTCGATCATCGCCGACGCCGTGCAGCGCGGCGCCTCGGACATCCACTTCGACCCCGCCGAGCGCGAGACGCGCGTGCGCTTCCGCGTGGACGGCGTGGTGCAGGAGTCGACCACGGTGCCGCGGCGGATGGTGCCCGGCGTCGTGTCGCGCATCAAGATCATGTCCGAGCTCGACATCTCCGAGAGCCGGCGCCCGCAGGACGGGCGCATGGGCCTCAAGGTCGACGGCCGCCAGGTGGACATCCGCGTGCTGACGATGCCGACCGTCGACGGGGAGTCGGTGGTCATGCGCATCCTCGACAAGGAGAGCGTCGTGATGGACCTCGACGCGCTCGGCATGGCGGAGGACCAGCGCGAGCGCTTCGACAGGGCGATCGGCCGCAGCTTCGGCGCCGTGCTCGTGACCGGCCCGACCGGCTCGGGCAAGACGACGACCCTTTACGCCGCTCTGCGGAAGCTCAACACGCCCGACAAGACGCTGATCACGATCGAGGATCCGGTCGAGTACCACCTCGACGGCGTGAAGCAGGTGCAGGTGAACACGAAGGTGAACCTCACTTTCGCCACCGGCCTGCGCTCGATGCTGCGAGCCGACCCGAACATCATCATGGTCGGCGAGATCCGCGACCGGGACACCGCCCAGATCGCGGTCGAGGCGGCCCTCACCGGCCACCTGGTCTTCTCGACGCTGCACACGAACGACGCGCCCACGGCCATCACGCGCCTCGTGGAGATGGGCATCGAGCCCTTCCTCGTGGCGTCCTCGATCGAGGCGGTCGTGGCTCAGCGCCTGGCACGCACGCTCTGCACGTTCTGCCGCGCCGAGACGAAGATCACGAAGGCCACGCTCACGGGACACGGCTTCCACGTCGGCACCGGCATCACGGCCTACGAGGCCATCGGCTGCAGGCGCTGCGGTGGCAGCGGCTACAAGGGCCGCACCGGCCTCTACGAGACGATGCCGATGACCGACGAGATCCGCTCGCTCGTGATCCAGCGCGCGTCTGCCGCCGCCGTCGGCGAGGTGGCCGTAGCGCAGGGCATGGTCCGCCTCCGCGACGACGGCCTCGACAAGATCAAGCAGGGCGTCACGACCATCGAAGAGGTCGTGCGCGTGACCGGCACCAACTAGGTCTCGGACCTAGTCGGCCTGGTCGGTCGGCCGGATCAGCACCTCGTTCACCGCCACGCGCCGCGGCCGCGTGACTATGTACTCGATCGCGTCCGCGATGTCCGCCGCGGCCAGCTTCTCGACGCCCTCGAAGCGCTGCTTGGCCACCTCCTGGAACTCGGGCCGCAGGTGGTCCGTCAGCTCGGTGTCCACGGCGCCGGGCTCCACGAGCGACACGCGGACGTTGCGCTTGGTCACCTCCTGGCGGAGCGACTCGCTGAACGCGCCCACGCCCCACTTGGTGAGGTTGTAGACGCCTGAGCCCGCGCGCGCCACGCGCCCGGCCACCGAGCTGATGTTGATCAGGTCGGCTACGCCGCGCGGCGAGTCCTCCGCCGCGATCAGCAGGTGCTGGATGGCCGCGTGGGAGCAGTAGAGAAGACCCTGCAGGTTGAGGGCCACCATGCGGTCCCACTCCTCGGTGGGCGCATCCACGATCGGGCCGAGCAGCATCACGCCGGCGTTGTTCACGAGCGTGTCGAGGCGCCCGAGCTCGCTCACCACGCGCTCCACGGTGGCGATCGCCTGCTCCTGGCTCGTCACGTCCGCCTCGATCGCGAGCGCCTTGCCGCCGTCGCCCTCGATGCGCGCGACGAGCTCGTCGAGCCGGTCCTTGCGCCGCGCCGCCACGGCCACCGCCGCGCCCTGGGCGGCGAGCGCGGCCGCCGTGGCCTCGCCGATGCCGCTGCTTGCGCCGGTGACGAGCGCCACCGTGCCGTCGAGTCTCTCAGCCATTCAGGCCTCCTAGGTCAGTCGCTGTCGAAATTCTCAGCCCACTAGCTCTAGCAGCCAGGGGAGGAGCCCCGGCGACGCCGCGGCCAGGCCGGCCGGCTCGCCGGACAGGTCCGCCACGGCGCCGCCCGCCTCCGTGACGATCAGGCTCGCCGCCGCCCAGTCCCAGTGCTTGAGGCCGCGCTCGTAGTAGCCGTCCACACGGCCGCAGGCGAGGTAGGAGAGATCGAGCGCCGCCGCGCCCGCGCGCCGGATGTCGCGGAACACCGGCAGCACGCGGCTGAGCACCTCGGCCTGCTCGACGCGGACCTCGGCGCTGTAGCTGAAGCCGGTGGCGATCAGCGCGCGTTCGGGCCGGTCCTCGCCGCTCACGCGGATCGGCTCGCCGTTCACGCGCGCGCCGGCGCCGCGCTCGGCGGTGAAGGTCTCCGCGCGCAGCGGGTCGTGCACCACTGCCACCACGCTGCCCTCGGCGTCCTCGAGCGCGACGCTCACGCACCAGGCGGGCAGGCGGTAGAGATAGTTGACCGTGCCGTCGAGCGGGTCGATCACCCAGCGCCGCCCACTCGCGCTCTGGTGCGCGGAACCCTCCTCGGCCAGCAGGCCGTCGTCCGGGCGCTCCCTGGCCAGCAGATCGCGTATGGCGGCCTCTGAGGCCGTGTCTGCCTCCGACACGAGGTCGGTGACCGTCGACTTGCTCTCGACGTCCTTGAGCGGCCCGTGGAAGCGCTCGAGCAGCAGGTCGCCCGCCATGCGGGCCGCGCGCTCGGCTAGCTCCAGGTCGTTCAGAAGATCGCCCTGAGCACGACGACCAGCACGATCACGATCACCATGAGGACTCCGGCCCAGACGAGGAACCGGAACATCGCATCCTCCGAGCGGAGCGGATTCTGCACGCGTCAGATGATGTAGAGCGCCGTGAACACGACGATCCACATCACGTCCACGAAGTGCCAGTAGATGCCCGGCACCTCGACGCCGCGGTGCTCCTCCGGGGTGAAGTGCCCGCGGTTCGCGCGGATGTTGGCGAACAGGAGGAGGATCAGGCCGACCGTGACGTGCGCGCCGTGCAGACCGGTGAGGCCGTAGAAGATCGTGCCCTGGGCGTGGTCCTGCGGCGACCAGCCGAGGTGGACGTACTCGTTGATCTGCACGGACAGGAACGTGAGACCCAGGAAGAACGTGGCGAACAGCCCGGCCCGCATCGCCTGCCGGTTGCCGTTCTTCGCCGAGATGCTGGCCCAGTGCATCGTGAAGCTCGACGAGATCAGCACCGCCGTGTTCACGGCCGCCACGAGCACCGGGATGTCGGTGCCCGGCGCGGGCCACGGATCCCCGCTCACGACCCGCAGGAAGAAGTAGGCCGTGAAGAATGCTCCGAAGAGCATGACCTCCGAGATGATGAAGAGGTAGATGCCGAGCATCTGGGCGTCGACGCGCGACGAGTGGTTCGCCGGCGGTGGCCCGTGGTGCTCGTGCTCGTGAGCGTGCGTGCCTGTTGAGATCGAGGCTGACTCCATCAGGCAGCCGCTCCTTCCTGAGCCGCTTCGTGGCTCACCTCGATGTGCTCGACGGGCAGGGACGTGGAGGCGCTCGTGCGCTCCACGAGGTTCATCCGCAGCCAGCCCGAGCGCTCGCCCGGGAAGGTGGAGATCACGATCTCGTCCACGCGGTAGAACTGCAGCGCGTTCTGGACCGCCGTGAATGGATCCGGGTCGAGCACCTGGCCCGTCGCGTCGAGGCCGGCCTCGCGAAGCCGGGCGAGCGTGCTGGTGAGCCGCTCGTTCGCCTCGTCGCTGCTCGCCTCGCCGCGGGGGACGACGACGATGAAGCGGTGCGGCGACTCCGCGGCCTTCTTCTTCAGCAGGTCGATCAGCGGCTGGCCGCCGACGGTCTGGTTGGCGACCACGAGGGTGGAGACCTTATGGGCGCGGTCGGCGTCCAGGTCGACGACCACGTGCGTCAGCGGCACGCCCGCGTCGAGCCGCAGCCGCTCCACGAGGTCGCGCCGCAGCCAGCCGGAGCGCGTCTCCGGGTGGGTGGAGAGGATCACCTCGTCCGCGTTGAACTCGGCGATGCCGTCCATCGTGGCCTGGTACGGGTCGGGGTCCATGACCTGCCCCGTGGCGTCGATGCCTGCCTCGCGGAGCTCGGCGAGCGTCATCTCGAGCCGGTTCTCGGCTGCCGTGCGAACGAGGTCGTCGTACACGACGTAGCCGTGCCGCGGCTCGTTCTGCGGGCAGATGACCACGACGTGGATCGGCCCCTGCGCGGCGCGCGCCTCGACGGCGGCGATCAGAGCCCGTCCGCCGACGGTCTCGTTCGCCACCACGAGGATCGTCTTTGCGCCGCTGTCGGTCATTCGGTGTTCACCGGGGGTGGAGCCCCGCCGCCGCCCGCGGTGACGGCCGGGACGCGCTCCTTGAACACACCGTGGACCGCGCCGGGCACGCCGTACTCGTACGGGCCGCCGACGACGGTGGGCACCTCGTCGAAGTTGAAGATCGGCGGCGGTGAGGACACCTGCCACTCGAGCGTGTGCGCCCGCCACGGGTTGGCCGCGGCCTTCGGACCGTGCCGCCAGCTCGTGACGATGTTGTAGACGAAGATGAAGAACGTCATCCCGAAGATGAACGACGAGACCGAGATGAACGCGTTCCAGGCCGCGTACTTCTGCGCGTAGTCGGCCACGCGCCGCGGCATCCCGTCGATGCCGACGAAGTGCATCGGTCCGAAGGTCAGGTTGAAGAAGATGAACGACAGCCAGAAGTGCAGCCGGCCGAGGCTCTCGTCGTACATCCGCCCCGTCATCTTCGGGAACCAGTGGTAGATCCCGGCGAAGATCGTGAACACGCTGCCGCCGAACAGCACGTAGTGGATGTGCGCGACCACGAAGTACGTGTCCGACACGTGGATGTCGAACGGGATGACCGCGAGCATGATGCCGCTGATCCCGCCGAGCGTGAACATCGTGATGAAGCCCAGCGCGAACAGCATGGGCGTGGTCAGATGGATCACGCCTCTCCATAAGGTCGCGAGCCAGGAGAAGATCTTGATGCCGGTCGGCACCGCGATCAGCATCGTCGTGATCATCATCGGCACCCGCAGCCACGGGAACATGCCCGAGACGAACATGTGGTGGGCCCAGACGGTGAAGCCGAGCACCACGATCGCCATCAGCGAGAACGCCATCATCCGGTAGCCGAACACCGGTTTACGGGCGTGCGTGGATATGACCTCGCTGATGATCCCGAAGCCCGGCAGCATCATGATGTAGACCGCTGGATGCGAGTAGAACCAGAAGACGTGCTGGTACATCAGCGTGTCGCCGCCGTTGGCCGTGTTGAAGAAGTTGAAGTGCATCGCGCGGTCGAGGATCAGGAAGAACTGCGAGCCGGCGATGAACGGGGTGGCGATCACCACGAGCAGTGACGTCGTGAAGTTCGCCCACACGAGCAGCGGCATGCGCCAGAAGGTCATGCCCGGCGCGCGCATCGTGATGATGGTGACCAGGAAGTTGAGCGCCGTGGCGACCGATGACGCGCCCGCGAACTGCACGGCCATCGAGAAGAAGGTCTGGCCGAGCGGCGTGTCGGTGGAGAGTGGGGCGTAGGCGGTCCAGCCGGTGGCGAAGGAGCCGCCGGGGGCGAAGAAGCTCGCCAGCATCATGATCCCGGCGATCGGCAGCAGCCAGTAGGAGAGCGCGTTGAGGCGCGGGAACGCCATGTCCGGCGCGCCGATCATCAGCGGCAGCACGTAGTTCGCGATCCCGGCGAACACCGGGATGATGAACAGGAAGATCATCAGCGACGCGTGCACCGAGAAGAGGCCGTTGAAGGTGTTCGGGGAGACGAACTGCATCCCCGGCGCGGCCAGCTCCGCTCGCATCAGCATCGCCATCAGGCCGCCGCACGTGAAGAAGAAGAAGGTGGTGCAGATGTACTGGAGGCCGATGACCTTGTGGTCGGTGTTGACGCGGAAGTAGTCCTTCCAGCTCGTCGCGCCGTGGCCCGAGTGGTCCTCGGGGATGGTGGGCGCGCCGGATGCCCAGCGGAACCAGTAGTCGAAGCAGCCGAAGCCGAACAGGAAGCCGAACGGCACCGTGACGAGCTCGATGGTCGTGATCGCGTCGGTCTGGACCAGCGGATGCCAGCCGTACAACGCGCGGATCGCGACGTCGAGGCCGAAGCCGAACCCGAAGCCAATGAGGATGCCGAGAATCGCCCGGTACCACCCTGGTGCCCTCAGCTTTGCCGCGTACGCCATGCGCTACCTCCTCACTAGCCCTTGCCCACGCCGACCAGGTATTTCACCAGAGCATTGATCTGCTGTGGGGTGAGCTGTTGTCCGAAAGTTGACGGCATGACGCCCTTGGGGAAGCTCGGGACGGTGAAGGCGCCCGGATCCTTGATCGACTGCTGGATGTAAGCCTGGGGGCTCTCGCCGAGCTGCTTGCCGTACTTGGCGGCGTCGGCGTCGAGCTTGTTCAGGTTGGGGCCGACGGTGCCGTTGGCGTTCGCGTCCGACAGCGTGTGGCAGCCGCCGCAGCCGTTGGCGGCGAAGAGCTGCTTGCCCGCAGCCGTGCCCTGCGCGCCGCCGCCGGCCTGTGCGCCGCCACCTGCGGCCGGCGCGGGCGCCGCGCCGGCGGGCTGCGCCTGCTTCTGCAGCCAGGCGGTGAACTGCGGACCGGTGACGACCTGCACGGGCGCGCGCATGGTCGAGTGACCAAGGCCGCAGAGCTCGGTGCAGACCACCGTGTAGTGGCCGATGCGGTTCGGCGTCAGGCGGATGTGCGTGGTGAGCCCGGGCACCGCGTCCTCCTTGAGCCGGAACTCGGGCACCCAGAACGAGTGGATGACGTCCTTCGAGCAGATGTTGAAGTGCACCGGCTCGTCGTCTTTCAGCACCAGCGTCGTGCTGGTGACCTGGCCCGGGCCGCTGTTGCCGCAGGGGCCTGGGTCGCCCTTGCCGCTCTTCGCGTACTGGAAGTGCCATTCGAACTGCTGGCCCACGACGTTGATCGTGCGCTCGCCCGGTTTCTTCGCCTCGACGTTGTTGAGGACCACCCAGCCGTAGACGGCGAGCGCGGTGACCATGATGAACGGGATCGTCACCCAGACCACCTCGAGCCGCGTGTTGCCGTGGATCGGCGCGCCATCGCTCATGTCGCCGGGCTTCGCGCGGAACTTGACGACGGAGTAGATCGCCACCGTCATCACGAGCACGAAGACGGGCACCGAGCAGATCAGGAGGACGTCGTACAGCGTGTCGATCTGGTGCGAGGCGGTATCGGCCGATTGCGGGAACCAGTGGATGTTCAGCGCGATGGCGATCCCGATCAGGGATGCCACGACGCCGATCGTCAGCATCTGAACGATGGGGTGCTTACGCACCGGTCTCTCCTCGGCCCCTCGTCACGGCGCGCGAGTTTACCCGCCGGTCCGCGGGAATGGGCTCGCACCCTCTGGGAGGGTTCGGGCCGCGCGGCCGATCAGCCGTCCGGCGCCAAGTCGTTCGACCGTTTGAACTTCGACGGGGGAGCGCCATGGTGGCGCCGGAACGTCTTGGCGAACTGAGCGGGCTGGCGGTAGCCCACCGAGTGGGCCACCTGACGGACCGGTATCCCGCCCGCGCGGAGCAGCTCGAGGGCGTGGCGCATGCGGACGTCCGCGAGCCGGGTGCGGAAGCTCGTGTGGCCGACCTCGGCGAACGCACGCTGAAGCTGGCGCCTCGACGTCGCGATCTCGGCTGCCACCGAGTTCAGGTCGATCTGGCGGGGGTAATCGCGTTCGATGATCGCGATTGCTTCGCGGTACAGCGCCTGACGGCGCTCAAGTGTGGAGTCTCTTCGTGCCATTGCAAGCCATAACGCTCTTGGCGCGAAAACGTCGGCCCAGATGAGGTAGGACGGATGGATCTGATGCTCGGCTCACTGGGTATGGCGTTCAGAGGGCATGGCAGCCGGCTCACCGGCTGAGGTAAGCTTGAGCCAATTAGCACTTGACGTCAAATCGCCGCTGCAGGCAGATCGGAGGGGGCATGCAGGTCAGCGACGGGATGAGTTCCGTGGTACTCACAATCGGGCCGGGGCACAGTCTGCGGGAGGCTGCCAAAGCCATGACCGACCGGCGCGTGGGCGCCGCGGTGGTGATGGACCCCGACCAGCCGGGTCCAGGGATCATCACCGAGCGCGACCTGCTCGAGTCGATCGGCGCCGGCGAGAGCATCGACGAGGAGAAGGTCGCCGATCACCTCACCTCCAATCTGACCTTCGCGGCCGGCGACTGGTCGCTCGAGCGCGCCGCCGAGGCGATGGTCCGCGGCGGCTTCCGCCACCTCGTGGTCATCGACGGCGCGGAGATCGCCGGGATCCTCTCCATGCGCGACATCGTGCGCTGCTGGACGGAGGATGGAGCGACGTGTGATGTGCCCGAGGGCGCCAACGCCGCGTAGGGCTCCGGTCATCGGTCATAGGTCATAGGACTTGGCCCGGGCCGCTGCTTCGATTCGTGGCGAACGGCAGCAATAAAGAGCAGCCCGAGGGCGAAGCAATCCCATCCTGGTGCCTCTATCGGGCACCAAACTGGGATTGCTCGGGCGATTCGGCCGAGGGCTCGGTCGCCGCTGTGTCATCTGACTGTTGCTGAGCAACACCTAGATGGGATTGCTTCAGCGATAAGGCCGCCTTTATTGCTGCTGTAGACGCCGAGGCCCGCGCAAGCGACGGGCCGAGGTGGCCCCGCTAATGCTCCAGCGGCAGATCGCTGATGTCGTCGCGGGTCTCGCGGATCCAGCGGACGATGGCGACGAGGGCGATCAGCACGCCGATGCCGCAGAGGACCCAGGAGAGCAGAACGCCCACCAGGCCGATCGTGAGGCCGAAGGCGGTCCAGACCGGCAGGTAGC
>DASXCV010000314.1:0-9562 GCA_036491015.1 Thermoleophilaceae bacterium | reverse complement strand
GTGGTTGTGCAGTCCGAACTCGTCACGAACGAACCGGTCCCGACGCAGACCGCCGATCCGCGTGCGGCGGGCGCGACGGGCGCGCAACTGCAGGCCGAGTGGGCCGTGAACCGCGATCTTGCGGCCCAGCTCGTTCATTCCACGACCACGAGCGGGCTGCTGATGGCGGCGGCAATGGACCACCTGGTCGACGGTCCGCGGGGAACAGAGACGAGCTCCGAGAGCCTCGCCGACGACGCGCGCGTGACCATTGCCGCGGACCTCGCGACCGGCGAGCGGCTGCAGGTGGTGAAGCTGCTCGCCTACGGGTGGTCCAAGGAACGCTCGCTCCCCGCGCTCCGGGACCAGGTTCGTGCCGCCCTGGCCGAGGCGAAGCACACCGGCTGGGGCGGCCTGGTGGACGGCCAGCGTTCCTATCTCGACGACTTCTGGGAGCGCGGGGACGTGGAGATCGACGGCGACACCGAGCTGCAGCTGGCCGTGCGCGTTTCCATGTTCCACTGCCTGCAGGCCGCCGCGCGAGCGGAGCAGCGGGCGATCCCGGCCAAGGGGCTCACGGGCACCGGCTACAGCGGCCACACCTTCTGGGACTCCGAGACCTTCGTGCTGCCGGTGTTGACGTACACGGTCCCGGGCGCCGCCCGCGACGCGCTGTGCTGGCGCCACTCCACGCTCGACGTCGCGCGCGAACGTGCGGGCGTGCTGGGCCTCGAGGGCGCGGCGTTCCCGTGGAGGACGATCCACGGGGAGGAGTGCTCCGGCTACTGGCCCGCCGGGACGGCCGCGTTCCACATAAACGCGGACATCGCCGACGCGGTCGTCCGCTATCAGAGCGCGACCGACGACCCGGACTTCGCCGGCGAGGCGGCCCTCGAGCTGCTGGTGGACACCGCCCGGCTCTGGCGGTCGCTTGGGCACCACGACGGCGCCGGGCGCTTCCGCATCGACGGAGTGACCGGCCCGGACGAGTACAGCGCGATCGCCGACAACAACGTCTACACGAACCTGATGGCCGAGCGGAACCTGCGCGCCGCCGCCGATGCCGCGACGGATCACCCCGAGCAGGCCGCGCGGCTCGGGGTGGACACCGAGGAGGCCGCCGCCTGGCGCGACGCCGCGGATGCCGTCCTCGTGCCCTACGACGACGAGCTCGGTGTGCACCAGCAGGCAGAAGGGTTCACCCAACACCAGCGCTTCGACTTCGAGAGCGCCGGAGCCGACAGGTACCCGCTGTTGCTGCACGTCCCCTACTTCGACCTGTATCGCAAGCAGGTGATCAAGCAGGCGGATCTCGTGCTGGCGCTGCATCTGCGCGGTGACGTGTTCAGCGACGAGGAGAAGGCGCGCGACTTCGAGTACTACGAGGCGCTGACCGTGCGCGACTCATCGCTGTCCGCGTGCACCCAGGCGGTGATGGCCGCAGAGGTGGGACATCTCGACCTGGCCTACGACTACTTCGGCGAGGCCGCGCTGATCGACCTCGACGACCTCGAGCACAACACACGCGACGGCCTCCATATTGCCTCGCTGGCTGGAGCTTGGATCGCCGCCGTCGCCGGTTTCGGCGGCATGCGCGACCACGACGGCAGGCTCAGTTTCACTCCCCGTCTGCCGCCCGCGCTCACCCGCCTCTGCTTTCGACTTGTGTTCCGCGGTCGGCAGCTCAAGGTTGACGTCGAGTCGCGAGAGGCCACCTACTCGCTCGAGAACGGCCCGCCTCTTGACCTCCGCCATCACGGGGAACAGCTGACGGTCGAATCGGGGAAGCCGGTAACTCGCCCGATCCCGCCACCCACCCGGCGCGAGCCGCCGGCGCAGCCTCCTGGACGCGCGCCCGAGCGCCGGCGGCGGAAGCCCTAGCCGGGCGACTCGAGAACGGCCTCGAGCGGGCCCGGCAGATCCTCGCGAGCGCCGACCGCCCGCAGGGCGCCGGCTCGCGCCACCGCGACCGCCTCGCGGAATCCCGGCTGGTCGAGCTCCGGCACACGCCCGAACACCTTGAGCTCGAGGGTGGCCAGCTGCCGATGGCTCTGTGGGCCCGCGAAGCTGCACGCTGCCTCCACGACGATCTGGTCCGCCGGCTTCCCGGCATCCATCAGATCCTCCGACAGGGCCACGGCGAGAAACATCCCGTACGCCACCGCCAGCAATTCGCCGGGGGTGGCCTCGTGAGGGATCGGCTCGCGGTCCGGCAGCGCTACCGGCAGGTGGCCGAACGCCTCGCTCTCCACGCTCACACGCGCGGCCCCCGTCGGCGGATGGGTAAGCCACGACACCCGGCCACGACTCACGACCGACGGCTCTGGTCCCACCCCGCGGAGTCTACGTGGACAAACTGGAGGAGGTCAGGCCTCTCGCGCGCGCGTAACCGAGGGGCTCGGCACGCACAGGTCGGGGCGCTCCGGACGGTCCAGCCAGTGGCGCAGCGACCAGAACGCAACGGCGCCGCCGAGCAGCGGTAGCCAGAACAGGATCAGGCGGTAGGCGAGCACGGCGGCCACCGTTGCCTGCGCCGGGGCACCGTAGACGATGAGCGTGCCCACGAGCCCGAGATCGATCCCGCCGACACCTCCCGGTATCGGCAGCGCACCCCCAAGCTGTCCGATGAGGTAGCCGATCAGGATCACCGACACCGGTGGGCTCGCGCCGACCGCGTGGTATGTCGCCCACAGCACCGCGTTGTCGAAGGCCCAGTAGCCGAAGGTCCCGACCAGCACGCCCACGTTCCGCGCGCGGAGCAGCGCGGTGGCTTCGCGGACGCCGCCCACGATCGCGCGGCGGATCCCCGCCCACCAGCGCGTGGCCCGCTCGCTGTCCTCGGGCGCGGGCGGCGGCTCGTCACGCCGTCCGATCGAGAGCACCGCGACGATCACGGCAACGGCCAGGAGCGCGGGCAGCGCGGTGCGCCAGAGGGGCTGAGACGGCCCGACGATCCCAACAGCGAACAACATGCCGATCACCGCGACTGCCACGAAGTTGACGCCACTCTTCAGCAGGAAGAACGCCACCGAGCGCCGGCCGATCTGATCCGCCGGCATGCCTCCCCGGCTGAGGATCCAGGCGCCGAGCGCCAGCCCGCCCGCACCGCTCGCGGGCACGATCGATCCCATGCCGAGCTCCGCCCAGGAGATCTCGGACGCGCTCCGCCAGGACATGTTGCGGCAGAACACCGGCCGGAAGGCGAGCACGTATGACCAGCAGGAGAGCGCCTCGAGTGCCACGGCCACGCACAGCCAGCCGACGTCCGCGTGGCGGAGGTGCTGTCGCGCCTCACCGAGCCCCGGCGCGAGCACCACGATCCCGACGAGCACGCCCAGCAGGAGGACCGTCTCGACGCCGCGACGCACGAGCCGGCGTGGCTGCGTGGCCTCGGGCATCTCGGGGCCAGGACTGCTCGCGGTCATGTTCGGCGCCGACACCCAGCGAAGGCTAGGCAGCGCGCCGCTAGAAGTGGGGGCGGGTCCGCGCCTGACGGCTCACCGCCGACGCGTCCCCGCGCCCCGCGAGCCCGGCGCCGGGCAAACCTAATACCCGCTGATGCGTCGGGCCGCGGGCCTCAAATACCCGTCTCGCGTCCGGATACACACCGTTTCTTCAGTTGCAGGTCGTCCAGGTGCTCAATTTCCCGCGACGGCGCGGGCCACGGCGGGCACAACGCGGTCGTCGAGCACGTCGGGCAGGATGCGCTCCGGGTGCGGGTCCTCGATGAGGTCCGCGAGAGCTGCGGCAGCTCGCAGCGCGGCGTCGTCTTCGACGTCGGAGAGCTCGGCGTCGAGCGCACCGCGGAACAGCCCGGGGAACACGAGCACGTTGTTCACCTGGTTCGGAAAGTCCGAGCGCCCGGTGGCCACCACCGCCGCACCCGCCTCGGAGGCCTCGGCGGGATCGACCTCGGGGTCGGGGTTGGCAAGCGCGAACACGATCGGGTCGTCCGCCATCGCCGTCACCCCCTCCGCATCGAAGGCGCCCGGGACGGCGAGGCCGATGACGGCATCGGCGCCGTCGAGCGGGTTGGCGTCGGGGCTTGCATCGAGTTCGAACTCCTCCACGAGCTCTCGCTTCACGGCGTCGAGGTCGTCGCGCTCGGGCCCGAGCGGTCCCTTGCTGTCGGCCACCGCCAGCCGCTCCACCCCGGATGCGCGCAGCAGGCGCGCCGTGGCGGCGCCGCCCGCGCCCGCGCCGAACACCACCACGCTCGTGTCCTCGAGCTTGCGGCCGGTCACCTGGCAGGCGTTGCGCAGCGCGGCCAGCACCACGATCGCTGTCATGTGCTGGTCGTCGTGCACCACCGGGATGTCGAGCTCCTCGCGCAGCCGCCGCTCGATCGAGAAGCAGGCGGGCGCCGCGATGTCCTCCAGATTGATCGCTCCGAAGCCGGGGGCGATGCCTCGCACCGCCGCGACGAACGCGTCCTCGTCCGGCACATCCAGCGCGATCGGCACCGCGTCGATCTCCGCCAGGGCGCGGAAGAGCAGCGCCTTCCCCTCGAGCACGGGCAGTGCCGGCACGGGTCCCTCGTCCCCGAGTCCGAGGACCGCCGAGCCGTCGGAGATCACGGCCACGCTGTTTCCCACGCCGGTGAGCTCGCGCGCGGCCGCCGGGTTGTCCACCAGCTCGCGGCTGACCGCGGCAACGCCGGGCGTGTACAACAGCTCGAGTGACTCCGGCGTCAGCTCGGCCTTCGCGGCGGCGCGGACCTTGCCGCGAAGCTCCCGATGGAGCTCTATCGCGCGATCGTCTCTGCTCGTATCGGCCACGAGCCTCCCGCTACCCGGCTTGAGGCCGCCGAAACGAGCCAGGTGAGCCCCGGAACCTCACTCGTTCTGGAGCGCCCTCACACCCCGGAAGCGGTGCCCGCCGCCGTCGAGCGCGAACTCAAGATCAGCAGCCCACCAAGGCGGAACTCGTGAAGGCACCTACCTGGCGATCGCGCTTGAAAGGAGATGGACGGGGTAGAGCAGGGCCAGCAACGGATTGAGGAGGACCTGACATGGCAAAGGATCATGGTTCGTCGGTGAAGGACGACAAGCAGTACGAGGGCCTGCGCAAGAAGGGGATGAACAAGTCGCGTGCGGCAGCCATCGCCAACAGCGAGGGCTCCTCGAGCCGGGGCGGCAAGAGCTCCGGCAGCAGCCGCAGCCGGAAGTCGAGCGGCGGTGGCAGCGGCGGTAACACGGCGCAGAAGAAGGCCGCCGGCCGTAAGGGCGGCAAGGCCAGCAGCGGCAGCTAGAACGTACCCCAGCCCTGGAGGGAACCGTGGCTACTCGAAAGCAGGCAAACCAGCGGTCGGGCTCGAGCGGCGGCCTTGAGAAAAAAGAGGCAATCCGTGCGCTCGCGGGCTTGGCCGCCCTTGGTTTCTCGGGCCGCGCGATCATCAAGAGCAGGCGCCCGCGCGTACTCGGTGTCCGGCTTCCGCGCGAGCTGGCCAACCTCGACACCAGGCAGCTGGCCAAGCGGCTGTCGAAGCTCGCGGGGCAGATCGAGCACGCCAGTGAGGACGTGCGGCTCGCGAGCGCCCAGACCCGGCGGGTCGTGGACAGGCTCTCCTAGAGCAGGTTGCCGAGCGGACCGAGATCGAGGTTGAGGTCCTCGGGGTCGAGCCCGAACTGGTCCCGGAGCTCTTCCATGCGCTTGTCGAGCTCCATGAAGGTGCGGCCGAGGTCCTCGACCTGGTCGTCGCTGAGCGCGCCGCCGTCGATACGCCGGAGTGCCTGGCGCTCCATCAGCTGACGGAGCAGCTCGACGATCGTCAGGACGAGCTGCGCCAAGCCGCGCTCAACGTTCTCGGGGTCGGCGTTCACGCGCCGCGTGAGGACGTTCTCGAGCCGCGGACGATCCGTTGCGAACAGGTCGAGGTCCGGCGGCGTGTGGAGGAACTTGTCACTCATGCCGGCTGAAGCTGTACGCCGGCCAGGGACCGGTACAGAGGAGCCGCAGCTCGGGACGCGCGGCCTGGATGTCCGCGACGCGTCCGGCGAAGCGCACGATCAAGTTCCGGTCCACGAGGTAGGCCGCGCGAAGCAGGTCGCCGTCCCCGCGGCCCGGCCGCCTGGTTGACGCACGCGCGAGCTGGGCGAGCGGCTCGTGCACCGAGCCGGCCGCGCTCGCTCGCTCGGCCGCCTCGCGCGCACGCGCGCGTAAATAGGCCGCGCCGGTCTGCGCCTCACTCGGCGGCAGCGTCGCAGCCGCCTGACCCACCGCTCGGACCGACAGCTCGACGGCGCCGCGCACGCCCTCGAGCGCGTCCGCCAGCTCAGCATGGCGCTCGCGCAGGACCTGCGCCGCGGCCGCCTCGTCCGGGGCGCGCGTGCCGTAGCGCACGGGCAGCAGGTCGCTCTTCTCCATGAGCCGCTCGATTACGCGCTCGTGCTCCCACAGGCGCTCCGGCGAGCAATCGTCGGTGCCGGCGGGCCCGCATACGAATGCCAAGCCGTTCGCCGTCACCGTCCGCAATGGAGCCGGCGGCGACGGCGCGCAGTCGTCGGTGACGGCGTACAGCCCTATCACAGCGCGCTCCCCATCCGTGGCAGCAGGTTCTTCTCCTCGGCGGTCGCCACCGAGGTGATCAGCGCCCGCAGGCCCACGTACACGAGATCCACGTCCGCCACGCTCAGGGTGATGTCGCCGGCGATCACCACACCGCCGCCGAGCAGACGGTCGACCAGGTCGATCAGCGCGACATCGCGCTCGGCGATCGTCGTCATGCGACCGTGGCGGTGCCGCCTCCGGGGACAAAGTTGTACGGCGGCCAGGGACCGGTGATCTCGATCCGAGCGCCCACTGCGCGATGCTCGTCCTCGAGCCGCCGCACGAGCTCGTGGACCTCGTCCAGGCGCTCCGCCGCCACGAGGTAAGCGGCGTTCAGGATCATCTCCCCCTCGTGTCCGGACAGGTCCCGATTCTGCGGGGAGCGCGTGACGGCATCGAGCGCGAAGGCGGAGAGGCTGGCATGGATCGCCTCGGCGGCCTGGCTCGCCAGCGCCTCGGCAGCCTCGCGAAGCTCGCGCTCGAAGCGCCGGCGCAGCATGTAGGCGCCACCGCTGCCGCGCGAATCGAGATCGCGGTCGATCTCCGAAGCACCCCCGATCCGGGCATGAGCCTCCTGCTCGAGCCGTTCCTCGTCCAGCAAGACCTTCACCCCCCACTCCTGGCGGCCGGCGAGGTGGTCGAGCGCGGCGGAGAAGGCGCCGCGCTCGCGCGCCAGCATCTCGCGCACCCGCTCCTCGTTCTCGTAGAGCGTGCAGAGGCGCAGCGGCACGATCGTGGCGCCGGCCAGCGCGTTGTCGAGCACGCCTTCGTGGGCGCGCGCGATCCGCTCGAGCCATGCGAGCTCGTTTAGGTTCTGTCGCAGAGGTTCCTCGCCGAACTCGGCGCGCGGGACGGAGCTCACGAGCGCCGCGAGTCCCGCCGCCTCGACGCGCTTGACCGGCTCGCCGTTCGCGATCCCGGGTGCGTCGGTTGGTTGTGCGTCGGAGGCGCGCATCACGCAGTAGGCCCAGAGGAGGTCGCCGGTGTCCCGGTTCCTCACCGCCGGTGGCCGAGCCGGAGCCGGGCCCGTGGTCACACGCGAACGCTCCCCGAGGACGGCGGCCACGAGGGCCTCCCGCAACGTGGCCACCGCCTCGGCTTCGGCGCGGGCGCGGAGCGCAGGCGCACGCTCGGCGGCCCAGCGCGCCAGCTCGTCGTTCACTTCTTCTCCTGTGCGACACCCAGCTGCCGCTCGATGCGCTCGAGCCGTTCACGCAGCTGCCGGTTTTCCTGTTCCAGCTGGCGATCGTCCCCGCCGTCGCGGTTACCGGGCAGGCTCTGCAGCGTCGAGTCGCTCTCCCACCAGTTGATTCCCATCTCCCGCGCGCGGTCGACGGAGGCGATGAGCAGCCGCAGCTTGATCGTCAACAGCTCGATGTCCAGCAGATTGATCTGGATGTCCCCGGCGATCACGATGCCCTTGTCCAGCACCCGCTCGAGGATGTCGGCGAGATTCGTGTCGCTGGTCGGGCGCCCCGGTAACGGACTCGTCGCGCGCGTGGGAAGACTGCTCCGCTCCACGGTCACTCTCAATCGCCCGCGTGGCCGCGCTGGAAGCGCCGCATGCGGCGGTAGCCGTGCAGGGTTCCGCCTTGGTCGAGCTGCACCGCGTACTCGCCGAGCACATCGGTGGTGTTCGGGATCCGCGAGAGCTCGAGCGCGTCCACGGTGATCTGCCAGAACTCTCCATCCCACTCGAGCGCCGTCACCGCCTCGGGCTCGTAGCCCGTCAGTTCCGCCACCGTTGTCAGAGCGGCCCTGCTGAGGTCGGCCGCCGACAGTTTGCCGTTGTCACTCTTGCCCGCCATATGCCCCCTCCGCAGAGAACCCGCGGATCGCCATCAGGCGCTCCAGGAGGGCGTTCTCCGCGTCGTCGATCTCCGCTTCCTCAAGCTCACCGGACTCGCGGGCCTCCTCAAGCTCGAGGAGGCCGGTGCGAATCGCCGACTCGTCGTACAGCTCGTCCTCCGCCTGCTCCTTGATGCGCTCTGCCAGCCAGACGGTGCCGCGCACAGGCGCGAGCGGCAGCGTGAGCAAGCCGCTGATCAGGCCCATGCCTCGCTCCTCGGCGTGAGGTCGGCCTCCGCGAAGCTGTACGGCGGCAGCGGGCCGACGTAGCGGATGGCAACGCAGTCGGCGTGCTGCGCCGCCAGGCGATCGACCGCGAGGGTGAAGTCGTCCTGGCGGTCCCGTTCCACGAGGAAGGCAAGCTTGTACGCCGAGTACAACTGCGCGGGCGGTTCCGTGCGGGTATCAACCGCCAGCGGAGCGAGGAGGTCGAGAGCCTGCTGCGTGTCAGCCTCCCGGCGGCGCGCGACCTCCCCCGCCACGAGCTCACCGAGCCGGATGCGCTCGTAGTAGCCGGCGTCCCCTCGGAGCTCGCGCAGCTTGTCGCGCAGCCCGGAGATCGCCGGCGACTGCTTCACGAGCTCGGGCAGCAGTCTCTCCTCGTCGTAGTCCCCCTTCAGGTTCAGCTGCACGCGCCCTGCCATCGCGGCGAGCAGCTCGTGCAAACGCTCCGCGTTCGGCTCGAGCAGGTGAGTGCGCACCGCCTCCGCACTCTCGAGCACGGTGCCGAAGCGCGTGGGGAGCACGGTCCCCGTCTTCGCAGCCTCGTCCAGCACGCTCCAGTGCGCCCGCACCTCTCGAGCGGCGGCGAGGGCGCCGTCCCTAAGGTCGCTGGTGAGCGCCGCGAGGCCGTCCAGTTCGACTGTTCGCACCGTCACGCCCTGCACGCCGGCCACCGGAATCGGTCCGCCGCCGCCGGCGGGCATGACGCCGTAGACGTAGACCGCGCTCGTCACGAGCTCGATTTCCGGCTGCGCGAGCGTGAGCCCGACCCGGACGAGGACTTCGACCGCGACGAGCGCGACGAAGAGCGGCTCCGCGACCGGGACTTGTTCCCGTCGCCATTGCCGTCGCCGTCGTCGTCCTCCCCGTCGCCATCGCCGAACAACGACTCCTTGACGCCCTCGAGTGCGCCCTTGGTCTTGGACTCGGCGCCCCCTGAGGTCAAATCCTGCATCAGCTCAGG
>DASXCV010000313.1:0-13545 GCA_036491015.1 Thermoleophilaceae bacterium | reverse complement strand
GGCGGTGGTGGCTGCGGCGGGAATCGCTGTGGTCGGAGACCTTCTTCATCCGGCAGACGGTCCGACCGTGCCGCTTCACGCAGATGCGCTTGTGCGCGGCGTGATGGCGGGACTTGCTCGCCCGGGCTTGCGCGGTGGGGACGGCCACCAGCGCAAGGAGTCCCGAAACGACAAACAACATGATGGTGCGGAGGGTTCTGCTGTTCATGTGTTCGCTCGCGTGTTTGCCGCGACGCTTGAAGGGAGCGCCGCGTGTTGCAGGACGGATCGACGCTCATCGCGTGCTGCTGAACGCGTCCAGCTGCCCTTAGACGAACGTTTGGGACTGCTACGCGCCAGAAGGCGCGCTCAGGGGGCGGCGGTTAGCCGGCGCCCGTGGCCTGTCTGAGCGCGTTCCAGGCGGGCTTAGGCGTCCCGTCCGAGCGAATCAGTCCGAACCAGTCCTCAGGGTCTGATCCGTCCTGTCCCGACGGGTCCTTGTAGCTGTAGAGAATGACCGCCTGCATGAAGCTCGCGTAGTCGGTCTTCACCAGCTGGAAGATGCGCGCGATATCGCTCGCCTGAGCGCTCTCGCTGACGCACCTGGAGTTGCCGGAGCAGGTGGGGTAACCCACCTCCGTGATCCAGAAGCCCTTGTTGTTGGCTCCGTGGGCCACGAACTTCGCGCGGATGTCACCGATCCGCTTGAAGTCCCAGCGGTCGCCGGGCGAGTACACGTCCGGCGCCTTCGGCCAGGAGTAGGGGTGCACCGCCACTCCGTCGAAGTAGTTGTTGAGGTCGGGCACCGCGCTGTACATCGCGCTGATCCACTCGACCTGGGTGCTCGCGTTCGGGTAGCCGGTCAGATCGGCCTCGAGCAGGAACTTGACCTGCGGGTTGGCGGCGCGGGCGGCCAGGGCGGTGGCCTTCACGAGCCGGGCGTAGGCGCCCGGGTCCGCGCCATTCGAGTTGAACAGGTACCAGTAGGGCTCGTTCCAGATCTCCCAGTACACGATCGGGTGGTACGGGACGGTCCGGTTCTGCGCCCAGAAGGTGCCGCCCGGGCCGTAGCGCGCGGCGGCGTGCGCGATGAAATCGGCGTACGCGGCCGGGCTGGACGGGATGTTGTAGGAGCTCGACTCGGCCCAGCTCGGGTCGCCGAGCGCGTCAGGCAGGACGGTGATGCCGTGGCGAGCGTCAGCCGAGACGACGCTGTCGTAGCCCGACCAGCTGAACTGCCCCGCCGACGGCTCGATGCGCGACCACGTGAGCGGCACGCGCGCCATCGTCACGCCGGCGCCCGCGACGTTCGAGAGCGTGGCGTCGTCGTTGTTCACGGAGTTGAGGCCGTAGATCAGCCCGCCGTTCAGCGGCCCGGAGGTGGTGCCGGAGCCGGGGGAGGGCGAAGGGGCGGCGGCCGGCTTCTTCTTCGGGTGGACGCAGCGGCGGACCTTCACGTGACGGTGGCCGCGCTTGACCCGCACGGTCTTGTAGCGCTTGCACTTTTTCTTGCGCGACACGCAGTGGCGGACCTTCCGCACGTGCCCGCCGCGCTTTACGCGGACGGTCTTGTAGCGCGTGCACTTGGCCTTCTTCTTCTTCTTGGCCTTGGCGGCGTGCGCGCCGGCGGCGGGCTGGGGCGAGCCCGCGGCACTGCCCACGAGCACGACCGAGGCAGCGAGAGTGCAGAGAAGCGCGACGACGAGGACGGCACTTGCAGTGGTTCGCACGCGGGGGCGGCGGGGCATGAAGGGACCTTTGTGTCGAGGAAACACGGAAGGGGTTATGTGCCTTGCTTCGGCAATCGCTGCGGAGCCTTTAGCGCCGACCCCCCGGCGCGTGACCGATTATTCCCCCTGCGGGGGACGCGAAAAACCAGCCCCCATGCGAGCTTGCCCGCTTACTCCATGAGCGTCATCGCGCGTCGAGGCGCGTGGTTACGCGCCCTCCGCGCGGAGCACCTGCCAGGCCGGCTTGGGTGACCCGTCGCGCCTGATAAGGCCAAACCAACGTTCCTTATCGGTTGGGTTCGTGACGCTGGCCGAGTCGCGGTAGTTGTAGACGAACATCGCGCTCACCCAGGAGCGATAGCTCGTCTTGACCTTCTGAAAGGCCTGCCGGAGGTAGGTGGCCTGCTGGGCCTCGTTGTTGCAGTTGCCGGGACTGGACGGGCAGGTGGACCAGCCCAGCTCGGTGATCCAGAACGGCTTCTTCCCAGCGCCGCGGGCGACGAACTGGTGCCGCACGCCCTCGATCCGGCGGAACTCGAAGCGCGTGTCCCCGGGCGTGTAGTCGAGCGGGCCGTGGGGCGCCGAGTACGGGTGCACGGCGATGCCGCTGAAGTAGCGGTTGAGGTCCGGCACGGCGCGGTACATCGGCGCGATCCACGGGATCAGCGAGCCGGACGCGGTCTGCGCGCTCGCGTCCGCCGCGAGCAGGAACCTGGCCGCGGGCTGGGCCTTGTGACCCGCGATCGCTGCCGCCTTGAACATGCGCGCGTACGCGGCCGGGTTGGGACCGCCGTCGGCGAACTGCGCCAGGTAGGGCTCGTTCCAGATCTCGAACGAGCGCGCGGGGTGGTAGGGGATCCGCGGGTTGGCCCGCCAGAACGAGCCCCGCGGGCCGTAGCGGCGGACCACCTGCGCGACGTAGTTCGCAAAGCCGCTCTGGTTCGCGCCGATCTGGTACTGGCTGCCGCCGGCCCAGCCCGGGATCGCCATGAGCAGCGGCAGCATCGTGATGCCGTGCTGCGCCGTGATCGCGAACTGCTTGTCGAACTCGCGCCACGACCACTGTCCGCGCTGGGGCTCGACGCTCGGCCAGTCCACCTCGAGGCGCTCCATCGTCACGCCCGCGCTTCTGAGCGCGCTGAGGTTGCAGGCGTTGTTCCAGGCCGAGTTCATCCCGACGATCAGGTGGCCCGGCTTGGGCGCGCCGCTCGTGGACACCGCCGGGCAGCCCGTGCTGGCGGCAGGTACGTCCTTGACGGCTGTGCATCCCATTGCCGCCACTGCAAGCCCGGCAAAACCGCCGACCAGTGCTGCAACTCTGCCCCGGCGAAGCCATGCGCCGAATCGCATGTGATCGAGACTAGCCATCACTTCTAAGGGTGGACGCGGTTCGGGCCTCGGGGTTTCCGCTGTTCTTCGGAATCCGAGGTACGATCGCTTGAGACGCATTGGACGCGTCGACCCCTGGCAGGGGGCAGATTCAGACCCCGAGGTGAGCCGAATGGACCACGACCCGCCTGTTGATACCGCGACGCTGCGCGCCGGCGACACAGTCGTTCAATACCTCTACGTGCATACGCCGGAGGAGCGCTTCACGTACCCGACGAGCCGCTCCACCGGCGGCTCGGCGGGACTCGCCATGCGCTACCTGGAGTGCGCTCTCACGCAGGCGGCTTCCCTGCGGCTGCGCTCCGAGCCGCGCGAGATCGTGCTCGTCACGAACCTGCGCGACCTGAACGACGCGGTTGCCGTGACCCCCCGTGGGGTGCGGATGCTCGAGGCGATGGAGTCGATGGGCGTGCGGATCGTGTTCGCCGAGTACGCGCACCGCAACCGCCTGCCGGTCGAGAGCTATGCCTCCTCGCGCTACCTGCTCGACGCGGTGAACGCGGTGATCGACGACTCGACCGATCCGGACCACCGCTTCTGGTTCACCGACCTCGACTGCGTGTGGGTGGATCCGGACAAGGTGTTCGCGGCGGCTCCGGAGCCCGGCTCCGTGGGCTGCGTGCACATTCTCTACCCGCCCGACTGGAACATCGAGGGCACCACGCCCACCCGCCTCGGCGAGTACGGCCGTGAGCTCGGCGACTGCCCGGTGCCGGTGCCGTGGGTGGGCGGCGAGCTGCTCTGCGGCACGGCGCGCGACCTGCACAAGATGGTCACCGACTGCGACGAGCTCGACGAGCGCGTGGGCGAGCGCGGAGGAGAGATCCCCGCGGAGGAGCACCTGCTGAGCCTCGCCGGCGGGCTCGGTGTGGTGTCGTTCGTCGACCGTTCGTCCGTGGCGTGGAGGATCCACACGGGGCCGCGCCACGAGGCACCGGATCACCACGATCCGGCTTCGCTCGGGCTATGGCACCTGCCGAGCGAGAAGGGCCTCGCCTTCCGCCGCACCGCGAGTGCCGTGTTGGCAGGCCGCGAGCGGCGCCTGCGGCGTGACTTCGAGGATCCGGTCCGGGCCATGAAGCGCTTCAACGTGGACGGCGCCGGGCTGATGCGCCGGGTCCGCGACGACGGCTGGCTCGCGCTCCACCGCCTGCGCCGCGAGCTGGCGGCGCGCACGCAGGCCGCCGTCGCCTAGCGGGCGGCTACTGCAGGATCAGGAACGTCAGGCGGGCGTACCTGCGCAGGCGCGGGAAGCGCTTCATCAGCCGCTCGTCGAGCCCCCAGGCGAAGCGCGCCAGCCGCTCCTGCGCGCCGGCCGGCAGGAAGAGGTTGAGCGGCATCAGCGGGATGGTGGTGAGCTCGCGCTCCTCGTGCTCGAAGCCGGAGAAGTGGCGCGCGCAGGTGGCCCAGTCCTTCTCGCTGAGCGGGGTGCCGGGCTCAGCTTCGACCTTGCGGGTGAGCGCGCGGCCGAGCCGCAGGAAGGGGTTGCCGGCGAGAGTCTCGGCAAACACGGCGCGGCCGCCCGGCTTGAGGATGCGCCGGATCTCCGTCAGTGCCCGCTCGAGGTCGAGGTGGCTGAGGATGTAGTGGCCGACGATCAGGTCGAACGAGTCGTCCGCGAAGCCGGTGGCGTACGGGTCGGCCAGGCAGAACTCGGTCTGCTCCGCGATGCCGGCGAGGCGGGCGAGCTCGGTCACGCGCTCGACGTCGGGCTCCTTCCACCAGAGGTCGAAGCCGACGACCTTCGTGGCGCCCCGCTTGACCAGCTGGCTGGCGCGGATCCCGTCACCGGCCCAGCCGAAGTCGAGGGCGACCGCTCCCGCGGGGTCGTAGAGCGTGTCGAGGTCGCCGTAGCGGGAGAAGCTCCCGACCGCGCGGCCGATGACGTTTCTGACTTTCTTGTAGGTACTCAACTGGTGCCCCTGACCCGCCGGGCGGTGAAAGTACCATGCCCTGACCCGGGTAACACGTGCAGGATGCGTTGAGTGGGAGGCGCTTTGCACCATTTGCCGAAATCCGAGGTACTCTCGAAGGGAAGGCCTTTCCCGTCCCTTGGAGAGGCCGTTTTTTTCTCGCTGTCTGAGGTAACTGAATGCACGACAACCCGCGCACGGGGGCGTCCCTCCACGCTCCGCGCAACATGACCCTGGAGGTGGCCGCATGAGCGGTGTGACCGTAGTTACGGGAGGCGCCGGCTATATCGGCGCCCCGACAACCGAGGAGCTGCTCGGCACCGGGCGCAAGGTCCGGATCCTCGACTCCCTGCTCCACGGGCAGGAGGAGATCGCGAGCTCGCTGCAGGAGAAGGGCGCCGAGCTCGTCCGCGGCGATATCCGCGACGCGGAGGTCCGCCGGGTGGCGCTCGAGGGCGCGGACGAGCTCGTGCACCTTGCGGCGATCGTGGGCGACCCCGCCTGCGCCGTCGATCCGGAAGAGTCGAACGCCGTGAACGTGGGGGGCAGCCAGGCGCTCGCCGCCGACGCGAGCAAGTACGGCATCAAGCGCCTCGTGTTCGCCTCCACCTGCTCCAACTACGGCCGCATGGCGGACCCGACCGTGCCGATCACCGAGGAGGGCGAGCTGCGCCCGGTCTCGCTCTACGCCGAGCAGAAGGTCGGCATCGAGCAGGCGATGATCCACGGCGAGCCGAACGGCGTGCGCCCCACCTGCCTGCGCTTCGCGACCATCTACGGCGTGGCCCCGCGCATGCGCTTCGACCTCACGGTGAACGAGTTCACGCGCGACCTCTGGGCCGACAAGGAGCTCGAGGTGTTCGGCGAGCAGTTCTGGCGCCCGTACGTGCACGTCCGCGACGCCGCTCGCGCCGTCCGCACCGCGCTTGACGCGCCGGACGAGAAGGTGGCGCGCGAGGTGTTCAACGTCGGCCGCTCCGGCGAGAACTACCGCAAGCTCGACATCGTCGAGGAGATCCAGAGGCGCCTCGACAGCGGCAAGGTGAGCTTCGTGCGCCGCGACGAGGACCCGCGCGACTACAAGGTCAGCTTCGACAAGGTGCGCGACGTGCTCGGCTTCGAGACGACCATGACCGTTCCCGACGGCATCCAAGAGGTCGCGGACGCGCTCAGCGCCGGCGCCTTCCCGGATCCCTTTGACCGCAGCTACCGGAACATTTCCTGAGATCCCGTTCTTCGACCTGAAGGTCGATGAAACGGACCTCGAGGCCGTAGCCGAGACCCTGCGCTCGGGCTGGTTGACGATGGGCCCGCGTACGGAGGCGTTCGAGAAGACGTTCGCCGAGTACGTGGGAGCGCGTCACGCCGTTGCCGTGTCGAACTGCACGGCGGCCCTGCACCTGGCGTACCTCGGCGCGGGCGTGGGCAAGGGCGACGAGGTGATCGTGCCCGCGTTCACGTTCGCCGCCACGGCTGCTGCCGCGATCTACTGCGGCGGCACGCCGGTGTTCGCGGACATTCCGGGCAAGCACGACCTCGGCATCGATCCCGAGGACGTGGAGCGCAAGATCACCAACCGCACGAAGGCCGTGTGCGCGGTGCACTTCGCGGGCTACCCGGCGCCCGTCGAGACGCTCCGGGAGCTGTGCGACCGCCACGGGATCGCGCTGATCGAGGACGCCGCGCACGGGCCGGGCGCGACGGTGAACGGCAAGGCGATCGGCACGTTCGGGCTCGCCTCGTGCTTCAGCTTCTTCTCCAACAAGGTGCTGTCGGTGGGCGAGGGCGGAATGCTCGTGACCGACGACGACGAGATGGCGGCGCGGGCACGCAGCCTGCGCTCCTACGGCATGACGTCGGGCACCTGGGCGCGGCACAGCCACGCCACCACCACCTACGACGTGACGGAGCTCGGCTACAACTACAAGCTCGACGAGCCGCGCTCGGCGATGCTGATGTCGCGCCTCAAGCGGCTCGACAAGGAGATCGAGCGCCGCCGCGAGCTGATCATGATCTACCGCCGCAGCCTGTCGGAGATGGACGGTTTGACCGTTCCCTACCGCGACGAGGACGTGGCCACCGCGTCCGGCTACGTGATGCCGATCCTGCTCGACGACCCTGATTTCCAGCGCGAGTTCCGCGCCCGGCTGCGCGACCGCCACGGAGTGCAGACGAGTGTCTTCTATCCGGCCACCCACACGTTCACGGCGTACCGCGAGCGCTACAAGGACGTGTCGCTTCCTCACACGGAGCTGGCGGCGCGCACCGAGGTGACGATCCCGCTGTTCGCGCATCTCACCGACGAGGACCAGAAGCGCGTGATCGACGGCATCAGGGACTGCCTGCAATGAGCTGGCGCGTACCGCTCGCAAAGCTCGAGATTCCCGAGCAGGACGTGGAGGCGGTGCTCGACTGCCTGCGCTCCGGCTGGCTGACGATGGGGCCGCGCACGAACGAGTTCGAGCAGCGCTTCGCCGAGTACGTCGGCTCGCCGCACGCGGTGGCGGTGTCGAGCTGCACGGCCGCGCTGCATCTGTCCTGCCTGGCCGCCGGGCTCGGGCCGGGCGACGAGGCGATCGTGGCCGGCATGACCTTCGTGTCCACGCCCAACGCCGTGCGCTACGCGGGCGCCGAGCCGGTGCTGTGCGAGATCGCCGGCCCGGAGGACATGAACATCGACATCGAAGATGTCGAGCGCCGCATCACGCCGCGCACCAAGGCGGTCATCGCCGTGCACTTCTGCGGCTACCCGGCGCCCGTGCTCGCGCTCCGCGAGCTCTGCGACGAGCGCGGCCTCGTGCTGATCGAGGACGCCGCGCAGGCGGTTGCCGCGACGGTCGACGACAGCGGGCGCCGCACCGGCACCGTGGGCGACCTCGCCTGCTTCAGCTTCTTCAGCAAGAACCAGCTGCCGGTGGGCGAGGGCGGCATGGTCACGACCGCGAACGAGGAGCTGGCCACCAAGGTGCGCTCGCTGCGCTCGCACGCGATGACGAGCGTGACCTGGGACCGCCACCGCGGCTACGCCGACACCTACGACGTGGTGGACGTGGGCTTCAACTTCCGCCTCGACGAGCCGCGCGCGGCGCTCGCGCTGTCGCGCATGCCGCGCCTCGACGCGAGCATCGAGTCGCGCCGCGAGCTGGCGCGCGCCTACCGCCGGGAGCTGGCGGGCCTCGAGGGGCTCGGCTTCGTATGGGACGACGCGGCGGTGGAGGCGGGTTCGCACTTCGCGTTCCCCGTGTTGCTGCCCGACCGCGCGGCGCGCGACGGCTTCCGCGAGCGGCTCCAGGGGCTCGGCGTGCAGACCACCTGGTACCCGGCGATCCACCGCTTCAGCGACTACATCGACACCTACGGCGAGCTGTCGCTGCCGCGCGTGGAGGAGGCGGCGGAGCGCCACTGCGCGCTGCCGATGTCCTCGGGCTTCAGTGAGGAAGAGCTGGGCATCGTCGTGGAGTCCGTCAAGCAGGCGCTGGCCGAAGAGCTGAGTTCGGCCGCCTAGGCCGCCGAGCCGACGGCATCGCTGCGCCCGGCCGCCACGGCGGCGTCCACGAACTCGTTCATCCGCTCCATGTAGTGATCGAACGTGAACGCCTGCGCGCGCTCGTAGGCGCGGGCTGCGCGGGCGGCCGTCTCGTCCGGGCTCCGGAGCAGGCGCGCGAGCTGATCGGCGCAGGAGTCGTGGTCGGCGATCGGGAAGTAGAGCGCGTGTTCTTCCTCCAGCAGGCCCTCGGGCATGCCTCCCGCGCGCGAGGCCGCCACCGGTATGCGCGCGAGGCCGGCCTCCAGGCAGATGCCGCCCGACGGCTCGTCCCACACGGACGGCACGACGATCGCGGAGCTCTCGCCCATCAGCTCGGCCACGCGCTGCGGGCTCACCTGGCCGAGGAGCCGCAGGCGTTCCGAGATACCGAGCTCGCGCCCGAGTGGCGCGAGCAGCGCTGCCATCTCGTCGTTCGGGCGTCCGGCAAGCACGAGGTCGGCCTCGATCCCGTGACGCTCGCGCAGTGCAGCGAGAGCACGGTAGGCGACGTCCGGCCCCTTCTCACGCTCGAGACGGCCGACGAACAGGATCTGCGGGCGGCCGCTCGGCGGCCGGCGCTCGACGGAGGTCCACAGGTCCGGGTCGTGCACTCCCGTGTATATGACGCGCTGCTCGAGCGGCTCGACGGTCGGCGGGATCGGCACGAGCCGCTTCATCGCCTCGCTCACCCAGCAGATCGAGGCCGGCACGCGCGTGCGGAGGTCGAGCCGCAGCGACGGGTGCCGGTTGACCAGGCGCATCGCCTGTCCCCAGCCCGGATGTGCGCCGGCCGGCGTGAGCTCGCGCATGAACAGGTCGTTGCCCGCGTAGAGGCCCTCGAACCACCCCTGGCAGACGCTGTAGGCCACGACCGCCCCGGACTGCTCGGCTATGCGAATCGCGGTCTGCGGCATAGCGGCGCCGTTCCACACGAACACGAGCTCCGGGCGCACCTCGGCGAGCACCCGGCGCGTGACCTTGGCCGCGTGCAACGCGGCCGCCGGTGCGCGCAGGGCACTGCGGCGCCCGTCGGGCAGATAGGCCAGCTCGCGCACGATGCCGGGCTCGGACGGCACACCCAGCCGGTTGGAGGTGAGCACGGTGATCTCGTGGCGCTCGGCGAGGCATTTGACCGCCTCGGCGCAGAGCACCTCGTAGCCACCGATCTGCGCGGGCGGGTAGAGATTGCTTATGACCAGGATGCGCATGGCGTGGCTAGATCGTAGGCTGGCGTGTCGTCGCTACTCGATGTGCGGATGACGGACACGCTGAAGGTCGTATTCCTCACCGAGGGGGTGGTGGGGACCGTGATGGGGCACGCGACCTACGACGCGTCGGTCGGGCCTGTGCTCGAACAGATGCCCGAGGTAGAGGTGCGGCTGGCGGGACTGCCCGAGCAGACGCGCGTCGAGCGCGCGCTGTGGAGCAGCGCCCCGGTGCTCGGCGGCTACGACCTCGACATGCAGACCTCGCGCTGGCACGCCGTGCACTCGCTGCTCGCGCGGCGCTCCCTGATCGAGCAGATCGAGGCGTTCGACCCGGACGTGGTCCAGGTGCGCAGCCACTCGATCACCTTCGGGATGCTCGGGCTGATGAAAGTCGTGCCGATCGTGCCGGTGGTGGACATCAGCGTGTGGGGCTGGCGGGCCATGGAGATCTGGCGGCCGCTGCGGCCCTACTCGAAGGCGATGATCTGGCCGAGCGAGCGCGCCGAGCGCGCCGTGTTCACGAAGGCGCCGCTCGTGCTCGGGATGACGGACTGGGCGTCGGCGGACGTGAAGCGTGTGGCGCCCCGCGCCCGCGTGATCACGAACCACCCGGGGATCGACCTCGAGCGCTTCAAGCCGGCCGAGCGCACGGGCTCGTCCACGCCGCGCGTGCTGTTCGTGGGCGGCCGCTTCGCGAGCAAGGGCGGTCTCGACCTGGTCGACGTGCTCGGTGACCGCCTCGGACGCGACGTCGAGCTCGACGTGGTGTCGGCGGAGGCCGTGCCGGAGCGCGACGGCATCCGCGTGCACCGGATGAGCAACGACGACCCGCGGCTCGTCGAGCTCTACCAGCAGGCGGACGTGTTCTGCCTGCCCACGCGCGGGGACGCCACTCCCTGGGTGGTGCTCGAGGCGATGGCGTGCGGCACGCCGGTGGTGGCCAGCGACCTGGCGAGCATCCCGGAGCTCACCGGCGGCGGGCGCGGCGGCGTGGTGTTCCCGGTCGGCGACAAGGAGGCGCTCCGGCGCCGGCTGTGGGGCCTGCTCGAGGACGACGCACGCCGGACGGAGCTGGCGCAGGGCGCGCGCGCTCACGTGGAGCAGCATTTCGACCCGCGCCGCCAGGTGCCGCTGCTCATGGAGCTTCTGTCCGACGTGGCGCGCAACCACCGCCGCTAGGCGGCGGGCTTCTCCACCACGAGCGAGACGAGCTCGCGCCGGTCGATCGCCTTCAGGGCGAACAGCAGCACGCCATAGGAGACAACCGAGGCCGCGAGCAGCCAGCCGACCTCCGCGCCCGCCAGCCGCAAGCCCCACACGATCAGGCACATGCCAGCCGCCGCGAAGCCGGTGCGGATCATGTTCGTGAGCTTCATCTTGAACTGGAGGATGGGTGCGACCACGCGGACCGTCAGCGTGAGCACGAGCGCCTCCGTGATCACGGTGATCACCGCGGCCGCCGTGTAGCCGAAGATCGGCACGAAGATCAGGTTGAGCGAGACGTTCACCGCGAGCGCCAGCAGCGCGTACTTGAGCACTCGGCGCTGGATCCCCAGCACCACCACGAGCGTGCCGTACACGTAGCCCAGCCCGATCAGCACGAAGGCGACCATCAGGATCGTGAGCGACGGCGCGGCGACCCTGAACGCCTCGCCGTAGAGCAGCTCGAGCAGCGGCCCGCCGGCCGACAGGGCGAGCGCGACGCCGCCGAAGGACAGGATCGCGAGCATGTCCGCCGCTGCCTGGACCAGCTTGTGCGTGCGCGGGAGATCCGTCTTGTAGCTGCTGGCGACGATCGGCGTGAGCGTGGTGACGATCGCGGCCGGGAAGACGCCCGCTTGGTCGAGGATCCGGTAGACCGAGCCGTAGAGGCCCGCGTCCCTCGAGCCGGACAGCTCGAACACGATGATCGTGTCGATCGCGTTGTAGGCCGTCACCGCGAGGCCGAACACCGCGATCGGAATCGCGATGCGCACGACCGTCGAGCGCAGGGCGTGGCCGGCCACCCAGTCGAAGCGCATGAAGCGCACGCTCAGGGCGATCGTCACGACCGCGGTGAAGATCGCGGCCCCCACGAACATGATGGCGATCGCAACGAGGCCGGCGTCGGCCGAGCGGATGATCAGCACGCCCGCCGTCCACACAATGCTGTTGGCGATGCCGAGCAGGGTGCCGATGTCGTTGCGCACGCGCATCTGGAAGACCGTGCCGAGCGCGCTCGGGGCGTTGAGCAGCAGCAGCGTGGAGAGGACGAAGCCCGCCACGAGCATCTCGTTGCCGCGCGAGATGATCACGACGATGACGACCGACAGGATCGCCGCGGGGATGGCGATGATCCCCTGGATCTCGATCAGCGCGCTGAACCAGGCGCGCTCGTTCTCCGGATCGGCGGCCGCCTTCGGCACCACCACGCGTGGCAGTGCGAGCGGGCCCGCGGCCGTGATCAGGGCCACGATCGAGAGGAGCGTGGCCCATTCGCCGTACTTCGACTCGCCCAGGTAACGCACGAGCGCGACGGTCACGATCACGCCGAGCCCGAGGTTGATCGCGCGGCCCACGAGCTGCGCGGCGATGTCGGCGGTCATCCGCCGACGCCCGACGCTGCCCGCGGAGGGCGCGCCGCTGGTTGCGCTCATCGCGCTCCAGCTTCGCGGAAGATCTGCTCGATGCGCGCGGCCACGACCGGGGCGTCGTAGGTCTGGAGCGCGCGCTCGAGGGCAAGGGCGCCCTCCCGTTGCGCCCGCTCCGGGTCGTCGATGTAGCTCTGCAGGATCGCCGCGACGGTGGCGGGGTCGTTCTCCGGCGAGGCGATCTGGCCGATGTCGTCGGTGATCATGTCCGCCACGCCCATCGCGCCCGTGGAGATCGCGGGCTTGCCGGCCAGCCACGGCAGGATCACCGCGCGCGGGGCGCCCTCGGTCGGGCTCGGGCAGAACACGCTCAGGTCGAACGCCGACGTGTAGTCGGCCACGTCGTCGCCGGGTGTCTCGACGAAGTGCGCGCGCTCGCCGAGCGGCGCAGCGCGCTCGCGCAGCTCGGCCTCGGTCTCGCCCGCTCCCGCGAGTAATAGGTGTGCGTCGCCGTTGACGAGCTTCATCGCGTCCACGAGCACGTCGTTGCGCTTCTTCGGGTGGAAGCGGGAGATGCAGCCGACCACGAACGCGTCCTCTGGGATGCCCAGCTCGCGGCGCACACGGGCGCGGCCCTCGGCGCTGTAGCGCAGGTCGTCGCCGCGCATCACGTTCGGCACCACCTCGATCTTGCCCGCGTCCACGCCGACCTCGGCCACGGACTCGAGCGTGCCGCGCGAGATCGCCATGATGCGGCCCGCCTTGTTCGCGGCGTCCCGGTAGGCCCAGGCCCCGGGGCCGCTGCGCATCTGGAACGGCACCGGGCCCCACTCGGACCACACGAGCGCCGGACGCAGCCGGCGCGGAAGCTGGCGCGCCATGAGCTGCTCCTTCTTGTAATGAACGAGCAGGACGTCATACGGCAGCTCGGCCTCGAGGGCGCGGCGCAGGCGGCGCATGTAGAGCGGCCAGGAGGCGGCGATCTTCGGCCAGTCGCGGCGGGACAGCTTGGGGCCGAGGTCGACCTCGTGGATGCGCACTCCGGTGTCGCGCGCGATCGACGGGCGGTCGGTGACCATCACGGTGTCGTGCCCGCGCTGCTCGAGCGCCCAGAGCATCTCCATCGCGGCGAATTCGGCACCGCCGTCCGCGGTGGTCGTCATCACCGTCACGATCTTCAGCTTGTCCCCTCCGGCGTCCCCCACCGGCGCGAGGATAGACGCTTCGCCC
>DASXCV010000312.1:0-5481 GCA_036491015.1 Thermoleophilaceae bacterium | reverse complement strand
GCGGCCTGCTCGGCCACGTCGCCGTCGAGGTCGTTGATCAGGACCTTTGCGCCCTCGGAGACGAGCAGCTCCGCCGTCGCCCTGCCGATGCCGCGCGCCGATCCTGTGACGATCGCCGCCTTGCCGTCAAGTACTCCCACTGGCTTCTTCTCCTTGTCTGCCGGAATTCGCAGGCGGGGATGATGACGTAGCCTGCGCGGACGTGAGCAGTCACGTGACGGTCGACCGCCTGCAGTTCACGCTGACGGTCACCTTCCACTACCTCTTCCCGATCCTCACGATGGGCCTCGGCCTGATGATGGCGTGGCTCGAGAGCGTGGCTTTTCTCGGCCGGGACGACCATCGCTTCCGGCCCTTCCGCAAGACCGCCGAGGAGCGCGCCCACTACGAGGCCGCCGCGGTGTTCTGGGCGAAGATCTTCGCGGTCAACTTCGCGGTGGGCGTGGTCACGGGCATCCCGCTCGAGTTCCAGTTCGGCACCAACTGGGCGAACTTCTCGAACTACGCGGGCGGCGTGATCGGCACGACGCTGGCGTTGGAGGGCGTGTTCGCGTTCTTCGCCGAGTCCGTGTTCCTCGGGATCTTCCTGGCGGGGCGCAAGCGGGTAAGCGCGCGCATCCACTGGATCGCCGCGCTGTTCGTGTTCGCCGGCTCGTGGCTGTCGGGCTTCTTCATCATCGCCACGAACGCCTGGATGCAGCACCCGGTGGCCTACTCGGGCCACGGCAAGGGCGTGACGCTCAACTCGTTCTGGGGCCTGCTCACCAACCCGTGGGTGGGGTGGCAGTACGCGCACAACATGAGCGGCGCGGCGATCACCGGGGCGTTCGTGCTGGCGGCGATGGGCGCCTACTTCCTGCTCGTGGGCAAGCACATCGAGTTCGCGAAGATCAGCGTGCGGGTGGGCGTGGTGGCGGGGCTGATCTTCTGCGTGCTCCAGATCTTCCCGACGGGCGACCGCGCAGCGCACAACGTGGCCGAGCTGCAGCCGTCGGCATTCGCCTCGATGGAGGGGTTGTTCGAGACGGAGAAGGGCGCTCCGCTCGTGTTCGTGGGCAATCCGAACACCGAGAACCGCAAGCTCGACTCGACGATCGCGATGCCCCACTTCCTCTCGTTCCTCACCTCGCACAACTGGAACCAGGAGCTGAAGGGGCTCAACCAGATCCCCACGAGCCAGTGGCCGGACTCGGTCCCGCTCGTGTACTACGCGTACCACATCATGGTGGGGCTCGGAACGATCCTGGTGGCGATCGCCGGGCTCGGGGTGCTGCTGCTCTGGCGCGGCAAGCTGTACGAGAACAAGGCGATGCTGTGGGCGCTGATGCTCGCGTTCCCCTTCACCTACATCGCGAACATCGCCGGCTGGGTGACTGCCGAGACGGGGCGCCAGCCGTGGGTGATCTTCGGCCTCTTGAAAACGAAGGACGCGGCCTCGCCCGCGTCGTCGGTGCCGGCGGGCACGGGCATCTTCACGCTGCTCGGCTTCGCCGGGCTGTACCTCTTCGTGGGCATCCTGTTCCTGATGCTGATCGTCCGGATCGTGACGCGCGGGCCGGAGGATCCGGAGCCGGTGGACACACAGGCGGCCGCGCCCGTGGGAGTCTGAGCGCGTGCCCACCGTCTGGTTCTGCTTCCTCGCCCTGATGATCACGATGTACGTGGTGCTCGACGGGTTCGACCTCGGGGTGGGAGCGCTGCACCTGTTCCTCGCGAAGACGCCCGAGGAGCGCGAGGAGGCCACGGCGGCGATCGGACCCGTGTGGAGCGGCAACGAGGTGTGGCTGATCGCGAGCGGCGGCGTGCTGTTCATGGCGTTCCCGCACGCGTACGCGGGCGCGTTCAGCGGGCTCTACTTCGGGCTGATCATCGTGCTCTGGCTGCTCGTGGGCCGCGGCCTGGCGCTCGAGCTGCGCCACCAGATCGACCATCCGCTCTGGGAGTCGGCCTGCGATGCGGTGTTCTGCCTGGCGTCCGCCGCACTCGCCCTCGTGTTCGGGATCGCCCTCGGGAACGTGGTGCGCGGCGTGCCGCTCCGGCCCGACGGCTACTTCTCGCTGCCGCTCTTCAACATCCTCAACTGGTACGCGCTGCTCATAGGCGTGTTCGGGCTCGTGGTGCTGTGCGGGCAGGGAGCGAGCTTCCTCGCCTGGCGCGCCACCGACGCGCTCGGCGGGCGCGCGCGCAAGGCGGCGCGGCGCATCGCGATCGCCGATGCCGTCCTGTTCGCCGCCCTGATCTGGCCCACCTACTCGGTGCGCCACGAGATGCTCACCAACCTCACCGATCACCCCTGGCGGCTGATCTTCCCGGCGCTCGCGATCGGGGCGCTCGTCGGGGTGTTCGTGATGCAGTCGCGCGGGCGCTGGCTGGCGGCGTTCGTCAGCTCGTCGCTCTTCATCGTCGGCCTGCTCACCACGATGGCGGCGGGGCTCTATCCCAACCTGCTGCCGGCCCACGACAACCACCCCTACGGGCTCACGATCCACAATTCGGCGGCCGGCCATCACGCGCTCGTCACGGCGGCCGTCTGGTGGCCCATCGGGATGCTGTTCGCCGCCGTTTACTTCGTGTTCGCCTACCGAATGTTCTTCCGCACAGAAAACGGCCCCACTTTGGGTGGTTCGCCGCCCTGACAAGCGGCCCCCTGACGCCAGTTTTCGATCAAGACCGAGCCCCGATTTGTCGATCAAGGAAGCATGGCCTCGCGCGCGCGGGCAAGGATGCCCAGATTTGCCCTACTCGGAGAGCTCTTCTCCCGCCGGGATCAGTCGTATCCGGGGGCGGACATCGAGACCGCGCGCAAGCTCGTGGGCATGCTCTGGGGCCTCAGCGCGGTGCTCGCCGCCGGATTCCTGGCGCTCGCCCCGCCGGACATCGCCCTCGGTGACGCCGGCTGGCCGTCGGCCATCCTGATCGTCCTCCTGTCGCTCGCCGGCGCCCGCTGGGTGTTCGACAGCGAGTTCGGCTTCGGCGAGCTCCTGATGATCAGCTACCTCGGCCTGGCGCAGACCGCCCTCCTGCAGTGGCTGGCCGACGGCGCCGCCCCTTACCGGGCGCTGTTCCTGCTGTGGCTCGGCTCGGGCGTCGGCGTGCACAACGCCCGCCGCGGCGCCCTGTTCATCCCGGCGGTCGTGGCCTTCGGCTCGCTGCCGCTGCTCTACAGCAGCGCCCCGCACCTCGGCGTCGGCATCCTCACCGACGCGATGCTGTGGGTGGCGATCGGGCTCGCGCTGCTGTTCCTGATCGAGCGCGTGCGCACGCAGCGCGCCGCGATGCAGAGCATCGAGCGCGACGCCCGCGAGCGCGCCGAGGAAGCCGTGAAGAAGGTGCGCGGCCTCGAGGCCGTGGCCGACGCCGCGCTCGCCCATCTTCCGTTCGACGAGCTGCTGTCCGAGCTGCTCGCCCGAGTCAGTCACGTGCTCGAGGTCGAGCGCGCGGCGATCCTCCTGCACGACGAGGAGCGCCAGTGCCTCACCGTCCGCGCGGCTCGCGGGCGCGGGGCCGACTACGCCCAGTCGCAGCGGGTGCCGCTCGGCGCCGGGATCGCCGGCCGGGTGGCCGCCGAGAAGCGCCCCGTCTTCATCGAGGACAACGACTCGAACAACATGCCCGTGTCGGTGGTCTGGGAGGACCGCGTGCGCTCGGTGCTCGCCGTGCCGCTGCTGGTGCAGGGCGCCCGCGTGATCGGGGTGCTGCAGGTGGGCACGAGCGAGGGCCGCCGCTTCTCCGACGACGACACCCAGCTGCTCCAGCTCGCCGCGGACCGCCTCGCGGTGGCCATCGACCGCGCTCGACTCAACGAGCAGGCCCACGAGATCGCCGCCACGCTCCAGCGCAGCCTGCTGCCGAGCAGCACGCCCGAGGTGCCGGGGCTCGAGCTGGCCACGCGCTACCAGCCGGGCGCCGACGGCACCCAGGTGGGCGGCGACCTCTACGACGTCGTGCCCTACAGCGACGGCCGCGTGGGGCTCGCGATCGGCGACGTGGTGGGCCGCGGCATCGAGGCGGCCTCGCTGATGGGCCAGATCCGCAACTCGCTGCGCGCCTACGCGATGGAGGACGACCGCCCCGACCAGGTGATCGAGCGCCTCAACCTGCTGATGCACCACTGGCAGCAGGACCGCATCGCCACGCTCAGCTACCTCGTGCTCGACCCGCGCAACGGCCACCTGACGTTCGCCACCGCGGGCCATCTGCCTCCGCTCGTGCTCGGGCCGGACGGCAACGCCATCTACCTGGAGGGCGGGGAGTTCGTGCCGCTCGGCGTGCTGCCCTTCGGCGGCTACACGGCCGGGCAGGCCGTGGTGAAGCCGGGCTCGACCGTGCTGCTCTACACGGACGGTCTCGTGGAAGAGCGCGGGATGTCGATCGACGACGGGCTCGACCGCCTGCGCGACGCGATCCAGCGCGCGCCCGCCGATCCCGACGCGATGTGCGACTTCCTGCTCAGCGAGGTGCCGCCGAACGGCGCCGCCGGCGACGACGTGGCCGTGCTCGCCACCCGCCTCGTGCCGGTGGACATGACCAAGCTCGAGCTGCGGCTGCCGGCTGAGCCGGAGTCACTCGCGCTGATGCGGCGCGCGGTCGAGCGCTGGCTGTCCGCGATCGGGGTGCCGGAGGAGATCGCCTACGAGCTCAAGGTCGCATGCGGCGAGGCGTGCATGAACGCCGTCGAGCACGCGTACCCGCCGGGCGACGCCGTCTTCGAGGTGCGTGCGCTCAATCTTGGAGGGAACGTGGAGATCGAGGTGCGCGACTTCGGCTTCTGGCGGCCGCCGCGCGCGGGCTCTGACCGCGGCCGCGGCCTCGAGCTGATGAAGCGGCTCACGGATTCGATGAAGGTCGTGCCGGGCTCCGAGGGGACGACCGTGCACCTCATGAAGAGCGTTCGTCAGGAGGCGTTCGTATGAGTCCGCTGGCTCGTATGGAGATGCGCACCGAGGCCGGGGCGATCGTGGCCACGGTGGCCGGCGAGGTGGACATCTCGAACGCCGCCGACCTCGGCTCGGCGCTCGAGGGCGCGGTGCAGCAGCGCGCGCTCGGCCTCGTGCTCGACCTAAGCGACGCGACGTACATCGACAGCGCCGGCATCCACCTGCTGTTCCGCCTCGGCGGCCGGCTCACGCGGCGGCGTCAGCAGCTGCGCGTGGTGGTGCCGGACCACGCGCCGATCCGCAAGATCATCAACCTCGCGGGCCTCGGCTGGACAGTGCCGCACGACAAGAGCGTTCCCGAAGCGCTCGTGCATCTGCGCGCGGAGGTCACTCCCCAGCTTGGGGAAGAGGCCTGGGTGAGCTCGCCCGACTCCCCGCACTACTACTAGGGGGCCGGGCCTTAGAGGTCCTGGGGTGCGGAGGGGCGGCACGGCCCTGTGCCAACCCCTCCGCGGGCTCGCGTACCGGTGCGACAGACGCGGCCGTTACCCAGGGGGTTCCGGTACTCATTACTGCTAGACGCCCGAGGTTCGCGAAAACTTCC
>DASXCV010000311.1:0-2098 GCA_036491015.1 Thermoleophilaceae bacterium | reverse complement strand
TCGAAGAGGTCCTGGCGGCGGTCGTCGGGCAGCCCGTCGTTGTAGGCGCGCAGGAACGCCCCGATCACGGGGCAGACGGAGCCCGGGTGGTCGCTGAACGGCTCGACCGCGAGCATCGACGCCAGCTCCATGACGCACGCTCCCTGATCGGGAGACTGGTGACGGCCGCGAGCCAAGCGGACGGTCTGGTAGCTGATGGGGGCCATGGGCGCTCCTCCGTGCGGTGGGGTCTTCCTGCTGTGTGGATTCCCTTTTTCAACGCGTTGGAATCTCCTAAGTCACGCATCGAGCAGCCGGCGGAAACCGCCGGCTGAGACCACCTGGGCGCCGAGTTCACTCACTCGCGTGGCGAGCTCGTGATCGGAGGTGACCACCCGCAACCCGCTTGGGTGGCGGTCTGACTCGACCAGCCGCACGATGTCGTCGTCGGCGGCGTTCCGGCCGCGGCGGGTGGCGAACTCCACGCGCACGCCGTCGACATCTACCTCGAACGGGCGACCGTCGAACACCACCGTCACGTCGCGCTCGCCGGCCCAAGCGCCGAGCTGCTCCGCGAGGGCCCGCATGGCGGCGGGGCGGTCGCGCCACCAGCCGTCGGGCTTCGAGCCGATCACGTTCATCCCGTCGACGAGCCAGCGTTCTTTCTCCACCCTCCGGAGTATCCTTACTTACGGAATATAAGCCCCTTTAGGGAGTGAAGTCTTGGAAACACTAATTCTCGTGCCGCTGGAAGACACCGTCGTCTTCCCGCACATGAACCTGACGTTGGCCGTGGACGTCGGCGACGCAGAACGCGTGCTGCTCGTCCCGCGCCATGAGAACGATTTCGCGAGCGTCGGCACCGTTGCCGAGGTGTCCGACCGCGTGCGGCTGCCCGGTGGCGGGCGCGCCGTGACGCTGGGCGGGCTCCACCGCGCCGTGATCGGCGCCGCGCAGAGCGGCCCCGACGGGCGGCTGCGCGTGGACGCGGAGCCGCACCCGGACGAAGAGCCGGTGGACGGCCGTACGCGTGAGCTCGAGCGCGAGTACCGGGCGGTGGTCGAGGAGATCCTCGACCTGCGCGGCGACGACGGCCGCATCGCGGCCTTCCTGCGTTCGATCGCGGAGCCGGGTGCGCTGGCGGACAGCGCCGGCTACTCGCCGGAGATCGCCTTCGAGCAGAAGGTCAAGCTGCTCGAGACGCTCGACGTGACAGAGCGGCTCGAGTTCGCCGTCTCGCTTCAGCGCGAGCGGCTGGCCGAGTTGCAGGTGCGCGCGCGCATCCGCGACGACGTGCAGTCGGGCGCCGAGCAGCAGCAGCGGGAGTACTTCCTGCGCAAGCAGATGGAGTCGATCCGCAAGGAGCTCGGCGACGACGACGGCTCGATCATCGACGAGTACCGCACGAAGATCGAGGAGGCCGGCATGCCTGAGGGCGTGCGCGAACAGGCCGACCGCGAGCTCGACCGCTTCGAGCGGATGGGCGAGCAGTCGGGCGAGGCCTCGATGATCCGGACCTACCTCGACTGGCTCGTGTCCGTGCCGTGGTCGGAGCGCTCGGATGAGCGGCTCGATCCCGTGTACGCGCGCGAGGTGCTCGACTCAGACCACGCCGGTCTCGAGGACGTGAAGGACCGCATCACCGAATACCTGGCCGTGCGCAAGCTGCGCAAGGAGCGCGGCGTGCCCGAGGACAAGCGCTCCGGCGCGATCCTCACGCTGATCGGACCGCCAGGCACCGGCAAGACGTCGGTGGGCGAGTCGATCGCGCGTGCGACCGACCGCGAGTTCATTCGCATCTCGCTCGGCGGCGTGCGTGACGAGGCGGAGATCCGCGGCCATCGCCGCACCTACATCGGCGCGCTGCCGGGACGGCTCGTCCGTGCCCTGCGCGACGCCGGCACGATGAACCCGGTGATCATGCTCGACGAGGTCGACAAGGTCGGCGCCGACTGGCGCGGAGACCCGTCGGCCGCATTGCTCGAGGTGCTCGACCCGGCCCAGAACCACTCGTTCCGCGACCACTACCTGGACGTGGAGCTCGACCTGTCGCAGGTGCTGTTCATCGCGACGGCCAACGTGGCCGACACGATTCCGGCGCCGCTGCTCGACCGCATGG
>DASXCV010000310.1:0-6346 GCA_036491015.1 Thermoleophilaceae bacterium | reverse complement strand
ACCTCGTCCTCGGCGAGGATCATGCCGCTCGACTTCACGCCCCGGAGCTTGGCCTCGCCGAGCGTGGAGCCGTCCGGCATCACGGCGCCCGGCCGCGCGACGGCCACGGTCTGACCGGCGGCCACGTTGGGCGCGCCGCAGACGACCTGCCGCTCCTCGCCCGACCCGTCGTCCACCACGCACACCGACAGCCGGTCCGCATCCGGATGCTTCTCGCACGAGAGCACGCGCCCGACCACGAACCCAGAAGCCTCCCCCACCCCCACATGCTCGATCCGCTCAGGCTGAAGCCCAATCGAAGCCAAGCGGTCGCCAAGCTCCGCGATCGGGAGGCCGGGATCGCAGTACGAACGGAGCCAAGAAAGTGGGACGCGCATGGTCGGGTGTCGGGTGTCGGGTGTCGGGTGTCGGGACTAAGAACTAAGAACCAAGAACTAAGAACTCGAACTCAAAACTGCTCCAGGAAGCGAAGGTCGTTCTCGAACATCAAGCGCAGATCGGGGACCCCGTACTTGAGCATCGCGATGCGATCGATCCCCATCCCGAACGCGAAGCCGGAGACCTTCTCGGGGTCGTAGCCCATCTCAGACACGAAGCCGTAGACGTTCGGATCGACCATTCCCGAGCCGAGGATCTCGATCCAGCCCGAGCCCTTGCAGAGCGGGTCGCGCGAGCCGTCGGCCATGTAGCCGGAGCCGCCGCAGTTGAAGCACGAGATGTCCACCTCGACGCTCGGCTCGGTGAACGGGAAGTAGCCGGAGCGCAGCCGCACCTCGCGCTCGGCGCCGAACATCGCGCGGGCGAACTCGAGCAGCACGCCGCGCAGGTCGCCGAGGGTGATGTTCTCGTCCACCGCGAGGCCCTCGAGCTGATGGAACATCGGCGTGTGGCTCGCGTCCGAGTCGCGCCGGTACACGCGCCCCGGCACGACGATGTAGATCGGCGGCGGCTGGATCTCCATCGAGCGCGTCTGCATCGGCGAGGTGTGCGTGCGCAGCACCACGTCGGGCGACAGGTAGAAGGTGTCCTGCAGCGCCCGCGCCGGATGGTTCGGCGGGATGTTGAGGGTGGTGAAGTTGTAGTGGTCGAACTCGACCTCAGGGCCCTCGACCACGTTGAACCCGAGCCCGATGAAGATGTCCTCCATCTCGCGCCGCGTCTGGGTGACGAGGTGCAGATGGCCGGCCGGGCTCGGCGGGTCGCCGGGCAGCGTCACGTCGATGCGGTCCTCGGCCAGCTTCGCGTCGAGCTCGCTCGCCTCGAGCTCCTCGCGTTTGGCCTCCAGCGATCTCTCGAGGGACACGCGAGCCGCGTTGGCCACCTGACCGATGTGAGCGCGCACCTCCGGTTGCAGGCTGCCGATCGATCGCAGCGTGTTGGTCAGCGCCGAGTTGCGGCCCAGAAACTGGATCCTCAGGGCTTCGAGGTCAACCGCGCTGCCCACTTGGGCGAGCGCCTCTCGCGCTTCCTCCTGCAGCTCCGCAATCTGCGCCTCTGACATGGGGTCAGCCATCGGCGGCCATCCTATTTGTCAGGTCGTAGAGGGCGACCGCGGCCGCCATCGCCACGTTCAGCGAGTCGGGGCCGTCGCCGCGCAGCGGTATCTCGGCGCGCACGCCTGCCTCTTCGGAGACCTCCCTCGGAAGCCCTTCCCGCTCGCTCCCGAGGCACACCACGGCCGGTCCCTCGACCTCCACCGCCGACAGTGCCAGGCCGGCCCCGCGCTCGAGCGCGATCGTCGTGCCGGACAGCTCGGCGAATCCCGCGCGCGCCGGAGGCCGCGCGAACACGGAGCCCATGCTCGCCCGCACCGCCTTCGGCGACCACGGGTCGGCGCAGTCGGGGCCGAGCACCACCGGGCCGTCGCAGAGCGCGTGCGCCGAGCGGATCACCGCGCCGACGTTGCCCGGGTCGTGCACGCCGTGCAGGTACACGGACAAATCGCCGCCCGGCTCCGCCCAGCGCTGCGCGTACACGCCCACCACGCGCGCGCCCGAGCCGAGGGAGCTCACGGCGTCGAGCAGCTCGGGCTCCACGTCCTCGCCGGACACGAGCAGGATCTCGGGCTCCCAGCCGGCGGCCTCCGCCGCCTCCACGAGGTCCTCGCCCTCGGCCGCGAACAGGCCGGAGCGCTCCCGGTGCTTCTTGTCCTGGAGCTTCCTGATGGTCTTGAGCTGTTCGTTTTGGGCTGAGGTGATCATGAAAAGAAAAAGGGCGCCTCGCTGGGCGCCCTGGGAGTGGTTCCTGCGGTCCGCTGCTTGCGATCAGGCAGCGGCCGCCTCCCGGGCGCGCTCGGCAAAACGTCGGAACGTCTCGGGATCGCGGACGGCGATGTCCGCGAGGATCTTGCGGTCGAGCTCGATCTCGGCGAGCCGCATGCCGTGCATGAACTGGCTATAGGTCATGCCCTCACGGCGCGCGGCGGCGTTGATGCGGCTGATCCAGAGGCGACGGAAGTCGCGCTTCCTGTTGCGGCGGTCGCGGTAGGCGTAGCTGTCGGCCTTGAGCAGCGCCTCCTTGGCGCGCCGGTAGCTCGAGTGCGCCTCGCCGCGGAAGCCCTTGGTGCGCTCGAGCGTGGCCCGGCGCTTCTTGCGTGCGTGAACTGAGCGCTTGACCCGGCTCATTTGCGGAGCAGCGCCTTGATCCGGGGAGCGTCGTGATCGGAGATCTCGACGGGCTTCTCGTGGTGCCGCTTGCGCTTGGCGCTCTTCTTGCCAAGGATGTGGCTCGTCATCGCGTGACGGCCACGCACCTTGCCCTTGGCCGTGAGCCGGAAGCGCTTTTTAGCGCCCGAATGGGTCTTCATCTTGGGCATGCGGGGCCCTATTCAAGCAGAGCGGCGGATTTCTTCTTCCGCGGCGGGCTCTTCGTCCGCGGGCGCGGGCACAGAGTCGTCCGCGGGGGCGGGTGCAGAGTCGTCGACCGGGGCGGGCGCAGACTCCTCCGCGGGAGCGGGCACAGACTCCTCCGCGGCGGCAGGCGGAGCCTCGTCTGTGGCGGCGGCCTCAGCGGCTGCACGATTGCGCCGGCTGTCCTTGCCGGTGGGGCTGTCGTCGTGCTTGTCCTGCGGGTGGCCCTCGCCGCCCTCCTTGGCCTTCACGGGCCCGAGGACCATCGTCATGTTGCGGCCGTCGAGGTTGGGCCGCTGCTCGATGGCTCCGAGGTCGGCAACGTCCTCGGCAAGCCGCATCAGCAGCTGCTCCCCGCGCTCCGGGTGCGTGGTCTCGCGGCCACGGAACATGATCGTGATCTTCACCTTGTCCTGGCTGCCGAGGAAGCGACGCACGTGACCCTTCTTGGTCTCGTAGTCGTTGTTCGCGATCTTCGGCCGCAGCTTGATCTCGCGAATCGTTATCTGCTTCTGGTGGCGGCGCGCGGCCTTGGCCTTCTGCTCCTGCTCGTACTTGTACTTCGAGTAGTCGAGCACGCGCACGACCGGCGGGCGCGCCTCGGGCGCCACCTCGACCAGATCGAGGTCGCGCTCCTGCGCGTAACGCAGCGCCTGGTCGGTCTTGACCACACCCACCTGCTGCCCGTCGTCGCCGATGAGGCGTACCTCGGGCACGCGGATGCGCTCGTTGATTCGCGTCTGATCCCGCTCGGGCGGGCGCCGATCGAACCTACGCGGGATCGGCACTAAAACTTAAGCGGGCTAGCTGTCAAAGGCAAATAGAGAGGCCGACGGGTGGGGAGGGCACGGCGCGTCAGCTCGAATGGCGCGATGTGTAGGTGCCCTGCATTCAGAAGCCGAGTATAGCCATGCGACGCTTTGTCCACTACCAAGGCCGCGACTAGTCCTTGCGGTCGATTTCGTCGCGCGCGCGAGAGGCGAACTCGTCGATGCCCATCGCGCCGAGGTCGCCCTCGCGGTGGCGGCGCACGGCGACCTGCTTCGCCTCGGCCTCGTTGTCCCCGACGACGAGCATGTAGGGCGCCTTGCGGAGCTCGCCGTCGCGGATCTTCTTGCCCACGGATTCGGTGCGCGCATCCACCTCCGCGCGCAGCCCCGCGGCCTCGAGCTGCTTCGCCACGTCGTTCGCGTAGGCCTCGTGCCGGTCCGAGATCGGCAGGATCAGCGCCTGGGTGGGCGCGAGCCAGAGCGGGAACTCGCCGCCGTAGTGCTCGATCAGGATGCCGATGATGCGCTCGAACGAGCCGAGCAGCGCGCGGTGGATCATCACCGGCTGGTGCTCGGCGTTGTCCGCGCCCGTGTAGGTGAGATCGAAGCGCTCGGGCATCTGGTAGTCGAGCTGCACGGTGCCGAGCTGCCAGGGGCGGCCGATCGAGTCCGTCATGTGCAGGTCGATCTTCGGCCCGTAGAAGGCGCCGTCGCCCTCGTTCAGCTCGTACTCCAGGCCCTGGCTCTCGAGCGCGCCCTTGAGCGCGGCCTCGGCGGCGTCCCACATCTCGTCGCCGCCGATGCGCTTCTCGGGCCGCGTTGAGAGCTCGAGGCGCGGCTCGAAGCCGAACGTCCTGTAGAGGAAGAAGCCGAAATCGAGGCAGCCGACCACCTCGTCCTGGATCTGGTCCTCGCTGCAGAAGATGTGGGCGTCGTCCTGGGTGATCGAGCGCACGCGCAGGAGGCCGTGGAGCGTGCCGCTCGGCTCGTAGCGGTGCACGAGGCCCTGCTCGGCGTAGCGGATCGGGAGGTCGCGGTAGGAGCGGCGCTCCTCCTTGTAGATCTGGATGTGCGCCGGGCAGTTCATGGGCTTGAGGCCCATCGGCCGGTCCTCGACGTCGGTGAAGTACATGTGGTCGCGGTACTGGTCCCAGTGGCCGGACTGCTTCCACAGTTCGACGTCGTAGATCAGCGGCGTGCGCACCTCGGTGTAGCCGCGCGCGACGTTCTCCTTGCGCCAGAACTTCGTGAGCTCGTTCCAGATGTGGGTGCCGGCGGGCTGCCAGAAGGGCAGGCCCGGAGCGAGGTCGCTGAACATGAAGAGGCCGAGCTCCTTGCCGAGCTTGCGGTGGTCGCGCGCGCGGGCCTGCTCGAGGCGCTCGAGGTGGGCGGCGAGATCGTCCTTCGAGAAGAACGCGGTGCCGTAGATGCGGGTGAGCATCGGCTTGTTCGAGTCGCCGCGCCAGTAGGCGCCGGCGGTGGACATCAGCTTGAACGCCTTGATCTTCTTGGTGCTCGGGCCGTGCGGGCCGCGGCAGAGGTCGGTGAAGGGACCGTTCCTGTAGAGCGTGACGGTCGGCTCGCCGAGGTCCTGGATCAGCTCGACCTTGTAGTCCTGGTTCTCCGACTTGAAGCGCTCGATCGCCTCCTCGGCGCTCACCTCGGTGCGCTCGAACGGCTCGTCCGCCTTGATGTGCTCGCGCATCTTCTGCTCGATGCGCTCGAAGTCGGCGTCCGAGATCTTCACGCCGTCGGGGAAGTCGAAGTCGTAGTAGAAACCGTCGTCGATCGGCGGGCCGATCGTCACCTGGGTGCCGGGGTAGAGCTCGAGCACGGCCTCGGCAAGAACGTGGGCGGTGTCGTGGCGGAGGAGGTCGAGGGCGCCGCTCGAGCGATCGGTGACGATGTCGATCTTGTCGCCGTCGGCGAGCTCGCGTGAGAGGTCGCGCAGCTCGCCGTTCACCTTGATCGCGAGCGCGGCGCGCGCGAGGCCCTCGCCGATGGCGCGCGCGGCGTCGGCGCCGCTGGCGCCGTCTTCGAGCTCGAGCTCCTTGCCGTCCGGGAGGGTGACCTTCATGAGGACTGGAAACTAGCGAGGAGGCGCAGCTCGGCCTCGGCCAGCGTCGTGATCAGGTGGCCGGCCAGGACGCGCTCGTGCCCCGCCTGGCCTTCCTCGATCGCGAGACCCGGGTCGTTCACCAGCTCGGCGATGCGCTCCGGGCTGGCGCCCACCATCGGGGTGCGCTTCCACAGCGTCTCGAGCGTGCCGAGCTCCGAGCCGGGCGCGAGCGAGCTTTCCACGCCCGCGCGGGCGAGCGTGCGGAGGGCGTTCAGCTCCACGTCGCCCACGTTTCTGAGGAGCAGCATGCCGTCCTGGGTCTCGGCGTAGTCGGACACCTCGCGCAGCAGGCGCCAGGCCTCGACGTCGTCGTTTTGCGGATCGCCGGCCAGGACGAGCTGGAGACCCGGAAGCGCCGCCGCCGTGAAGGCGTCGATCACCTCGTGCGGGTCCTGCCAGGTGTCGAAGGGGTGGGCCTGGAAGATGGTCGGTCTGCTCAGGTCGATGCCGAGTGACTTCAACATCGAGCCTGCCAGCTTCACCGGGAGGTCTACTGAGGCTGGGGAGAGCGGGTCGATCGCCTCTTGGGCGTCGACGGCGTCCGCGCCGTCGACCAGCGGCTTGAGACGCTCCCAGGCGGCCGGCTCCGCGTTGCCGGTGCCGAGCTC
>DASXCV010000309.1:0-10001 GCA_036491015.1 Thermoleophilaceae bacterium | reverse complement strand
AGCTCGCGGACCGTCATCGCGGCGTGCACGCAGCAGTAGTCGAACTCGATGCCCTGGCCGATGCGATTCGGGCCCGCGCCGAGGATCACGACCGACGCGCGCTCGCCGCGGCGCACCTCGTGGCGCGCGCTGCCGTCGGGCGCCGGGCGCTCGTAGCCCGAGTAGTAGTAGGGCGTGGCAGCGGCGAACTCGGCGGCGCAGGTGTCGACCGACTTGAAGCTGCGCGCGAGCCCGGCCTCCGGGTCCTCGCCCGCTGCGAGCGCCGACAGCTCCGCCACGAACCACGGGTCGATCAGCGTGCGCCGCTCGATCTCCGCCTGACCGATCCCGCGCTGCACCGCCTCGAACAGCAGCTCGAAGCGGTCGTGCGAGGGGATCTCGAGGCGCGCCAGCAGCTCGTCGTCGTCATCCGGTATCCGCACGCGCACGTCGGTCTCGCGCGAGCGCATCGCCTTCATGAAGGCCTGCTTGAACGTGCGCCCGATCGCCATCGCCTCGCCCACCGACTGCATGTGAGTGGAGAGCCGCCCGCTCGTGCCCGGGAACTTCTCGAAGGCGAAGCGCGGCCACTTGACCACCACGTAGTCGATCGTCGGCTCGAAGCTCGCGGGCGTGACGCGCGTGATGTCGTTGTCGATCTCCTCGAGCGCGTAGCCGACCGCGAGGCGCGCCGCGATCTTCGCGATCGGGAAGCCCGTGGCCTTGGACGCGAGCGCCGAGCTGCGGGAGACGCGCGGGTTCATCTCGATCACCACGATCTCGTCGGTCTGCGGGTTGACCGCGAACTGGATGTTCGAGCCGCCCGTCTCGACGCCGACCGCGCGGATCACCTGGATCGCCTGGTCGCGCAGCGATTGGTACTGCCTGTCTGTGAGCGTCTGCTGGGGCGCCACGGTCACCGAGTCGCCCGTGTGGACGCCCATCGGGTCGATGTTCTCGATCGAGCAGACGATCACCACGTTGTCGCGGTAGTCGCGCATCACCTCGAGCTCGAACTCGCCCCAGCCGATCACGGACTCCTCCACGAGCACCTGGCCGATCGGGCTCGCGGCGAGCCCCTCGCCCACGCGCTGGCGGAACTCGGACTCGGTGCGCGCGATGCCTCCGCCCTGGCCGCCCATCGTGAACCCGGGCCGCAGGATCGCCGGCAGGCCGATCTCCGGCAAGGCGCGCTCGGCCTCCGCCATGTTCGACACGATCGCCGAGCGGGGCACGCGCAGGCCGGCTCGCTCCATCGTGTCGCGGAAGAGCTCGCGATCCTCCGCGCGTTGGATGGCCTCGTAGTTCGCGCCGATCAGCTCGACGTCGAAGCGGCCAAGCGTGCCGTCCTCGCTGAGGGCCCGCGCCAGGTTGAGGGCGGTGCCGCCACCAAGCGTGGGCAGCAGCGCGTCCGGGCGCTCGCGCTCGATCACGCGCGCCACCGAGGCCGGCGTGAGCGGCTCGATGTAGGTGGCGGTGGCGAACTCCGGGTCCGTCATGATCGTGGCCGGGTTGGAGTTGACGAGGATCACCTCGTAGCCCTCCTCGAGCAGGACCTTGCAGGCCTGTGCGCCCGAGTAGTCGAACTCGGCGGCTTGGCCGATGACGATGGGGCCACTGCCCAGGACGAGGATGCGTTCTATGTCGTTGCGGCGCGGCACTAGGTGACTGGTGACTGGTGACTGGCGACTGGCGTTTTCATCCCACTCGTTCCAGGAATCTGTCGAAGAGGTACAGCGAGTCGTGGGGTCCTGGGCCTGCTTCGGGGTGGTACTGCACCGTTGAGCCTGGAACGTCCAGGAGATTCAGGCCTTCCACCGTCCTGTCGTAGAGATTCAGAAGGCTCAGCTCGGCTTGGCCGAAGTCGGTGTCCCAGCGGATCGCCGCGTCGGTGTCGATGGTCTGCTTGCCGTCGGGGCCGAGCACCGCGAAGCCGTGGTTCTGGCTCGTGATGTCGATGCGACCGGTCTCGAGGTCCTTCACCGGATGGTTGGCGCCGCGGTGGCCGAACGGCAGCTTGAAGGTCTCGAGTCCCACCGCCCGGCACAGAAGCTGGTGGCCGAGGCAGATTCCCCACACCGGCGTCTGGCCCACGAGCAGGCGGACCGTGTCGACGATGTGGTCGAGCGCCGCGGGGTCGCCGGGGCCGTTGGCGAGGAACACCGCGTCCGGCTCGCGCGCGAGCAGCTCGTCGGCGCTCGACGTGCACGGGTGCAACTCCACCCGCGCGCCACGCTCGCGGAGGTTGCGCACGATCGAGGTCTTGATCCCGGTGTCGATCGCCACGATGCGCGGGCCCGGGTTGTCCGGGTCGAGGAGGATCGGCTCGGCGGGCGTGACCTCGCGCGCGAGATCCTGGCCCACCATCGGCGGCTCCGCCATCACGCGCTCGCGCGCCTCTGACTCCGCGAGCTCGCCCGGAAACACGCCGCCGCGCATCGCACCCTTGTCGCGGATGTGGAGCACGAGCGCGCGGGTGTCGACGCCGGAGATCGCCGGCACGCCGCAGTCCGCGAGCCAGGTGAGCCAGCCGCCCTCGGCGCCGGGCGCGTCCTCGCGGTTCATGCCCTCGCGCATCACGACCGCGCGCGCGTGAATCCGGTCCGACTCCATCGCCTCGGCCGACACGCCGTAGTTCCCGATCAGCGGATAGGTGAAGATGATGATCTGGCCGCGGTAGCTCGGATCGCTGACCGACTCCTGGTAGCCCGACATCGACGTGTTGAAGACGACCTCGCCGGTGGAGGGAACGGGTGCGCCGACCGAGTCGCCGTCGAAGCGCGTGCCGTCCTCGAGAAGCAGGTACGCGGGGGCGGCGCTCACACTGCTCCGATCGCAAACGACCGCTCGCGATAGGCCACCGTGCCGCCGGCGACCGTCATCCGTACTCGCCCGGTGAGCCTGCGCCCGGCGAAGCAGCAGTTGGTCGAGCGGCTCTCGTAGCCGGCCTCGCCCACCTCCCACTCGGCGTCGAGGTCGACCAGCACGATGTTGGCCGCAACACCGGTGGCGAGCACGGGCGCGGGAATCCCGAACGGCTCGCCGCCCGCGGTCATGCGCTCCGCGAGCAGCTCGAGGCCGATCAGGCCGGACAGCACGAGGTCCGTGTGCAGCGCGGCGAACGCGGTCTCGAGTCCGGTCACGCCCATCGGCGCCGCCTCGAACGGCTGCTCCTTCTCCTCGCGCGCGTGAGGGGCGTGGTCGGTGGCGATGCAGTCGAGCACGCCCGAGCGCACGGCCTCGATCAGCGCCTGGCGGTCGTCCTCGGAGCGCAGCGGTGGGTTCATCTTGAAGTTGCTGTCGAGCGCGAGCACGGCCTGGTCGGTGAGCGAGAGGTGGTGCGGCGTGGCCTCGGCGGTGATCTGCACACCGGCGGCCTTCGCCCGCTCGATCACCTCGACGGTCTGGCGCGCGGACACGTGCTGGATGTGGATGCGCGCGCCCTCGTACTGGGCGAGCGCGGCGTCGCGCGCCACCATCGTGGACTCGCTCACCGCCGGGATGCCGGCGAGCCCGAGCTGAGCCGACACCGCGCCCTCGTGCATCACGCCGTCGGCCGACAGCGACGGGTCCTCCTCGTGCAGCGCAATCGTGCGGCCCGCGAGCTTCTGGTATTGGAGCGCCTGGCGCAGCACGCCGGCCGAGCGCACCGGCAACCCGTCGTCGGTGAACGCGGCCGCGCCCTCGGCGGCCAGCTCGGCCATCTCGGTGAGCTGCTCGCCCGCCTGTCCGCGTGTGATCGCGGCGGTGAAGCCGACGGGAACGCGTGCCTGCTCGCGCGCGCGGCGGCGCAGCGCGCTGAGCACGGACGCCGTGTCCACCACCGGGTCCGTGTTGGGCATCGCGAGGATCGCGCAGAAGCCGCCCGCCGCGGCCGCGCGCGTGCCGGAGTCGATGTCCTCCTCGTCCTCTCGCCCGGGCGTGCGCAGGTGCACGTGCGGGTCGACGAACGCGGGCAGCGCATGCAGCCCGGAGCCGTCCGCCACCTCGGCGCCGTCGGGCGCGCTCAACGCGCCGGACTCGCCGATCTCCGCGATCTCGCCGTCGCGCACCAGCAGGTCCCCCTCGCGGTCGAGACCCGAGCGCGGATCGATCAGATGGGCCCCGCGAATCAGCAGGTTGCCGGGCGGTACCGGGGCGCGGTCGAGCGCGGCGCTCACGCGGGCTGCGGCTCCGTCTCGGCGTCGGCGGCCGACGGCGCACCGGCGGCGGCCCGGCCGGGACCGCCGGCCAACAGCTCGTAGAGGACGGCCATGCGCACGACCACTCCGGACTCCACCTGGTCGACGATCAGCGCCTGCGGCGAGTCGATCACCTCGGACGAGAGCTCGACCCCGCGGTTGACCGGACCGGGGTGCATCAGCAGCTGGTTGGGAGCGAGCCGCCGCGAGTCGATCTGGTAGCGCGCGGCGTATTCGCGGAGCGAGGGCACGAACGATCCGGTCATCCGCTCGTGCTGCATGCGCAGGGCGTAGACCACGTCGGCCTGCTCGAGCCCGTCGAGCGTGTAGCGCACGTCGCAGCCGAGCGTCTCGATCTCGCGCGGGATCAGCGTGGGCGGGCCGCAGAGCGTGACCTCGCAGCCCATGCGCGTGAAGGCGAGGATGTTCGAGCGGGCCACGCGGCTGTGCAGCACGTCGCCGACGATCCAGACCTTGAGGCCGTCGAGCGAGCCGCGCCGGCGGCTGAGCGTGTAGAGGTCGAGCAGCGCCTGTGTGGGGTGCTCGTGCTTGCCGTCCCCCGCGTTGATCACCGAGGCGGTGGTCCAGCGCGCGACGAGGTTGGCCGCGCCCGCGTGCGGCGAGCGGATCACGATCGCCGCGGGGTCGTAGGCCGAGAGCGTCTGGATCGTGTCCTTCAGCGACTCGCCCTTGTCCACCGAGGAGCCGGCCGACTTGATGTTCACGAGGTCGGCGCTCAGCCGCTTCGCGGCCAGCTCGAAGGACGAGCTCGTGCGCGTGGAGGCCTCGTAGAAGAGGTTGATGACGGTGCGCCCGCGGAGCGTCGGCACCTTCTTGATCTCGCGGCCGGACACCTCGGCGAAGCTGCGGGCGCGCCCGAGGATGCGCTCGATGTCGTCGCGCGAGAGGTCGTCTACAGAGAGCAGATTCCGGTTCATCAGGCCGCTACCTCGGCATGTTGAGAGATGGTCACTTCGTCGACGCCATCCACCTCGTCGACGCGCACGTTCACTCGCTCGTCGCGGGCGGTCGGCAGGTTCTTGCCCACGTAGTCCGGCCGGATGGGCAGCTCGCGGTGGCCGCGGTCGGCGAGCACGGCGAGCTGCACGCGCTCGGGGCGGCCGTAGTCGAACAGCGCCTCGATCGCGGCGCGCACGGTGCGGCCGGTGTAGAGCACGTCGTCGACGAGCACGACGGTGCAGCCCTGGAGGGCGAAGTCGATGTGCGAGGCGAGCACCACCGGCTGGCGGTCCGGCCCGCGCGTGGCCACGTCGTCCCTGTAGAAGGAGATGTCCAGGTCGCCTAGCGGCACGGGTGCGCCGATCAGCTCCTCCACGCGCTCGTGCACGCGTGCCGCGATCACCGCGCCTCGCCGGTGGATACCGACGATCGCGATCCGCTCGCCGCCCGTCTTCTCGACGATCTCATGCGCGATCCGCACGAGGGTGCGGCGAATGTCCTCGCGGTCGAGTACGACCTTCTCGCTGCTCACTACGCCTGTCCTTCCTGGCCTCGCGGGACCGGGTTAAAGGAGTTGCGCTTGGCAGCGTAGCAGCGGGCTCAGACGCCGGGCAGGGCCGCCGTTGCGCGTTCACTATCGTCGATGAAGTGACCGCTCGCGCGCGCGTTCAGCGAGTAGTGCCCGGCCATGCGGTGCTGATCATCGCCTGCATGGCGCAGTTCATGGTCGTGCTCGACATCTCGATCGTGAACGTCGCGCTGCCCTCGATGCGGCGCGCGCTCGACCTCACGCCGGCCGGCCAGCAGTGGATCGTGAACGCGTACACGCTCGTGTTCGGCGGCTGCCTCTTGTTCGGCGGGCGCGCGGCGGACATCTACGGCCGCCGGCGCGCATTCGTCACGGGGCTCGTGATCTTCACCGTGTCGAGCCTCGTGGGCGGACTCGCGCAGAGCGGTGGGATGCTCGTCGCCTCGCGCGCGGTGCAGGGCTTCGGCGCCGCAATCCTCGCGCCGGCCACGCTCAGCCTCATCACCACCACCTACACGGAGCCCGCCGCGCGCACCCGCGCGCTCACCGCGTGGGGAGCGATGGCGGCCACCGGCGGGGCGTTCGGCGCGGTGCTGGGCGGGGTGCTCACCGACGCGTTCGGCTGGCGCGCGGTGCTGTTCGTGAACGTCCCGATCGGCGCCGCGCTGCTCGTGGCGGCGCTCGCCACGCTCGAGGAGCTGAAGCGCGACGCCCGCTCACGCACGCTCGACCTCCCCGGCACGATCACTGTCACGGGCGGCCTCGCGCTCTTCATCTACGCGATGGTCACCACCGACAAGCACGCGTGGGGCTCGTTCCACACGATCGGATTGCTCGCGCTGTCGGGGTTGATCCTCGCGGCCTTCATCGCGATCGAGCTGCGCTCCAAGGATCCGATGGTGCCGCTCGGCATCTTCCGCAACCGCGCGCTGTCGGGCGCGAACGCGATCGGGCTCCTGCTCGGCGGAGTGATCGCCGGGCAGATCTTCTTCATGTCGCTGTATCTCCAGCAGGTGAACGGCTACTCGCCGTTGCACGCGGGCGTGGTTCTCCTGGTGCCGACCGCCGGCGCCTTCGCCGCGTCGATCATCGCCGGGCGGATCGTGGGCCGGGTCGGGCCGCGCGCGATCCTGATCGGCGGCCCGCTGATCGGAGCCGTCGGCAGCATCGGGCTGGCGCAGCTCGATCCGAATGGCAGCGCGCTGTCGTTCATGGTGCCCGCGCTCGTGACGACGCTCGGCTGCGCTTCCTGCTTCGTCCCCATGACGATGAGCGCGACCGCGGGAGTGGAGATGCGCGACGCCGGTCTCGCCTCCGGGCTGATCAACAGCTCGCGCCAGATCGGCAGCGCCGTGGGGCTGGCCGCGCTCGTGACCGTGGCCACCAGCCACACCAAAGGGCTGCTCCGCTCGGGGGATCACAGGCTGCCCGGCGCGCTGACCGCCGGCTACGACCGCGGCTTCCTGATCACCGCGTTCATGGCAGTGACGATGGCGGCCGTGGCCGCCATCGTCCTGCCACGCATTCCGACGCCCCAGCGGGCGCCCGTCGATCACGCGGAGACCGGCGTCGCGCTCGAGGCGAGCTGAGTCCGCGCCCGGATGCCCGGGACGAGCAGGGCCACCAGCGCACCTACGAACAGGACGGCCGAGCCCACCCACACCGCGGGCACGAGCCCGTCGACGTAGTTCTGCGGGGAGAGGTAGCCGCCCGACGCCGAGAACACGGTGGCGAGCACGCTCACGCCGAGCACGCCGCCGAGCTCCCGCATCGCGTTGGTGGCCCCGGAGGCCTGGCCCGCCTGCGTGGGCCGCACCGCGCCGAGCACGGTGTTGGCCGCCGGGGCGAACACGAGCGCCATGCCGGCGCCGGCCATCACGAACCCGGGCACCAGGTGCAGGTAGGCGACGGTGGGGCTCACGGTCATCGCGAGCCAGGCGAGACCCGCGCCCTGAAGCGTGAGGCCGAGCGCCATCAGCGGCCGGCCGCCGATGCGGTCGGACAGGAGGCCCGCCAGCGGTGCGATGAAGATCGGCATGACGGTCCACGGCAGGATGCGCAGGCCGGACTGGAACGCCGAGTAGTGCTGCGCCACCTGGAAGAACTGGGCGAGCAGGAACACCGACCCGAAGGTGCCGAAGTACATCGCGACCGACACGGCGTTGGTTGCGCTGAACGCGCGCGAGCGGAAGAAGCTCATCGGCAGCATCGGCTCAGGTGCGCGGAACTCCCAGGCCACGAACGCCGCGACCAGCAGCGCGCCGGCGACGATCGGGCCGAGCACGCTGGGCGCGGTCCAGCCGGCCGACGCGCCGTGCACCACTCCGTAGACGAGGCCCAGCAGTCCGGCGCTCGCCAGGCCCACGCCCGGCAGGTCGAACCCGCGCGACTCGCCGTAGCTCTCGTTGAGGCGGCTGAGGGCGAGCGGAGCGGCGATCGCGCCGATCGGGACGTTCAGCCAGAAGATCCAGTGCCACGAGATGCCGGTGACGACGGCGCCGCCGACGACCGGGCCGAGCGCGACCGCGAGGCCGCTGATGCCGGACCAGGCGCCGAGCGCCAGGCCGCGCTTCTCGGTGGGCACCGCCTCGCTGAGCAGCGTCAGCGTGAGCGGCGTGACCACGGCTGCGCCGATGCCCTGAACCGCGCGGGCGGCGATCAGCGCGGAGGTGCTCGGTGCCAAAGCGGCTGCCGCCGAGGCCACCGTGAAGAGCCCGAGGCCGAGCGAGAACATGCGGCGGCGGCCGAAGCGGTCGCCGAGCGCCGCGCCGGTGAGCAGCAGCACCGCGTAGCCGAGCGTGTAGGCGTTCACGGTCCACTCGAGCTGCTGGATGGTGGCGCCGAGCGAGCTGCGGATCGCGGGCAGCGCGTTCGTGACCACGAGGTTGTCGAGCACGACCATGAAGAGCGCGGTCGACACGATCGCGAAGGTCCATCCGGTGTTTGCACGGGACTTCATCTGGGCTCCTTCTCTGGTTGTAAGTGTGTGCTTACTCACTTTGCAGGTGAAAAAAAGGGGTCGGGGGTCAGAGCTTGTCGCGGGGCAGCAGGCGCTCGCCCCACTTGGGATCGACGTTGAAGAGGTCGACCGCCGCGGCCACGGTGAGCAGCATCCCCGTGGCGAAGAACGAGCGCACGTCCTCGCTGTCTGCCCCGGACTCGCGCTCGACGAAGCTGTAGAGCTGCTCCCAGCCGCGCTGCACGGCCTTGCGGATCCGCGGCTCGTCGCACGCGGCCCAGGCCTGCACCTGGCTGAGCAGCTTGGAGCGGTCGGCCAGCATGCCGCTGTAGCTGGCGCCCATCGCCTCGAGCATCTCCTCCCCCGGCTCGGCGCCGGCGGCCGCGTCCCGGAAGGCGTCGATCACGCGCTCGAAGCAGCGCTCGGTGACCGCGACGAAGAGGTCTGTCTTGGTCGGAAAGAGGCGGAACAGGTACGCGTGCGAGATGCCCGCCCGCTCCGCGATGTCCTGGGTGGGCGTGCCGTGGAAGCCGCGCTTGGCGAACTCCTCGATGGCCACGGTCACCACGAGCTCGCGCCGCTCCTCGGCACTGATCCGGGGGCCGCGCTCGCGCTTCTTGGTCTTGGTGGTGGTGGCCATGCGCGAAGTAAGTTAGCACTCACTTTCTACACTGTCAACCGCCGCTGGGGGCGAGGCCGGTCCCCTGTCCCCCTTGACGTGAACCGGCTCCCCCCGCTCGGGGAACGGCAGCTCCACACGATCGAAGTCCCGCGGCACGATCGTGTTCGGGAACACCTCGCGCGCCTCGTCGCGCAGCTCGCGCCCCGCGTAGCGCTGCGAGATGTGGTTGAGCGCGAGCAGCTTCACCTCCGCCGTGCGAGCCAGCTCGGCCACGCCGCGCGCCGTCGAGTGGCCGGTCTCGTGCGCGCGCTCCCCCTCCTCCACCGAGAAGGTGGCCTCGTGCACGAGCAGGTCCGCGCCATGGGCGACGGCCGCCGTCATGTCGCACGGCATCGTGTCCCCCGCGATCACGACCTTGCGCCCCGCGCGCGGCTCGCCGAGCACCTGGCCGGGCGTCACCTCCCCCACCGTCTCGCCCTGCTGGAGCTTGCCGAAGTCCGGCCCCGGTTCCACACCCAGCTCGCGCGCCCGCGCCTCGTCGAAACGGCCGGGCCGCTCCTCCTCGATCAGTGCGTAGCCGTAGGCCGTCACGCGATGCTCCACCTGGTACGCCGCGATCGTGTAGCCGTCGCGGACGAGCTGCTCGTTCGGCTCGAGCTCGTGGATACGCACCTCGAAGGCGGTCTTCCCCATCACCGGCGCGAGCGCCTGGTACAACGCCCGCAGGCCCGGCGGACCGTAGATCGCGAGCGGCTGCTCGCGCCCGCGCAG
>DASXCV010000308.1:0-5403 GCA_036491015.1 Thermoleophilaceae bacterium | reverse complement strand
CTGCCGCGCTCGGCGATCGTGCTCGGCAAGGCGATCGGCGCGGCCACGCGCTCGCTCGCCCAGGCCACGCTGCTGCTGGCGGTGGTGGCCGTCGCCGGGATCGGCATCCGCTGGACCGTGCCCGGCGTGATCGGCGGCCTGGCCCTGCTCGCGCTCGGTACGGCCGCCTTCGCGTGCCTGTCGATGCTGATGGCGTCGGTGCTGCGCACGCGCGAGCGCTTCATGGGCATCGGCCAGCTGATCACCATGCCGCTCTTCTTCGCGTCGAGCGCCCTCTATCCGCTCGCGATCATGCCGGGCTGGCTGCACGTCCTCGCGCGCGTGAATCCGCTCACCTACGAGGTCCAGGGGATGCGCCAGTGCCTCGTCGGCGTGGGCGGCAGCGGCGAGCTCTGGCTCGACTTCCTCGTGGTGGTCGGCTTCTTCGCGGCCATGGCCGCGCTCGCCACGAAGGCGTATCCGCGCGCGGTGCTCTAGCGCCGCCCGCTCCGGGAGGCGTAAGATCCGACGCCAAGATGTCCCTCCACGCCGGGGACGGCCTCAACTCTTCTGGCCTGGCGGCGGAGCAGCGCTCCCCGCGCGGACCCGTAGTACTCGCGACTCTCGCCAGCCGGCCCAATGCCGAGGCCGAAGACGCGGCGATCGGCGCGGCCCTCGACTCTGGTGCGCCGCTCGTGATCGTGAACGCGGTCACCCTTCCGCTGATGCCCCTGACCCTCTACCTCGTGGGCATGTCGGGCGTCGTGGGGCCCGAGGAGGAGGACCTCGACGCCGTGCGCGCGAGCGCCGAGCGGGCGGCCGCGCTGGGACTCTCGGTGCAGCACCTGCGGGTGGTGGCACGCAACCCGGTGGCCGCGCTCACCTCGGTGGCGCGCGACCGGCGCGCCGGCCTCCTGATCTTCGGCCCGGACCCGGCGCGGATCGGCCTGCGCAAGTTCCGCCGCGCCGCGCGCAAGGTGCGTAAGGGCGCCGACTGCCTCGTGCTCGTGCTGCCCTGGGTGGACGAGCCTGTCCTAGGCGTCTGACTCGGCCACGGCCCTCGCGGCCGCGAGCGTGTTGCGCAGCAGGCAGGCGATCGTCATCGGGCCCACCCCGCCCGGCACCGGCGTGATCGCGCTCGCCACCTCGGCGGCCGCCTCGTAGTCCACGTCGCCCACGAGACCGGCGTCGGTGCGGTTGATGCCCACGTCGACCACCACGGCGCCGGGCTTCACCCAGTCGCCCTTCACCATCTCGGCCCGGCCCACGGCCGCGATCAGGATGTCGGCACGCCTGCAGACCTCGGCGAGGTCGCGTGTGCGCGAGTGGCAGATCGTGACCGTCGCGTTCGCGCCGAGCAGGAGCTGGGCCATCGGCTTGCCGAACAGGTTGGAGCGGCCCACCACCACCGCCTCCGCGCCGGTGAGCTCCGCGCCCACGTCCTCGAGCAGGATCATCACGCCCGTGGGCGTGCACGGCCGGAGCCCGGGCATGCCGAGCGCGAGCCGCCCCGCACTCCCGATCGTGAGGCCGTCCACGTCCTTCTCCGCCGCCACGCGGTTGGTCACCTCGTCGGGGTCGAGCTGGTCGGGCAGCGGGAGCTGGCAGAGGATGCCGCTCACCGCCGGGTCGGCGTTCAGCTGGTCGATGACGGCGAGCACGTCCTCGCGCGAGGCGGACGCGTCGAGGTGGTGCTGGAAGCTCTCCATCCCCGCCTCCGCGCAGGCCTTGTGCTTGTTGGCCACGTACACGGCCGACGCCGGGTCGTCGCCCACAAGCACGGTGGCGAGGCCGGGCGCGAAGCCGTGCGCCGCCCGGAACGCCTTCACCTCCTCGGCCACCTCGGCGCGCACCCGCGCCCCCACGGCCCTGCCGTCTATCAAGCGCGCGCGAGGCATCTCAGAAGACCACCGTGGTGTTGCCGTGCCGGATCACTCGATCCTGGCAGTGCCACTGGACGGCTCGGGCGAGCACCGTGCGCTCGATGTCCGCGCCGCGCTGCTCGAGCTCGGGCACCGAGTCGCGGTGGGACACCCGGATCACGTCCTGCTCGATGATCGGGCCGGCGTCGAGCTCCTCGGTGACGTAGTGGGCCGTCGCGCCGATCAGCTTCACGCCGCGCTCCTTCGCGCGCGCGTAAGGACCCGCGCCCGCGAACGCCGGCAGGAACGAGTGGTGGATGTTGATCACCGGCACCGCCACGCGCTCGAGGAAGTCAGGGGACAGGATCTGCATGTAGCGCGCGAGCACGACGAGGTCGCAATCTCCCACAACGAGTGACAGGAGCTTCTCCTCGGCCTCGTCCTTCGTCTCCGCGCTGACCGGCACGTGGTAGTAGGGCAGCTCGAAGAACTCCACCTCCGGGCGCAGGTCCGGATGGTTCGACGCCACCATCACGATCTCCGCCTCGAGCTCGCCGCGCCGCCAGCGCCAGAGCAGGTCGAGCAGGCAGTGGTCGTAGCGCGACACGAGCAGCGCGACCTTCTTGCGCTCGCTCGCGTCCCAGAAGCGGAAGCCCATCGCGAAGCGCCCGGCCACCTCCTCGCCGAAGCGCGCCGTAAGCGCGCCGAGCGGCTCGCCGTCCGCGGGCAGCGTGAACTCCATCCGCAGGAAGAACTGGCCGCCCTTGGGATCCGAGCTGTACTGGTCCGAGGTGACGATGTTGGCGCCCGCGCCGAACAGGAAGGCCGACACCGCGCTGACGATGCCCGGCTGGTCCGCGCACCACACCAGCAGGCGCATGACGCGTGGCTCCATAGATCAGTGGCTGACGGCGGCGGCGGCCAGCTCGGAGACGAGACGGTCGTCGTAGAAGCGCTCGAGCGCGAATGGCGCGATCAGCTCGGGCGTCTTCTCGGTCGCCACGAGCTCGGCCAGCGTCTTGCCCACGATCGGTGCGGCCTTGAAGCCGTAGGTCCCCCACCCGGCGCTCACGTGGAAATTGTCCACCTCGGTCTTGCCGAGGATCGGGCTGTAGTCGGGGCTGAGGTCGCAGAGCCCGGCCCACGAGCGCAGGAGCCGCGCGTGCTCGAGCTGCGGGAACAGCTCGAGGGTGTGGCGCGTGAGGTCCTGCAGGAAGTTGAGCGTGCCCTGCATCCGGTAGGTGGTCCATGGCTCGATCTCCGAGCCCATCAGGAACTCGCCGCGGTCGGTCTGCGAGATGTACACGTGCATCTGCGAGGACACGATCACCACGTCGAGCAGCGGCTTCATCGGCTCGGTCACGCAGGCCTGCAGGATGTGCGTGGTGATCGGCATCTGCACGCCCGCCATGTCGCCGATCAGCGTGCTCCAGCCCGCGGTGCAGTTGAGCACCTGGCCGCACTTGACCGTGCCGCGGCTGGTGCGCACGGCGTCGATGCGCCCGTTGGTGCGCTCCATCCCGAGCACCTCGGTGTACGGGTGGATCTCGGCGCCGCCCTGGTCCGCGCCGCGCGCGAGGCCCCACACCACGGCGTCGTGGCGGATGATCCCGCCCGGCGGGTGGTAGAGCGCGCCCATGATCGGATAGGTGGCGTGCTCGCTCACGTTCATCGACGGTGCGAGCGCCTTCACCTCGTCCGGCCCGATCAGGCGCGAGTCGATCCCGTTCAGGCGGTTCACCTCGGCGCGGTTGGCCATCACGAACATCGCGCGGTCCGAGTGGGCGAGCGTGAGGTGACCGCACTGGGAGAACAGCAGGTTGAAGTTGAGCTCCTTCGAGAGGCCCTCGTAGAGCTTCACGCTCGCGTCGTAGAAGCGGGCGCCCTCGGGCGTCTTGTAGTTGGAGCGCAGGATCGTTGTGTTGCGCCCGGCGGCGCCCGAGCCGATGTAGTTCTTCTCGAGGATCGCCACGTTCTTGATCCCCATCTGGCCGAGGTAGTAAGCCGCGGCGAGGCCGTGCGAGCCGCCGCCGATGATCACGACGTCGTAGGAGTCCTTCAGCTCCGGCCGCCGCCGCCACATGCGGCGCCTGCGGAAGATGTCAAGCATGGGCCAGCTCCTCCTCGATCGGAGCGAGCGCGTCCACGCCGACCGGACCGCCGGCGAGCTGCTCGGCCGCATCGGCCACCTGCTCCCACACGTAGCGCCCGAGCGCCCAGCCGAACAGCGTGAGGAAGCGGTCGCAGCTCTCGCGCAGCACGTAGCCGGGGGTGCGCGCAACCGAGCCGGGGCGGAACGCGCGCGGGGGCGTGGACTGGGGACGCAGGTCGAGCGCGCAGAAGCGGGCGAACACCTCGCGCGCCTGCGGGCCGGCGATCGTGAGCGCCGCGTACGAGGTCGTCATCTCGATCGCGCGCGGGCCGAAGCGCTCCCGGTAGCCGGCGATCGCGCCCGGCTCGCAGATCAGCAGAGTGCGCTCGCGCGCCACCGGACACCACCAGGCGCCCTCGGCGCGGGTGGCCAGGCCGAACTCGAGCGGCGCGGGCGCCAGCTCCTCGAACGGGCCGTTCAGCTCGAGCTTGCCGAGGTGCGACAGGTCGGCGAAGCCCACCGTGTCAGTGAGCCGCGCCTGCTCGCCGTCGAAGGACGCCGCCACGTTCCAACCGTCGCGCAGCTCCATGCTCGCGCCGGCGGCCATTGCCTCGCGCTCCATCGGGCTGCGAGCCACGGCGCCGTTGTCGGCGTCCGGGGCCAGGAACTCGATGCCGCCGGTCATGAGCGCAGCAGCTCCCCGTCGGGGTCGTAGAACGGGCTCGTGCGGACGTCCGCCGGGATCGTCGCGCCCTCGTCCGAGATCACGATGCCCGAGCCGTCCTGCGCGAGCGCAGCCGGCACCCAGGCCAGGCCGATCACCTGGCCGAGCCTGCGCGAGTAGCGCGCGCTCGTCACCTGGCCGGCGGGCGTGCCGGCCTCGTCGAGCACCACCGCGCCCTCGGTGGGCACGTGGCCGTTCTGCATCGTGAAGCCCACGAGCGCGGTCTCGGACGGCTCGTTCGCCTGGCGCTCGAGCGCCCACTTGCCGATGAAGTCCTCGTCCTTGTCGAGCTTGACGATCCAGGGCATCGCCGCGCCGTAGGGGTTCGACTCGGAGTCCGTGTCCTGGCCCACGAGGATGTGCATCTTCTGGAGGCGCAGGATGCGCTGCGGCTCGAGGCCGAACGGCCTCACGCCGTGCTCGGCCCCCGCCGCGAGGATCTCGTCCCAGACGTGCTCGCCGTAGGCAGTCGGGAAGTGGATCTCGTAGCCCAGCTCGCCCACGAAGCCGATCCGCAGGATCAGGCTCGGCACGCCGGCCACGCGGCCGCGCTGGCCGTCGAGGTACGGGAACGCCTCGTTCGATATGTCGAGCTCGGTGAGCGTGCGCATGATCTCGCGCGCGTTCGGCCCGGCGAGATTGACGGCGGCGAGTCCCTGCGTGACGTCGGTGAGCGTCACGTCCATGCGCCAGTCCGCGAGCCACCAGGCGAACCACTGCTCCACCGCGCCCGCGCCGCTCGAGGT
>DASXCV010000307.1:0-5505 GCA_036491015.1 Thermoleophilaceae bacterium | reverse complement strand
TAGTGCCGATGGTCGCCGTCTCACAAATAGCGTCAAGGCAACCAGGGAACACGTTTTCATCACGTTTCACCTGGCTTCCCGGGCGACGACCCTAGGGTTACCGGTGAGAATTACACGGCCGCTGACCGGGAACAATTGCGGCGCACCCCAAACTCCTCAGGGGAGATCTTGCGCCCCATCACAAACGCCAGGACTGTCCCGCAATTGTTCACAGAAGCGCGGGCGGCCCGGTTTCCCGCCGGCTGGCACAGCCCGAGCGCTCCATCGCGGACAGGCTTTCCCAATAATCACATTCGCCGCTCTCATACCTCTTTGTAGGCGGGCAGCCGTGTACGCGTTGGCGCCTTTGGTGTCGCTATGGCGTACGCGTTGGCGTATTTGCGTGCGCTGCCGGGCCGCGGCAATGGTGCCGTTGCTGTCGCTGGGGTCCCATGGACATGCACATACAACAAAAACACCGCCCGGCATTTCCGAAATGCCGGGCGGTGCTTTTGCGAGCGAGCGAAACTAGAGGCCGGCCTGGGTGCGGAGCTGGTCCGCCTTGTCGGTGCGCTCCCAGGTGAACGTGCTCTCGGAGCGGCCGAAGTGGCCGTAGGCGGCGGTGGGCCGGTAGATCGGGCGGCGCAGGTCCAGGTCGCGCAGGATTGCGCCGGGACGCAGGTCGAAGTTCTCCTGCACCAGCTCCACGATGGCGGAGCGGGCGATCTTCTCGGTACCGAACGTCTCGACCAGCAGCGACAGCGGCCGCGCCACGCCGATCGCGTACGCCACCTGCACCTCGCACTTGTCGGCGAGGCCTGCCGCCACCACGTTCTTCGCCACGTAGCGTGCGGCGTACGCCGCGGAACGGTCCACCTTCGAGGGGTCCTTGCCGGAGAAGGCGCCGCCGCCGTGGCGGGCTGCGCCGCCGTAGGTGTCGACGATGATCTTGCGCCCGGTGAGGCCGCAGTCGCCCATCGGCCCGCCGATCTCGAACTTGCCGGTGGGGTTCACGAGGAAGTTCTCGCGCAGCTTCTTCTCGTCGTACAGCTCGGCCGGCAGGATCGGGTGCAGCACGTGCTCCCAGAGGTCCGGCTTGATCAGCGTGTCGGAGTCCACACCCGGGCCGTGCTGGGTCGAGATCAGCACCTTCTCGATCTCGATCGGCCGGTTGTTCTCGTAGCGGACGGTCACCTGCGTCTTGCCGTCCGGCCGCAGGTAGGGCAGCACCTCGCCGCGACGCACCTCGGCGAGCCGCTGCGACAGCTTATGCGCCAGCGAGATCGGCATCGGCATCAGCTCGGGCGTCTCGCGCGTGGCGTAGCCGAACATCATGCCCTGGTCGCCCGCGCCCGCCACGTCGAGCTCGTCCTCGTCCGCGGGATCGTGGCGCGACTCGTACGCCTTGTTCACGCCCTGCGCGATGTCCGGCGACTGCTCGTCGATCGCGCTGATCACCGCGCAGGTGTCGCAGTCGAAGCCGTAGGCGGCGTTGTCGTAGCCGATCTTGCGGATCGTCTCGCGCGCGATCTTCGGGATGTCCACGTAGGTGGTGGTCGAGATCTCGCCTGACACCACCACGAGGCCCGTGTTCACGAGCGTCTCGCAGGCCACGCGGCCGAGTGGATCCTCGGCCATCACGGCGTCCAGCACGCCGTCGGAGATCTGGTCGGCCATCTTGTCCGGGTGGCCTTCGGTGACCGACTCGGAGGTGAACAGGAACTCGTTATCTGAGAGGTCGTCGTACTGGCTCATGGGTTCTTCAGGCGCAGCTCCGCGTCGATGTCATTTCCCTCGCGAGACAGCACGGCACCCGCCGCACCGATCTTCCTTAGGTCGTCGCGGACCGCCGCGTATGTCGGGTTCGACCCGAGTCCGGCCTGGTCCGCGAGCGCGAGGAGCTTCTTCAGGTCGAGGAAGACTAGCGCCGACGGGCTCTGCGGGCGCCTGCCGAGCACGAGCTTGAAGTCCTTCGTCTGATCCAGGTGCTGGGCGTTCCTGGGGCTGCCGATGGCGCCCGTGGAATTCGAGACCACGAGGTTGCCGCCGTAGGCCGCGTACGCCAGCTGCAGGGCCGGGGTGAGGCTGGCGGTGATCGCGGGCACGCCGTTCACCCTCTGGGCGCTGTAGTTGGGGGTCGAGCCGCCGGCCTCCGGGTTGAGCTTGTTCACGAGCATCGGCACGAGCGCGCCCACCACGTTCAGCGACTGCTGCGCAGGCACGGGGCCCGCCTCGAGCGTGATCGCCGGTCCGGGTGCGATCGACAGCGCGCTGTCCTTGCCGAGCAGCGGGAGCAGATCGCGGTCGAAGTTCAGCCCCGACTTCTGGGTGCTCGCGGAGAAGCGCTTGAGGGCGTTGCCGATGGTGGACGTGGGCGACGCCATCAGGTCGCGCAGCACGCACTCGCCTCCGGCGAGGCCCACGAACAGCGCCGGCTGGGCGGGCGCCTTCGCGGTCAGCCCCTCTGTCTCGCCCGTGTCGCCGTTGCAGCCGGGCAGGGTGTTCGGCCCCGGCGCCGGACGCCCGCGGAAGGCGATGCGCATGAGCTTGCCGTCGTCGCCGAAGCCCACCGCGGCCGACTGCAGGGCGGGCACTCGCGCGGCGCCGGCGAGGATCGCGGCCGGTCCGGCGAGATGGGAGCTGAGCCACGTCTCCGACAGCCAGGCGTTGCCCACCCGGTCGCCCGGCAGGCCGCCCACGAGGTCCGTGTAGGTCGCGTCCCGGCCGAGTGACGTCGCAGGCTTCGCGCGCGTGTCGAGGCCTTGGCGCACGGCGTCCGGCGCGCCGATCAGCGCCCAGCCGCTCGCGAACGCGGCCACCGAGCCGCCGCCCACGCTGTGCAGCGGGGTGCCGTTGTAGCTGCCCGCCGAGCCGCCGGCTCGCTCGATCGTGTTCAGCGCGGCGCGCTGGTTCTTCACGCGGAACAGCAGCAGGTTCTGGCCGCGGCCGGGCAGCTGCGCGTAGGCGGCCTCGTTGCCGAGCCAGGGCTCGACGCGGTCGAGCGTGAGGTTTCCGAGCGCGCTGCTCGTGGCGGTGGTGAAGAGCGCGTCGCGGATCTGCCCGGCGAGCGGCAGCTTGCTCATCGCCTGCGCGGTGTGCTTCCACTGCCGGGCGCCTCTGTTCGTGCCGAGGTTGAGATACACGAGCGCGTCGCTCGGCACGAGTGCGGCCGCGCTGTCGGGCGCCGCCGCGGGCGATCCGCCGCCGAAGGCCCGCGCGAGGCCGACCGCCAGCAGCACGGCCACGACCGTCGAGGCCGCGAGCCGCCTGATCAGGTACTTGCGCTTCGTCGCAGTCATCCGCGTTATCCCCGCCGCGTGTGGCGTCCCTGCCGCTCCCTGTAGTCGATCACCAACGGCACTCCCTCGAAGCCGTAGCGTTCGCGAAGGCGATTCTCCAGGAAGTAGGCGTAGTCGCGCGTCAGTCGACCGCGATCGGACACCTGGATGGCGAAGCGCGGCGGGTTCTCCTCGAACTGCGTCATGTAGTACATCCGTAGCCGGCGGCCGCGCACGTTGGGCGTCTGGCGTGCGGCCTGGATGTCCGCGAGGAAGCGGTTCAGCTCCGGCGTGGGGATCCGCTCGCGCGCCTTGTCGCCGAGCGTGAGCGCCTCGTGGAGCAGGCGCCGCACGTTGCGGCCCGTCTTCGCCGACGCGGTGATCACCTTCGGCCGCAGCCGGATGCGCTGCGCAACGCGCCCCTTGGCGTCCTCGAGGTCGGCGTCGCCGACGTCCCACTTGTTGAGCACGACGATCGTCGCGCACTCGGACTTCATCGCCAGCTCGGCCACGCTCAGGTCCTGGCTCGTGACCCCCTCGGCGGCGTCGCACACCACGAGTGCCACATCGGCGCGCTCCGCGGCTCGCTCCGACCTCAGCTGCGCGTAGTAGTCGACTGTCCCGGCCACCTTGCCCCTTCGCCTCAGTCCCGCCGTGTCCACGAGGAGGATCTCGCGCCCATCGAGCTCCAGGCGCGTGTCGATCGCATCTCGGGTGGTACCCGCTTGGTCGCTGACTATCACCCGCTGCTCGCCGAGGAAGGCGTTGACGAGCGAGGACTTGCCCACGTTGGGGCGGCCGATCACGGCGAGCCGCAGCACCGTCTCCTCGTCGCGCTCGGGCGTGTGGGCGAGGTGCTCGGCCACCCTGTCGAGCAGGTCGCCGGTGCCGAGGCCGTGCTGGGCGGACACCGGCACCGGGTCGCCGAGGCCGAGCGCGTGGAACTCCGCGGCGTCTGGGAGCGAGCTCAGGCCGTCCACCTTGTTCGCCGCCACCACCACCGGAATTGGCCCTCTTTGCAGCTCTTTTGCGAGCTCGGCGTCACCGGGCCGGAGGCCGGCGCGGGCGTCCACCACGAGCACGGCCACATCGGATTCCGCGATCGCGTGGCGCGCCTGCTCCTGCACCGCGCGCGCGAGGTTGTCCTGCTCCTCCATGTCCACACCGCCGGTGTCGACGAGCAGGAACGGCCGGCCGTTCCACTCGGTCTCGATCTCCTTGCGGTCGCGCGTGACCCCCGCCTGCTCGTGCACCACCGCCTCGCGCGTCTGCGTGAGCCGGTTGACGAGCGTCGACTTGCCGACGTTCGGGTAGCCGACGACGGCTACCTTCGGGAGCGCCATCTTGTTCTCGCTACCTCGTCTTCGCGGCCTTGCGGACGAGCCCGACGATCTGGCTGATCACGTCCTCGGCCGGGCGGCCGGTGGAGTCGAGCTCGATCGCGTCGGCGGCCGCGCGTAGCGGCGAGTGCTCGCGCTCCTTGTCCTGCTGGTCGCGCAGCGTCTGGTCCTTCAGGACGGTCTGCCAGTCGGTGCCGAGCTCGAGCGCCCTCCTGTGGGCTCGCTCTTCCGGGCTCGCGGTGAGGAAGATCTTCAGCTCGGCCTCGGGCTTCACGACCGTGCCGATGTCGCGGCCCTCGGCCACCCAGTCGCCGTGGTCGAGCAGCTCCTTCTGCTTGGCAACGAGCGCCGAGCGCACGCCGGGGTCGGCGGCGATCTTGGACGCCGCCTCCGACACCGTGGGCGAGCGGATCGCGTCGGTCACGTCGGTGCCGTCGACGAACACGCGCTCCCCGAGCTCGATCCTCATCGCGGTCGCTATCTCGGCAGGGCTCTTCTCCCCGCGCCCCATCGCAGCAAGCGCGGCAGCCCGGTACATCGCACCCGAATCGAGGTACGTGAACCCGAGCCGCTCAGCGACTCCGCGAGCCACAGTGGACTTGCCCGCGCCGGCGGGACCGTCGATTGCGATGACCATTGGGGCCAAGGCTACTTGCGGCGGGATGGTCCAAGCCATCGCGGCGATGGCTCGCGGCGCGCTGGAACGACCTCCCGACCTGATGCAGTGCACCAGCACCTGAGAACTCTCATCCAATTCTCAGAGAATTCTCGTGGAAGCGCGCCGGCTGCCGCCGATTACCAGGGCCGATCCGTTCCACCACTGAAAGGACAATCAGTGTCAATTCAAGCGATCGGCGGGCAGGCTTGGACGCCTCAGGACCCGCCCACCGGCTCGACGCAGCGGCCCG
>DASXCV010000306.1:0-36770 GCA_036491015.1 Thermoleophilaceae bacterium | reverse complement strand
GCGGCACGCCGCGCACCGCGTCCCACGCCGCCCGCAGCTGCGACACGAGGCCACCGTGCTGCGGAGTCAGGCGCACCTCGTAGGCCGGCTGCCCGGCCACGGTCGTGGGGATCGCGCCGCTCACGCCCGCGTGCTGTCGCGCGTGCGCGATCGACTTCTGGATCTCGGCCGGCGACGGCGGCGATCCGCCCTGGCGCCCGTGGCGCGCCTTCGCCGGCAGCTCACCCTGGTAGGCGGTGTTGGAGGGACCGTCGTACACGAGGAAGCGGTTGCCGTCCTTCACGATCTGGGCGTCGCCGTTCTCTGACTGAAGCTCGATCCGCAGGCGGCCGTCCGCGCTCGCCCACAGGCGACCGGTCGCGCCCGTGAGGGCGGGCGAGGCGCCGGGGATCACGCTCGAGTCCACGAGGTGGTTGGTGAATGTGATGCGCGCACTCACGCCGTCGATGGCCGGCGCCGTGAGCGCCTGATGGACCGCCGCGGCCAGCGGCCTGGCGGGCGGCTTGCTCCCGCCGCCGGAAGTTGCGGCGATCGCGATCGCGGCTGTGGCGGCACAGCCGGCGGCGACTGCAAGAACTAGCGCCAGGAGGCGCGCCGTGGACGTGGTTCGAAGAAAACGCAACCGAGCCTCCTCTCGGAGCTACAACGGTACGCCTACAACCTAAGTCCCGTCTTCAGTAGGTCAAGAGCGGGCCTTCCGCAGCATCAGATCGCCGTGGAGCTTCGCCGCTTGCGCTACTTCGGGATCAGGCGGCAGCTGCGGTGACCAGCCGCACCCGCTGGAGCGAGCGCCGGATCAGCCGCGACACGTGCATCTGCGAGATGCCGATGCGCTCCGCGATCTCCGCCTGGGTCAGCCCCTCGGCGAAGCGCAGATAGAGGATGGTGCGCTCCCGCTCGGGCAGGGTGCGCAGGCCGCGCTCGATAGTGGCCGACTGCTCGACCAGCTCGAAGCGCTCGTCGATCTCACCGAGCGTGTCGGCGATCGCGCTGGCGTCCTCCTCGTCTCCCGAGCCGCGCGGGGTGTCGAGCGAAGTCGCGTTGTAGGCGCCGCTGGCTTCCATCGCCTCGAGCACCTGCTCTACCGGCAGGCCAAGCTCGGCCGACAACTGCCGCGCCGTCGGCGAGCGTCCAAGCTCGCGTGAGAGCCGCTCCACGGCGGCGTTGATCTCGAGCACCCGCTCCTGCATCCCGCGCGGCACATGCAGCGCCCAGCCCACGTCGCGGAAGTGACGTTTGAGCTCACCGAGGATCGTGGGCACGGCATAGCTCGAGAAGGCGTCTCCCCGCTTCGGGTCGAACCGGTCCACCGCCTTTACCAGCGCGAGGCTCGCCACCTGTACGAGATCGTCGAGAGGCTCGCTGGCCTGCTCGTAGCGGCGTGCCAGCCGCCGGGCCAGCGGCAGGAACCGATTCACAAGCTCGGCACGTGCGCTGGCATCGCCGTCCCGCCGGTAGCGCAGGAACAGGCGGTCCTCCTCGCGACGCTGCGCCGTCGCCGGCGGCAGGCCGGCGCGTCGGTGGCGCCGGGCATGAACCATTTCGCCGGCGGGGTGCCGGGCCTTCGGCCGCGCGATGGTGGACGGAGATTTTGCGCTGGGCATGGGGGATCTCCCGTGTCTGCTCTGACCTGGGCGATCCGGTAAACGGCCACTCCAATGCCCGCATTCCGTCTCGGTATGAGCCGCTCCGATGGGGGCTCAACCCGAGTTATCACCGAGGCCCGCGGAAGGCAAACGCCCTAGCTGAGCCCCGGCTACTCCTGGTGAGTCGTGTAGATCTCGGCGAGTGCGCCGTCCTCAGCGGCGGGCACGGGCTCGAGTATGAAGGTCTCGATCTGGATCTCTTTCAGCGGATCGTTGGCGCTGAGGAAGCAGCTCACCTGTCGGCCGAGCAGCTCCTCGACCGCCTCGACCCAGCGATCCTTGATCACACTCTGCATCACGCGCCGTGCGTCGGAGACTGCCTCCGTGCGGCCGGACTGGGCAAGAGTCCGCTCTGCCTGCGAGAAGCCGCCCTCCAGAACCACCACGAGCACGTCTCGCGCGAGGGTGCTGCGAGCCTTTGTCGGCCCGCGCCCGTAGAACTCCTTGTGCAGGCCGACGATCGCGTTGCTGACTTGGAGCATCTTCGAGCCGACCGCCTGGCGGCCGTCCTCGTGCCCGTCCATTCGTTCTGCGCTCTGTCGCACAGCTTTCACGCTCCTTTCGCGGCGGCGGCGGTCACGTCGCGCGGCTCTGGGCCATCTGCCGACAGGGCCCCGTGACGTTCGCGCTGGCGAACCGATTCGTCCCGTAGTTGAGTTGCGCGGAGGCGCGCCTGCCGGCCCTGCTCCCAGAGGGCCGACGAGTCCTGCACCCGCTCCTGAGCCTCGGACCGCGCTGCGTGGGTCTCGTCAGACAGCGGCGTGGCGGCGGGATCGTCCTTGCTCATCCGCGCTTGCGGAGGCTGGGGCACGTCGAGCCGCGCCCGTGTGGCCTCGCGGATGTACTGCGCCGCGCTCATGTCGAGCTCGCCTGCCGCCCGCTGGAGACGCTCCCACAAGTCCTCCGAGAAGCGGATGGTGGTCTGGTGCGATTGACCTTGCGTGGCCACTCCTCCTCCTTTGCAACTGACATCGAAACGATACCTAACCGATATCGGTTTGCCTATCCCGGCAGTGGTCGAGTAATGCGCCACAATGGGTATGGCGAATGACCGACACCCCCGCAGACGAAGTCACGCGGCTGCTGCCGCAGCCAGGTTCTGACACCGGCGGCCCGCAGCGGGATCTGACGGTGATGGGCGCGTCCGCGGGGGGCGTGCAGGCTCTGGCCGAAGTGGTCGCCGGTCTGCCGCTCGAGTTCCCCGGCGCGGTGCTGGTGGCGTTGCACGTTCTTCCCACCGGCACGAGTGTCCTGCCCCAGATCCTCGAGCGGGCCGGGCGACTGCCGGCTGCCACCGCGAAGCACGGAGAGCATCTGGAGCAAGGCCGGATCTACGTCGCGCCGCCCGACTATCACCTGCTCGTCTGGGAGGGCCGCATTCAGCTGTCTCGCGGCCCGCGCGAGAACGGACACCGCCCGGCGATCGACCCGATGTTCAGGAGCGCGGCGCGCACTTACGGCCAGCGGGTGATAGGCGTCGTCCTATCGGGCACGCTCGACGACGGTACCGCCGGGATGCGCGCCATCAAGGAGAGCGGAGGCACCACGATCGCGCAGGATCCGCGGGACGCGCTGTACTCGGGGATGCCGCAGAGCGCCATCGATCACGGCACGGCGGATCACGTGATCCCCGCCGGCGCGATCGCCGACCGCATGTGTGATCTGGTCGGCGCGCCGCTTCCCGCACGAGCGGAAACCGGCGCCCACGCGTCCGCCGGCCCGCCGCCTGAGATCACGCTCAGCCTCGCGGACAGCAGGAATCCGCGTGAGGGGCATGCCACGGGGTTGACCTGTCCGGACTGCGGCGGCACACTCTGGGCTCACGAGGAGGGGGACCTCCTGCGCTTCCGCTGTCACGTCGGTCACGCCTACTCCACGGAGAGCATGCAGAGCGAGCAGAGCCGGGTACTCGAGTCGGCGCTGTGGAGCGCGCTGCGAGGTCTCGAGGAGCAGGCGGATCTCTTCCGGCGCGTGGCCCGGCGCTCGCCCGGCTCTTCCACGGCCCGCCGTTTCGAGCAGCGAGCCGTTGAGGCCTCCCACCACGCGGACTCGATCAGGAACACGATCCTCACTCTGGGGCGCCCGACGGCTGAGAATGGCTCCGAGGTGCAGATCTCGTGAGCGACGAGACGACTGACGCAGCCGCACCTGACTCCTCGGCGGAGGACTCCAAGGAGTTTGCCGCGCTTCTCGACCACCTCAAGGAGAGCCGCGGCTTCGACCTGTCGGGCTACAAGCCCGCGAGCGTGGAGCGCAGGCTCCAGAAGCGGATGGGCACGCTCGAGATCGAGACCTACTCGGACTACATGGACTACCTCGAGGTGCACCCGGACGAGTTCGGCGACCTCTTCGACGCTCTGCTCATCAATGTCACGAGCTTCTTCCGCGACCGCCCGGCATGGGACTACCTGAGCGAGTCCGTGTTACCGAGGCTTGTGGCCGACACTCCCGATAGCCAGCCACTGCGGGTGTGGTCGGCCGGTTGTGCGTCCGGCGAGGAGGCGTTCACAGCCGCGATCCTGCTTGTCGAGGAGCTGGGCGAGAGCCAGTTCCGCGACCGCGTGAAGATCTACGCGACCGACATCGACGAAGACGCCCTGAGCACGGCCAGGCACGCGGTGTACCCGCGCGACGCGCTCAAGGCAGTGCCGGACGAGTACCGCGAGCGCTACTTCGAGCCGAACGGATTGGGATACGGCTTCCGCACCGATCTGCGCAGGTCGGTGATCTTCGGCCGGAACGACCTGGTGCAGGACGCTCCGATCTCGCGCATCGACCTTCTGATCTCGCGCAACACGCTCATGTACTTCACCACCGAGACGCAGGGGCGAATCCTCAACCACTTCAACTTCAGCCTGCGTGAGCAGGGCTTTCTGTTCCTCGGCAAGTCCGAGATGCTGATCACGCACAGCGATCTGTTCAGCCCGCACGAACTGAAGTGGCGGGTGTTCAAGAAGGTGCCGGGCGGCGGCCAGAGGGACCGGCTCGCGCTGATCAACAACGCTCTGCGGAGCACCCAGGAGCGCTCCTCGGCGCCGTACTCGCGCTTCCTCGAGGGCGCGGCGGACGCCTCGCCGGTCGCCCAGCTGACCGTGGATACCGGCGGGTTCCTGGTGGGCGCCAACCAGACGGCACGCCGCACCTTCAACGTCAGTCGCGGCGACGTCGGGCGCCCGCTCCAGGATCTCGAGATCTCGTATCGGCCGGTTGAGCTTCGCGCCGCCCTCGAGCTCGTGCGCGACCAGGCGCGAACCGTGGAGCTGGGGCAGGTGAAATGGAAGCCGAATACCGGCTCGGAGGTCGTGTTCGAGGTCGTGATCGAGCCGGTGCTTGCGAGCGACGAGACCTCCGCGGTCGGCGCGAGCATCACCTTCCTGGACGTCACCGCCTACACCCAGCTCGACGAGCGCCACCGAACGGTCGAGCGACAGCTCGAAAGGGCGTACGAGGAGCTGCAGTCGACCGTCGAGGAGCTCGAGACCACGAACGAGGAGCTGCAGTCCACGAACGAGGAGCTCGAGACCACCAACGAGGAACTGCAGTCCACGAACGAAGAGCTCGAGACCATGAACGAGGAGCTCCAGTCGACCAACGACGAGCTGGAGACCGTGAACGAGCAGCAGCAGGAGCGCAGCACCGAGCTCGACCGGCTGAACCTGTTCCTGGAAGGCATCCTCGGAAACCTCGGGATGGCCGTGATCGTGCTGGATCACGAGCAACGAGTGCAGCTCTGGAACGACACCGCCACCGAACTGTGGGGCCTGCGGGAACGTGAGACCCAGGGCGAGCATTTCCTGAGCCTCGACACGGGGTTTCCGATGGCCGAGCTCAGGGCGGCGGTACGCAACGCGCTGTCCGACAAGGCCGAATCGGTCGAGGTGACCGTCGATGCGGTGAATCGGCGGGGACAGGCGTTCACCTGCGAGGTGAGGGTGCTGCCGCTGGTAGACGCGGCGCGCACCAACTACGGCGCGATGCTGCTCATGTCGCCTTCGCTGCCTGGTTAGCCTGCTGACAATTCGGCTGCGCCGCTTGGTTTACCTCGGCGCTAACGGGTGATAACGGTGGCGAGGCACGGTTCACATCGGAATTGGGCTTTGCACGAGCCGGAGCCGATTCCCTAAGCCTCGAAGAGACGGGTCGGTCGCAGGGTAAGGGCGAAGGCCGGATCTTTCGGAACGCGACGCAACCGGAGGATTCGTATGGCCAGCGCACTCAAAGCAGAGCCGGCGTCCCCCTCAAGGCGGTCTGTCGCCTCCGCCGGGCGCCGTGAAGAAGCCCGGCTCTTTCTCCGCTACCACCGTGATGGCGACATGGTCGCTCGCGCCGAGTTGATCGAGCGCTTTCTTCCGCTGGCGCGCAAGCTCGCGCGCCGCTACGAGCGGGCCAACGAGCCGCTTGACGACTTGGTGCAGGTGGCGAGCCTCGCGCTGGTGAAGGCGGTCGACCGCTTCGACCCACAGCGCGGCGACGCCTTCTCGAGCTTCGCCGTTCCCACCATTCTCGGCGAGCTCAAGCGCTACTTCCGTGACACAGGCTGGGCCCTGCACGTGCCGCGCGGAATGCAGGAGCGTGTTCTCGAGATCAACTTCACCGTGGAGCGGCTCTCGCGCGACCTCGGCAGCTCGCCGAGCGCCCAGCAGATCGCGCTCAAGCTCGATATCCCGGTTGAGCAGGTGCTGGAGGCGATGGAGGCCGCCGCCGCCTACGACACGACGTCGCTCGAGGCGCCGCTCGGCAGCGGCGATGAAGAGCCGATTACCGTCGCCGACCGCGTCGGTGCCACCGACGAGCGCTTCGAGTTCATCGAGGCGAGTGTCTCGATCGAGCGCGGGCTGAGGGCGCTGCCCGAGCGCGAGCGGATGATCATGCAGCTGCGCTTCAACGAAGGGCTGACGCAGGCCGACATCGCGGCGCGCATGGGGCTTTCGCAGATGCACATCTCGCGGTTGATCCGCCGCGCCGTTCAGCGTGTTCGCGCTGTGGCGGGGGAGAGCTAGCGACTCTATGTATCTAGACATTATGTTGCAAAACATTATGGAAGTCGAGATAATGTCCATACCGTCAAGCCCGGCTACACCAATCCGTTCCAGTACGGCGCACTAGCGCTCGACGAGGCATTCACGGACCGTGAGTGCGAGCTCGCCGAGCTGAGCGCGGACATCCGCAACGGCCAGGACGTGGTGTTGTTCGCCCCCCGCCGCTACGGCAAGTCGTCGCTCATCTGGCGCGTGGTGCAGCGGCTCGTGAAGCAGGGCGTGCTGGTGGGGCAGATCGACTTGATGAGCACGCCCACGCGGGAGAAGTTCGCGGACCGCCTGGCCGGGACCATCCACGACGAGATGGCCTCGCGCCTGTTCAAGGCCAAGGAGCGGCTGGCGGTGTTCGCCGGCCTGCGGGTCACGCCGACGATCACCGTCAACCCCGAGGACGGGTCGATCTCCTTCAGCTTCGACGCCCGCGCGGCGCGCGCGGACATCGACGCGACGCTCGAGGAGCTGTTCGCGCTTCCGGGCCGCATCGGCGCCGAGCGCGGCCGGCGAGTCGCCCTCGTGTTCGACGAGTTCCAGGAGGTCGTGGAGATCGACCCCGGGCTGCCCAAGCTGATGCGTTCCGCATTCCAGGAGCAGCCGGAGGTGTCGCACGTCTACCTCGGCAGCAAGCGCCACATGATGGAGCGGATCTTCAGCGACGCGAACGAGCCGTTCTGGCGCAGCGCGAAGCAGATCGAGCTCGGCGTGATCGCGCCGGACGCTTTTGCTCCGTGGGTGGCCGAGCGCTTCCGGGAGACCGGCCGGCGCCTGACCGAGGCGGCGCTCGCGCGCGGGCTCGAGATCACCGGCGGCCACCCATACGCCACGCAGGAGCTGTTCTATTTCCTCTGGGGGCTCACGCCGGCACGCGCGACCGCCGGGATCGAGCAGGTCGAGCAGGCGCTCGAGAGCACGCTTCGCTCCGAGAACGCGCACTTCAGCCTGCTCTGGGAGAGCCTCGCCGCGGCGCAGCGGCTCGTGCTGCTCGCGCTCGCGGAGGAGCAGCCCGGCCACCCGCTCACGAGCGAATACCAGCGCCGCCACTCGCTGCCTGCCACGCCGACCGTGCAGACGGCGCTGAATGCCCTCGTTCGGGCCGAGCACATCACCCGACCGGGGCGCGGGGAGTACACAATCGCGGAGCCGTTCCTAACGGAGTGGCTCCGCCGCCGCTGACGCTTCCCGACCTCTATATGAGTCTTGGCGACGTGCGCTCAAGCCGCGGGCGCGCCGGTCCGACGCCATCAGCATGCATACCCCGGACGCGCCCCCTCCAGGCGCGACGCTCCTCGACGAAATGCTCGAGGACATGCTGCGTCGCCGGTACCTCGTTGTAGACGGTCAAGGCCGGATCAGCCGTTGGAGCACCGGCGCCGAGGCCCTGCTCGGCTGGCGCGAAGAGGAAGTGGCGGGCCGCTGGGCGTTCGGCCAGCCGCTGGCCTGGGCCGGCGAGGGCGTGGGGTTGTGGAAGAAGTACTTCGACGCGCCGCAGTCGAGCCCGCCTCCGGTGCAGGTGCAGCTGATGATGCTCTGCCGCGGCGGCTGGGGGCTGGCCGTCGAGATGACCGCCGTGCCGGTGCCGCTCGTGCTCGGCTACGAGTTCACGATGCTGGTGGCCGACCTCGCCGTGGGCGGGCCCGGCTCGCAGAGCGTGGAGAGCCTGGTGCAGGTGCACCCGCTGGCCGCCGACGCGATCACCGCCGCGCTGCGCGAAGACGCCTCAGCCCTTGACGCCGTGGCCGGCATGCTCGTGACCCTGCACGCGGTGAGCGATGCCGCCGTTATCGACGATCCCGACGCTCAGCATGCCGCCCGCGCACTTGCGATCGAGCGTGACGAGCACGGGCACGATGCGATCGCCGAGGCCGACGAGGTCCCGGTCGGCGAGGGCGACAGCGCCGAGGACCTGGCCGAGGCTCACGCGAGCCTGCGGGCGGCGTCCGCCGAGGTCACCAGGCTGCGAGACGAGATCGGGCGGCTGCGCGGGCAGCTCGGCGAGCAGGAGCGCGCGTCCGAGGAGACGCGCGACGAGGCGGGCCGGCTCTCGGCCGCGCTCGACCAGGCGGTGTCCGAGACCAAGCTCGCCGCGGCGGCCGCGGAAGAGGCCCGCGGCCGGATCGCCGAGCTCGAGCAGGAGCGCGACACGGCAGCGGCGGCCCTGGACGCCGGGGTGGGCGAGCGCGAATCGCTGCTGGCGGAGGTCGATGCCGGGAAGCTCCGCTGCGAGGAGCTGGCGGCTGAGGTCGAGGCGAAGGCTGCTGAGGTCGAGGCCGGCGATCGTCTGCGTGAGGAGCTCAGCGCCGCGCTCGAGGCGAAGGCCGGCGAGCTGGACGCCGGTGCGCAGTCCAGTCGGGAACTTGCGGCCGCCCTCAAGACGATGGAGGCCGAGGTGGCCGCGGGCGTCAAGAAGTGCGACGAGTTGAGCGCGGCGCTCGAGGCCAAGGCCACCGAGTTCGAGGCCGGGGCCCGGCGCTGCGAGGAGCTGAGCGCCGAGCTGGAGGCCAAGGCCGCCGAGTTCGAGGACAGCGCGCGGCGCTGCGACGAGCTGATCGCGGCACAGGCGGCCGCCGACACCGAACGCGACAAGGCGCGCGCCGAGGAGGCCGAGGCCGTGAAGCGGCTCGAGGCGCTCACCGCCGAGCACGATCGACTGAAGGCGGAGCTCGACCAGGTGAGCGCGGAACGCGAGGAGCTGCAGCGCCAGCTCGACGATGCCCGCGCGGCGTTCGGTGACGCCGCCCGCGAGCGCGACCACATGGGCGCCGCCGCGTCCCAGACCGAGAAGGAGCGCGAGGCGCTTCGCGGCGAGCTCGAGAAGGCCGCCCGCAGGTGCGAGGAGCTGAGCGCCGCGCTCGATACCAAGACCAACGAGCTGCAGGCGCTGCCCGGCAAGGCGGCGCTCCAGGCGGCCAAGCGCGACCGCGACGAGGCCCGCACGGCGCTGGCCGCCGCCCTGGCCGAGCGCGACAGGGCCACCGGCGCGCACGACGAGGCCACCACCGACCGCGACAACGCCGGCGACGCCCTTCGCCAAGCGGAGGCGGAGCGCGACGAGGCCCGCGCCGCCCTGGCCGAGGCCGCGTCCGAGAGCGAGGCCGCGCACGCGGCGGTGGCAGAGCACGAGGAGCGCGCCGACGAGCTGCGCCGCCGGCTCGAAGAGACGGAGCGCACCGCCGCGGAGCGGAGCGCCGAGGTGGAGGCCGCGATCCGCCTGGCCGCCGAGCAGCGCGACCGTGTGACCGCCGGCTTCCTCGAGACCGAGGCGCTCGCACACGAGCGGGCGCGGGTGTCGGCGCTCGAGTCCCAGATCACCGACCTCACCGGCGAGCTCGAGGGCGCCCTCGCGAGGGCGGCCGAGCACGCCCCCGAGCAGCAGCTCGCGCGCGAGCCCGCCACAGCGATCCCCAGCCGGCCGTTCCAGCCGGGGCTCGACGACACGGACTTCCCGCGCGCGTATATAGGGCTCGACGGCCGCTTCGGCTCGCTGAACAGCGGCTTCTGCGAGCTGGTGGGCTACTCGGAGGCCGAGTTCGGCACCGCGTACTGGCCGCCCGTGGTCGACGCCGAGCATCGCGACGAACTGCGCCGCGCCACCGCGCGCCTGATCGCCGGCGAGCTGGCGGCGTCCGACGTGGACACCTACTACATGGCCGGCAACGGCACGCTCGTGCCGGTGGTCGGGACCCTTCGCGTGGAGCGCGACGACACGGGCTCGGCCCGGCACCTCGTGCTCGACGCCCAACCGCTCGCGGCCGTGGTCGCGTGAGAGCGTCCTTACTCAAACAGCGGCATAGAGCCGAATCCGGCCGATTCGACATACATCCGTCTACGCACGCGCCTGCGTTCTCGGGCGCGTTAAAGCTGGGCAGCGGCGGGACCGATATCCCGCATATGGGTAATGGCTGCCCCTCTGCCGGGATTCCGGAGGCTCACGCGTGAGTCGGTTCGCGCGCGCCCTGACCCGAAGGCTCCGCCGCGGCGAAGAGGGCTGGCTGATCGTGGAAGTGATGATCAGCGCGCTGATCCTTGTAATCGCCGCACTCGCGATCCTCAACGGCCTCGACGGCGCCTCGAAGGCTTCAGGACGCAACCGCAACCGCTCCGAGGCCGCGACGCTCGCGCAGCAGGATCAGGAGCGCCTTCGCAGCTTCGAGTCCTCGGGACTCAGCAACTACCACTCGAGCCGCACCGTCACCGTCGGAAACCTGAAGTACGTGGTCGCCTCGAAGGTGCAGTGGGTGCGCGACACGAGCGGCGTGGTCAGCTGCTCGGTCGACTCGAGCCAGGCCCAGTACGAGCTGATCACCTCGACCGTTACCGATCCGACCGGCGTGAACGCGCCGGTGGTCGCACAGAGCATCGTCGCGCCGCACGTCGGCGACTTCTCGAGCAACACGGGCTCCTCGGCGGTTCAGCTCATCGACCGCAACGGCAACGGGGTGCAGAACGTTGGCGTCGCACTCAACGAGCCCCCGGCGCCGTCTGACACCACCAACTCGGCCGGCTGCGTGGTGTTCGGCTTCCTCGCCGTCCCGAATCCCGGCCCCTATCACGCGGTGTTCGCGCAGCCCGGCTACGTCGACACGCTCGGCAACAACGCGATCGGGCCGAACACGGCGAGCGACACCGGCGCGGTCACGCTCGTGGCCGGCCAGACGAGCCTCACCCAGTTCCAGTACGACCTCGGCGCGAGCCTGACGATCAGCTTCAACACACAGGTCGCTAGCAACCCGCAGCAGGCGGCCACCGCCTACCAGGCGCAGGTCTTCAACACCGGGATCCCGCTCACGCCAAGCCAGCGCACCTTCCCGGCAACCGCGCCGAGTAGTCCCACGGCCACGGTGGCCGCGACGAGTCTCTTCCCGTTCACGAGCTCATACGGCGTCTGGGCCGGCTCCAGCACCTGCACCGCGGCCAACCCGGCCAGCCAGAGCCCGGCTCAGACCGCGGACAGCATCACGATGACTCCCGGCGGCAACCAGACGCTGTCGGTCCGTGAGCCCGCGATCAACCTAGTCGCCGAGCAGGGCGGCACGGCCAAGGCCGGGCTGAACGTGCGCGTGACGCCAAAGAGCACGGGCTGCGGCAGCACGACGACATACCCGAAGCAGACCAGCACCGCGACCGGCACGCTGCCCAACCCGGGCTTCCCTTATGGCGACTACAGCATCTGCATCGACAACGGCAGCAAGACGGCGTCGACGACGACCAACGTCCACAACACATCGCGCGCCGGCACCCCCACGGTCTTCGTGAACATCCCGACCACCGGCGCCACCAGCGGCACGTGCGCATGATCCGCTCGCGGCTCAGCGACTCGAGCGGCTTCACGCTCATGGAGCTCGTGGTGGGCATGGCGCTGGGCATGATCATCCTGATCGCGGCGTTCCAGATCGTCGACCGCGCGTTCGTGGTGAACAAGCAGGTGTCGGATCGCGAGGATGCGCTTCAGCGCGGCCGCTCGACGCTGGAGCTGATGGACCGCCAGCTGCGCTCGCAGATCTGCCTCGGAACCGCGCGGACCTCGCTGGTGGATGCCGAGGCGAACCAGGTCTCCTTCTACGTCTACCTCGGCGACCCGACGAGCAGCAACACGAATCCCGAGCTGCACACGCTGCAGCTCACGGGCTCGACGATCAAGGAGCTCGACTTCGTCGGCACCGGCACGTACCCGAACCTGACCTTTGACCAGGCCCACCCCACGCGCTCGAGGATCCTCGTGACGAACGTGCAGGGCGGGTCGCCGCTGTTCACGTACTACGCCTTCGACTCGAGCGTGACCGCCGGCAACGGCGCGCTCACGCGGCTTGATCCCGGCACCGGCTCGCTGTCGACCACCGACTCGGCCCGAGTGGTGGACATCAAGGTCAACTTCACAGCGCTGCCGACGAACGTGAGCAAGCTGGACCAGGCCACGAACTTCCAGAACGACGTCTACATGCGCAGCGCAGATCCGCTGTCGCCGACGGGAGGGCCACGATGCTCCTGAACCGACTGCGCTCCGAGCGCGGCTTTACGACCGTCGTCGTGATGCTCGTCCTGCTCGTCGGCGGCCTGCTCGTGATGGCGGCCTTCGAGGCGAGCGACGGCGATACGGCGGTGGCTCGGCACGACCAGTACTACAAGCTGGCGTACTCCGCCGCCGAGGCCGGCATCAACTTCTACTACTACGAGCTGAACTCGGACGTGAACTACTGGACCAAGTGCCCTGCGGCAACCACCGCGATCCCGATCAATCCGGTATCGACGAGCTCGAGCAGCCAGGTCTGGCGCAGCCTGCCGGGCAACGCGGCCGCGCAGTACTCGGTCGAGGTGCTCCCGGCCACCGGCACCACGCTCCCGGCGTGCACCGGCACGGCTCCGAACATGCAGATCGCCGGCGTGCTCAACAGCACCACCGGCACGTTCAAGGTCCGCTCGACCGGCTCCTATCGCGGGGTCAAGCGAAGCATCGTCGCGACCTTCAAGCGCAAGGGCTTCCTCGACTTCCTCTGGTTCACGAACTACGAGACGGACGACCCCGCCACCTACCCCACCACCCAGCAGGCGTCAGCGAGCAGCAAGTGCGTCATGTACTACCGCGACGGCCGCGGGAACCAGACGGTCGTGGACACTGGGAACAGCCGCAATAACACGACGTGCCAGGACCCGGACTTCATCACCGGCGACAACTACCAGGGCCCCATGCACACGAACGACGAGTTCTCGATCTGTGGCAGCCCGACCTTCGGCCGCTTCGCCGCGGACTCGATCGAGATGTCCGCCGATACCCCCGGCTGGCACGACGACTGCTCGGGCAGCACCCCGAGCTTCAAGGGCACGAAGACCTTCAAGGCGCCGATCCTGACGATGCCGCCATCGAACACGAGCCTCAAGTCGGTGGCACAGAGCGGCGGCCTGCTGCTCACGGGCACCTCGAAGCTCGTGCTGTCCGGCAACACGCTGACGGTGAACGGCGTGACCACCGCCTGGCCCGCCAACGGCGTGATCTACGTCCAGAACGGCACCTGCACGACCACGGGGTACGACTCGACCGAGGCCTACACACACGACGCCGGCTGCGGCGACGCCTGGGTGCACTCGACGAGTGACGTGACCAACGACCTGACGATCGCCGCCGACAACGACATCATCGTCGACGGCAACCTCAGGCACGACGATACGACGGAGATCGGCCTGATCGCCAACAACTTCGTGCGCCTCTACCACCCGGTCACCACAGACAGCCACGGCAACTGCATCAACGCCACCGGCTCGCTCACGAGCCCCGAGATTGACGCCGCGATCCTGTCCGTCACGCACTCCTGGATCGTGGACAACTGGGCCTGCGGCTCACCGCTTGGCACGCTGACGGTGAACGGCGCGATCGCGCAGAAGTTCCGCGGGCCGGTCGGCACGCACTCACAGGGCGCGATCCAGACCGGCTACCTGAAGAACTACGTGTACGACGACGACCTGCGCTTCCGCGACCCGCCCTTCTTCCTGGACCCCATCCAGGCCTCCTGGCGAATCCTCGGCGAGAACGAGCAGGTGTCCGCGCACTAGGCGCGGTCGCCTGCTCCCACCGCCACGGTCGGCCGGCCGTTCGTCGCTTGCCCCGCGGCGGGCGGCGGCCCGTGGCCGCCCAGCCGCTCCTCCGGCGGCACGGTCTCGATCACGATGCGGCAGGGGCGCTCGCGCAGCAGTTGGGTGGTGATCGGGCCGAATACGCGCTCCTGGACGGGGGCGTGGGCCATGTCGAAGTAGACGATCTCGGAGCCGCGGCTGCGCGCCTCGGCCACCAGTGCCGAGCCGGGGTTGCGCGTGCGGATCACGCTGGTTCGCACCTTGAGCTTCGACTCGCGGGCGCGGATGCGCGCGGCGTCGAGGAGCGCCGCCGCGCGCCGCTCCTCGTCCTCCATGCCCGCGTCGAGCGATAGCTGGGGCGGCACCTCGATCACGTAGACCGCGTCCACGAGAGCGTCCTCGCCGACCAGCCGGGCGGCGCGGCGCAGCGCGCCCGCGCTCACGTCGTTGCCGAAGATCGGCACGAGCGCCGAGCCGTAGGCCAGCTCGGCGAAGCCCTCGGGCGCCTTGGTGCCGCCGATCGAGTACTGCGCCCTCGGATCGAGGCCATGCCTGCGGCGGTACAGGAAGTAGCCGGCCATGCCGACCACCATCCAGCCGATGCCCACGGTGCGCGCCTCGCTGTGCAGCACCACGACGGATACCCAGGCGGCGAAGGTCCCGATCGCCCCGAGCACGGCCGCCAGCGGCAGCATGCCTCCCCGGAACCGGACGTTCCAGGGCACGCGGTAGGGACGCTTGATGTCGGGCTGCTTGTAGCGAAGGGCCACGATCGCCACGTGCGCCGTCGTGAAGGACAGCATCGCGCCGAAGCTGTAGAGGTTGCCGAGGAAGTCGGTCTTGCCCGGGATCAGCAGCAGCGCGGCGAGCACCGAGAAGAAGGTGATCGTGAACCAGGGCGTGCGATAGCGCCGGTGCACGCTGGCGAAGATCACCGGCAGCTGGCGGTGCTTGGCGAGCGACCACGACAGGCGCGAGATGCCGATCAGCCCCGCATTCGTGGCGATCACGAGGATCGTCGCCGCGAGCACCCCGACGTAGTACCTGAGGACGGTCTGGAAGCCGTGCCCGAGCGGCAGCGCCGACACGATTCCGAGCACTGGATCGTTCTCGTACTTCGTGCCGAGCAGGGTGCTGTAGTGGCCCGCCGCATCCTGGGTCACCGGCAGCGCCATCAGCGAGATGATCGAGATGCCGGAGAAGATGCCGAGCACGGCGAGCAGCACGTAGTTCACCGAGCGCGGCACGTCCTCGTCGGGGTCGCGCGCCTCCTCCGCCATGTTCGACACAGTCTCGATGCCCGTGTAGGCGACCATCGAGATCGACAGGGCGAAGATCAGCTCCTTGTAACTGGGCGCCACGCCGAGGTGCACCTGGTGGATCAGGGTGCCGGGGTGGAAGATCAGCACCGCGCCGAGGACCACCAGCAGGACCTGGGTCACGAGGTCGGTGAGCGCCAGGAAGATGTTGAGGTTGGCCGACTCGCGCAGCCCGCGGATGTTCAGCGCCGCCAGCACGGCGATCGTGATCGCCCCGCCGATGATGTCGCCGGGGTTGTGGCTCAGCGCCGGCCAGAACGCGCTCAGGTAGTGCGGCACGAAGAACGCGCTGATCGCGATCGTGATGATGTAGTCGAGCGTGAGCGCCCACCCGGCGAAGAAGGACGCGATCTCGTTGAACGCGTGCCGGGCGAAAGAAGAAGAGCCGCCCGCCTCGGGGAACATCGACGCGCCCTCGGCATACGTCTTCGCGGTGAGCGCGAACAGGCCGCCGGCGAAGATGAACACAACGGGCGTGAGGCCGAGCGCGTGCGCCGCCACGAGCCCGAGCGCGTAGTAGATCGACGAGCCCACGTTGCCGTAGGCCGTCGCGAACAGGCCGGGCACCCCGACCGTTCGGCGCAGGCCGCGCTCCACCACCCGCGCCATCTAGCCCGCCCTGTCTAGGCGGCGGTCGCGGGCGTGTGCGCCTCGTGACCGCAGCGTGTGCACTTGTAGATGGTCGGCGAGAGTGGCGGCGCCGCGGGATCCCAGTCGCGCAGCCTGTCTTCGAGCGGGCGCTCGTCCACAGCGCGAGGGTCCACGAACCGGGTCATCTCCACCGGCCGCCGGCAGCGCGAGCAGTGCGCGTGCGTGCTCCCGGCGTGGATTGTCGTGTGAGCTCTCATCTCACACTTGATGTTCGGACGGAGCCCGTCAACGCCCCGCTAAGAACGCCCGGCCGCGCGTAGAGATTTCGCTAAGAGGCCGGTTCGTGCAGCCGGTAGCCCACGCCCGGCTCGGTGATCACGTAGCTCGGGTGCGACGGGTCGGGCTCGACCTTGGCCCGGATGTGCGCGACGTGCACGCGCAGGTAGTGGGTCTCGAGGTCGTAGCCGGGGCCCCACACGGCCTGGAGCAGCTGGCGCTGGGTGACCAGCTTGCCCGCGTGCTGCGCCAGCTCGCGCAGGATGTCGAATTCGATCGGCGTTAGGTGGATCTCCTCGCCGTCGCGGCTCACGCGGCGATCGGTGAGGTCGATCTCGAGGCCGCCGACCTTCACCACGGGGTCGTCGCGCTCGTCGCCCGCGCGGCGGAGCACGGCGCGCAGGCGCGCGAGCAGCTCCTCGGTGCCGAACGGCTTGGTGATGTAGTCGTCGGCGCCGACGTCGAGTGCGCGCACCTTCTCGCGCTCGTCGCCCACGGCGGAGAGCACGATGATCGGGAGCTGGCTCCAGGTGCGCACCTCGCTCGTCACATCCACCCCGGAACCGTCAGGCAGCACGAGGTCGAGCACCATCGCGTCGGGCGGGCGCACGGATACGGCGTCGAGCGCCTCCGACTTCGTGGCCGCGGTGGCCACGGCATAGCCGGCGTTCCGCAGGATCACGCCGAGCGCCCTCAGGATCTGCGGCTCGTCGTCCACCACGAGCACGTGCTCGCCGCCCTTGCTCATGCCGAGGGCGCCGGCTGGCGCGCTGCCGGGAACGAGACCGCGAACGAGGTCCCGTCCGACGTGCTCAGCTGGATCCTGCCGTGGTTCGCCTCCACGAAGCCGCGCACGATCGCGAGGCCGAGCCCCGAGCCGGGGCCGGAGTCGCGCCCGCGGAAGAACGGCTCGAACACCTGCGCGCGCTGCGCCGCGGGGATGCCGCGCCCGCGGTCGGTCACGCGCACGGTCACGCGTCCCGCGCCGGTGCCGCCGCTCACCCGCACGGGCACGCCCGGAGGGGAGAAGCGCACCGCGTTCTCGATCAGGTTGGAGAACACGCGCTCGAGCTGCGACGGATCGGCCTGCACGAGCGGAAGATCGACAGGCAGCTCGATCGCCACCGGGTGGTCGCCATTGGCGGTGCGCACCTGCGCCGCCGCGCCCGCCACCACGTCGTGCAGGTCCACCCAGTCCTCCCGCGGGTCGACGGCGCCCGCCTGGATGCGGGACAGGTCGAGCAGGTCGGTGACCATGCGGGCGAGCCGCTGCGACTCGGTCTCGATCACGCTCACGAGGTCGGCGCGGTCCTGCTCGGACAGCCCGCCCTCGCTGAGGCCGCTCGCGGCCGTGGTGATCGCGGTGAGCGGCGAGCGGAAGTCGTGCGACACCGCGTGGAGCACCGCCGTCTTCAGCACGTCCGCGTGGCGCGCGGCGTCCGCCTGGGCGGACTGCACCGCGAGCCGCTCGCGCTCCGCCGCCACGTCGATCAAGCGGGCGAGCGCGACGGCGAGGCGCTCGGCGTCGGCGCGTTCCCAGCCCAGGTTGCGGCGAACGTACACCCAGCCGGAGCGGCTCCCGGTGGGCAGGCGAACGGCGTATTCGTCCTGCGACTCGACTGGCACCGAGCGCATCTCCACGCGGACCAGCGGCCGGCCGTCCTCGTCCGTGGACTCGGCGGCGATCGCCGGCAGGCGCTCGTCGATGCTCGCGCCGCCCAGCACCTCGGCGGCCACGCGGGCGATCAGCCGCGCCTCCTGCTCGCGCACGCGGGCGAGCCGCTCGCGGCTCTCCGCCTCGTCGGCCCGGTCGCGCGCGGTCGCGGCCAGACGCCCGACCACGAGCGCCGCCACGAGGAACACGGCCAGCGCGACGACGTCCTCCGAGTGCGAGATGCGCAGCTGGTGGCGCGGCTCGATGAAGAAGTAGTTGAGCGCGAGCACGCTGCCGACCGCCGTGGCGATGGCGGTGGCCTCGTCGCGCCGGATGGTCACGAACAGCACCGCGAGCAGGTAGATCACCCGCAGGTTGGCCGCCGAGGTGAGGCCGTCGAGCGCCGCCACGGCGGCGGTGGCGACGGCGATTGCCGCGACGGCGTCGAACGCGCTCATGGCTATCCGCCCGGCAGGCGTTCTGACCGCGCGCGCGGCGACTGCGTTCACATAAGCCAGTCTAGGCCTGGCAGAGCACCTGGTATACGGAGGTAAATCCGGTCTCGAAGCCGTTTCGGGCCGCTCGCAGGTAGAGCCTCCACACACGTACGCGCTCGTCGCCCGCGAGGCGCCGCGCCTCGTCGATGTTGTCGTCGAGGCGGCGTGCCCAGTGGCGGAGCGTCTCCGCATAGTCGCCGCGGAAGCCCTCCACGTGGATCGGCTCGAGGCTCGTGCGCTCGATGGCCGCGAGCACGCGCGAGAGCTGGAGCGGCGCGCCGTCCGGGAACACGTAGCGGTCGGAGAACGGGCCGCCGATCACGTCGCCCGGGTCGAGCCGCGCGATGCCGTGGTTGAGCAGCATGCCGCCCGGCTTCACGAGCTCCGCCAGGCGCTGGGCGTAGAGGTCGATCTGCTCGTCGCCCACGTGCTCGACCATGCCGATGCTGGCGATCGCGTCGAAGCGCTCGCCCGCGATCTCGCGGTAGTCCATAACGCGGAACTCCACGCGGTCGCCGAGGCCGGCGTCCTGCGCGCGCTTGCGTGCCATCTGCGCCTGAGGCTCGGACAGGGTGATGCCGGTCACGTGCACGCCATGGCGTTCGGCGGCGTGGAGGGCGAAGCTGCCGAAGCCGCAGCCCACGTCGAGCACGCGCTGGCCCTCCTCGAGCCGGAGCTTGGTGCACACCAGCTCGAGCTTCGTCTCCTGGGCCTCCTCGAGGGTGGTCGCCCCGCGCGAGAAGATCGCGCACGAGTAGGTCATCGACTTGTCGAGGAAGAGGGCGTAGAACTCCGGCGGCAGGTCGTAGTGGTGGCGCACGGAGCGCGCGTCGCGCTCCCGGGTGCGGCGGCTGCCCTTGGGCCGGAGCTCGGCGCGCGGCACCGACGGCGGGCGGGTGACCCCCGCCGCCTGCACGGCCGCCAGGGCAAGCCGTGCCTTGTCCTTGCGCGCGAGCGGCGGCGGCTGCCAGCTGTCGAGCAGCTGGATCACCGCGTCCATGTCGTCCACCTCGATCTCGCCGGACACATACGCGCGCCCTACGCCGAGCTGCCCGGGCGCGCGCAGCGCATGGGCGAGCGCCCTCGGCGAGCGCACGCGGAAGTGCACCGGCTGGGCGCCGTTGCCGCCCGTGGTCGCGGGCACGCGCGTGCCGTCCCAGAACTCGACCTCGAAGGGCCGGTCAGGGAAGCAGCGCTCGAGTTCCTCGCGGAACGGGCCGGTCCGCGCGAGCGCCATCAGGCGAGGGCAGCCGCCTTGACGGCCTGGCGCTCGGGGGAGATGCGGACGACGTCCCACGCCAGCCCCAGCTTCTCCAGCGAGCGGATCACGAGCGCCGAGGGGTCGAGCTCGAAGCGGCGCAGACCGTGGACTGCGGAGGTGGGGAAGGCGTGGTGGTTGTTGTGCCAGGCCTCGCCGAGCGTGAACGGCGCGAGCCACGACAGATTGCGCGACTCGTCGTCGGTATTGAAGCGGCGCGAGCCGAAGAAGTGGCAGAGCGAGTTGATGCTGTAGGTGGCGTGGTGTAGCACCAGCATGCGCACGGCGCCACCCCAGAGCAGGCCGGTGAGGCCCGCCTTGAGCGTGTGACCGATGGCCATGCCGAGCGCGAAGGAAGCCGCCAGCCCGAGCAAGGCCCAGGCGATGAACGTGCGGTCGACGAACGAAACGATCGGGTCGGCCATCAGGTCCGGCGCGTAGCGCTGCTTGGCGCCGCGCTGCGTGTGGATGAACAGCCAGCCCACGTGTGCGTGTGCGAGCCCCTTGAGGGCTCCGCGAAGCCCGCCTTCGTGACCGACGTGCGGGCTATGCGGGTCGCCCTCCTTGTCGGAGAAGGCGTGGTGCTTGCGGTGGTCGGCAACCCACGAGATCACGGGGCCCTCGATGGCGCAGGAGCCGAGCACTGCGAAGGTGAAGCGCAGCCATGGCTTGGTCTTGAAGCTGCGGTGGGTGAAGAGGCGGTGGAAGCCCACGGTCACGCCGAGTCCGAACAGCAGATAGAGCAGCCCGAACACCACCAGATCGCCCCAGTGGAGAGCTTCCTCCCATAGCTGCCAGGCGACGAAGCCGAGCGCGAGTACCGGAGCAATGGTGACCACCGCCGTGATCGTCCGGTCACGGGCTTCGTGCGCTACAGGTTCAACGTCCTCTCGTGTTGCAGAAACCTGCATCAGGCCCCTCTCCTTGGCGGTCTCCCCGCTGTTTGTCCAGTCCGGCCCGCCGCCCACGCGGCTTGCCGGCACGTGTCCAATCCGCGTGCAGCACGGATCTGGGCCGCACGCGTCGGCGGCGCGAGTCTAACCGTCAAACCGGCTTACGGTCGCGGAGTTCAACTTTTTCTTAAGTTCGGCACGTCAGTCCAGTTGGGCCTTGCTGAGCAGTTCCAGCCGGTTACCGAACGGGTCGAAGACGTAGAAGCGCTTGTACCCGGGCAGGTCCTCGTCGAAGCGAACGTCGCCGAGCCGCTCGGCCAAGGCGTCGATGTCGGAGACGAGCAGCGCCGGGTGCGCCTTCCGCGCCGGCGCGAACGGCTCCTCCACGCCCAAGTGCAGCTGCTGCGCCCCGCACTCGAACCACACGCCGCCGCGGGAGCGCAGCGGCTCGGGCTTCTCGATCTCGCGCAGGCCGAGCAGCCCGCCGTAGAACCCGCGTGCCTGAGCCTCGCCGCCCGCGGGGCAGGCCAGCTGGACGTGGTCGAGACCCTCGACCACGGCGCTACGAGATGACGCCGAGTTCCTCGAGCCGCGCCACGATGGCCGCCACCGCCTCCTCGACGGTGCCGGCATGCACCACGATGTCGGCGGCCTCGGGCGGCTCGTAGGGGTCGTCGATCCCGGTCAGCCCGCTGATCTCGCCCGCACGCGCCTTCGCGTAGAGGCCCTTCGGGTCGCGCCGCTCGCACTCCTCGAGCGGCGTGTCCACGAACACCTCGAGGAAGTCGAGCTCCAGTTCGTCGTGCGAGGCGCGCGCGGCGGCGCGGTCGCTCACATACGGCGACACGAGCGAGGCGATCGCGATCGTGCCGGCGTCCGCGAACAGCCGCGCCACGTGGGCGGCGCGGCGTACGTTCTCGGCGCGGTCCTCGGCGGAGAAGCCGAGGTTGCCGTTCAGGCCATGGCGCAGGTTGTCGCCGTCGAGCCGGTAGGCGAGGCGGCCGCGCGTGACCAGCTGCTGCTCCAGGGCGGCGGCGATCGTGGACTTGCCGGACGCCGGCAGGCCGGTGAACCACACCGTCGCGCCCTTCTGGCCGAGCGTGCGCCAGCGCTCCTCGCGCGTGATCCCGCCCTCCTGCCAGGTGACGTTCGGCGAGCGGCCGGAGCCTTCGGCGGGCTTGTCGCCGTTCGCGATCGTCTCGACGATCATCCCGGCGCCCACCGTGTCGTTCGTTCCCTCGTCCACGAGGATGAAGCTGCCGGTGGTGCGGTTGCGGCGGTAGTCGTCCACCGCCAGGGGGGAGCTGGTACGGAGCTTCAGCCGGCCGATGTCGTTCAGCTCGAGCGACTTCGCGGCGGTGTCGCGGTGCAGGTTCTCCACCTCCACGCGATAGCGGACGTCGTCGACGGTGGCGTTCACCCAGCGCGTGGTGTGCTTCAGGAGCAGGCGGTTGCCGACCGTCACCGGCGCGTCGCTCATCCAGCAGACCATCGCCTCGAGCTCCCGCGAGCGGTGCGGGCGGTTGCCGGGGCGGCAGATCATGTCGCCGCGCGAGATGTCGAGCTCGTCCTCCAGCCGCACCACCACGGACAGCGGCGGCACCGCCTCCTCCAGCGGGCCGAGCGGCCCGTCGATCGCGGCGATGCGCGAGCGGTCGCCCGACGGCACCACGTGCACCTCGTCGCCCGTCCGCAGTACGCCCGCCGCGATCTGCCCGGCGTAGCCGCGGCCGCGGTCTTCCTCGTCCGGCCGGATCACCCACTGCACCGGGAAGCGGACGTCCACGAGGTTGCGGTCGGACGCCACGTGCACGTGCTCGAGGTGGTACAGCAGCGGCGCGCCGTCGTACCACTTCATGCGCTCGGAGCGCTCGACCACGTTGTCCCCGTTGAGGGCCGAGATCGGGATGAACTCGATATCGGTGAGCTCGAGCTTGGCGGCGAAGTCCTCGAACTCCTCGCGGATGTCCTCGAACACGTCCTCCGAGAAGTCCACGAGATCCATCTTGTTCACGCAGACCGTGAGGTGGGGGACGCCCACGAGCGAGGCCACGAAGGCGTGGCGCTTGGTCTGCTCGGACACGCCCTTGCGCGCGTCGATCAGGACCAGCGCGAGGTCCGCCGTCGACGCCCCCGTGACCATGTTGCGCGTGTAGCGGACGTGGCCGGGCGTGTCCGCGAGGATGAAGCGCCGGCGGGCCGTGGCGAAGTAGCGGTAGGCCACGTCGATCGTGATGCCCTGCTCGCGCTCCGCGCGCAGGCCGTCGGTGAGCAGCGCGAGGTCCATGTACTCGTCGCCGCGGCGGCGGCTCGTCTCCTCGACGTGCTCGAGCTGGTCCGTGAACACCTGCTTCGCGTCGAACAGCAGGCGGCCGATCAGGGTGCTCTTACCGTCGTCGACGGAGCCGGCGGTGGCGATGCGAAGTGTGCTTGCTCGGCGTTCGACCACGGGATCGGGCTGCCCATTGCCCTCGATGACGGTAAGCCTGGAAGTCACGGGAAGCCTAGAAGTAGCCGGTGCGCTTGCGGTCCTCCATGGCCGCTTCGCTCACACGGTCGTCGGCGCGGGTCTCGCCGCGCTCGGTGATGCGCGTGGCCGCGATCTCCTCGACCACGGCCGGCAGCGTCTTCGCGCTCGACTGCACCGCGCCGGTGCACGACATGTCGCCCACGGTGCGGTAGCGCACGCTCGCCTCGAACGGCTCCTCGCCGTCGATCAGCTCCACGAAGTCGCTGAGCGCGTACAGCATCCCGTCGCGCTTGAAGACCTTGCGGTCGTGCGCGTAGTAGATCGACGGGATCTCGAGCTCCTCCTCGGCGATGTACTGCCACACGTCGAGCTCTGTCCAGTTCGAGATCGGGAACACGCGCACGTGCTCGCCGCGGTGGTGGCGGCCGTTGTAGAGCGACCACAGCTCCGGGCGCTGCGCCTTCGGGTCCCACTGGCCGGCCTCGTCGCGGAAGGAGAAGATGCGCTCCTTGGCGCGGGCGCGCTCCTCGTCGCGGCGGGCGCCGCCGAACGCGGCGTCGTAGCCGTGCTCGGCGATCGCGTCGAGCAGCGTCACGCTCTGGAGCCGGTTGCGCGAGGCACGTGGGCCGGTCTCCTCGACCACGCGGCCCTTGCGGATCGACTCCTCGACCGACGCCACCACGAGGCGCTCGTCGAGGCTGGCGATCAGCCTGTCGCGGAAGTCGATCACCTCGGGGAAGTTGTGGCCCGTGTCCACGTGCATCAGCGGGAACGGGAAGGGGCCGGGGCGGAACGCCTTCTCGGCCAGGCGCACGAGCACCAGCGAGTCCTTGCCGCCGGAGAACAGCAGCACCGGCCGCTCGAACTCCGCGGCCACCTCGCGCATGATGTGGATCGCCTCCGCCTCGAGGGTCCGCAGGTGTGAAAGCTCGTAGCTCATCGGCAGTGAAAGAGTGTAATCCCTGTCGGATTTAAGCTGTTTAGCTCGGGAACTGCATCGCCGGATGCCCTTGCTGGTCTAACCTGCTCGCCGCCATGGAACGGCAGGGATCGCAGTTCGAGGTCTCCGTGGTGGTGCCCTCCCACGAGCGCGTCACGCGGCTTCGCTGGCTGCTCAACGCACTCGAGGAACAAACGCTCCCACGCGATCGGTGGGAGTTGGTCGTGGTGCACGACTCGACAGACGGTACCGAGGAACTCGTGACGACGCACCCATTGGCGCACGCGGGCCTGCTGCGGCGCGTGCGGCTCGACCCCGGGACCGGCAGCGCCTCGCGTCAGCGGAACGCGGGCTGGCATGCCACGAGCGCGCCGCTCGTGGCCTTTGCCGACGACGACATCCGGCCCGAGCCGACCTGGCTCGAGCGGCTGGTGGCGGCGGCGCGCGAGCACCCAGGAGCCATCGTCCAGGGCGCGACCAAGCCGGATCCCTACGAGGCCGAGATCATGAAGTGGGCGCCGCGGGCGCGCTCGATCGACGTGGATCCGCCCGGCCCCCACGCGCAGTCCTGCAACATCCTCTACCCGCGCGCGGCGCTCGAGGCGGTGGGCGGCTTCGACGAATCGATCCGCACGGCCGGTGAGGACCTCGACCTCGCGGCGCGGGTGCGCGCCAAGACCGGCGCCGCGTACGTAGGTGCGCCGGGTGCGCTCGCCTACCACGCCGTCGACACCTTCTCGCTGCTCGGCGCGGTGCGTTTCAACAAGCGCTGGGAGACACTGCCGCTCGTGTTCAAGCGCCACCCGGAGCTGCGCGAGCAGCTCGAGTACGGCGTGTTCTGGAAGCGGCGCCACGCGTTCCTGCCCGCCGCCATCGCGGGCGCGGCGCTGCACCGGCGCGACCCGCTCTTCGCTCTGCTGGCCGTGCCGTACGTGCTGCACGCGCTGCCGCACCGCGGCACGCACCCGATGGGCCGGCTGCGCGCCGCCGCGGAGCTATGCGGGCGCGCGGTGGTCGACGCGTCGGAGATGTGGACGATGGCGAAGGGCAGCGTTCGCCACCGGACGCTGATGCTGTGAAGGCGGCGCTGCTCAACCCGTGCTTCTTCCCCGAGGTCAAGCGCGGCTCTGAGCGCTTGATCCGCGAGCTGGCGAACGGGCTTGTGGCGGCCGGGCACGAGCCCACGCTGATCACGAGCCACCCGGGCAGGCCGTCGCGCGCCGACGAGGATGGGCTGCACGTGATCCGCAACTGGCGCCCGCCCGACGAGAAGCTCAGGCGCCGGCTCTACCCGGACTACCTCACGCACGTGCCGTTCAGCTACGCGAGCCTGCGCGCGGGCGACTACGACATCGCGAACGCCTTCTACCCGACGGACGCGCTGGCGGCCGTGCGCTGGTCCGAGCGCGCGGGGCGTCCGGCGGTGTTTTCCTACGGCGGCCTGCCGGACCGCGCCGTGCTCGCCGACCGCCGCCACAAGCTGAGCATCCTGGAGCGCGCGGTGCGCGGCTCCGCGGCGGTGGTCACCTCGAGTCGCACGGCCGCCGACGCCATGCGTCGCTGGCTGGGCGTGGACGCGCGGCCGATCTACCCCGGCGTCGATCTCGACGCCTTCGCGGTCGGCAACGGCCGGGCGGAGGAGCCCACGATCTTCTGTGCCGCGAGCCCGGACGACTCGCGCAAGCGCGTGGGCCTGCTCGTGTCGGCGTTCGCGCACGTGCGCCGCGAGCGGGCCGACGCGCGCCTCGTGCTGCTCGAGCCGCGGAACAGCGACAGCGCGCGCCGCAACGGGCTCGACGGCGCCGGCATCGAGCTGATCCCGCAGGTGGACGCCCCGAGCGCGCTGGCGCCGACCTACCGGCGCGCCTGGGTGACGGCGCTCACCGCCTATCGCGAAGCCTTCGGGCTCGTGCTCGTGGAGTCGCTCGCGTGTGGCACGCCGGTGGTGGGCACGCGCGACGGCGCCGTGCCCGAGGTGGTGAATGGCGACGGCATCGGCCGCCTGTTCGACGGCGACGACGAGCGCGCCGTGGCACGGGCGCTGCTCGAGGGCTTCGAGCTCGCCTCCGACGGCGGCACGGCGTCCGCGTGCCGTGCGCGGGCCGAGGACTTCTCCAGTGCGCGCTGCTCGCGCGAGTACGAGGCGCTCTACCTGGATCTGCTCGGGCGCCATGGCTGAGCGGCTGCGGATCGCGCTTCTCGTGGACCAGTTCCCCGAGCTGTCCGAGACGTTCATCGCCGCCGAGGCGCGGGAGCTCGAGCGGCTCGGGCATCGCGTGCACGTCGAGTCGAACGTCCATGCGCCGGAGCCGAACGCTGCGGCGGCCAACGGGCTCGCGGTGGCCTACCGCGTGGACGACGGCCGCGGGCGGCGACTGGCCGACCTCGCGTGGCTCGTGCTCCGCCATCCGCTGCGCGCCGCGCGCGACCTGGCTAGCCGCCGCCGCTGGCGGCGCGAGGAGCGGCTGCCGCCACTGCGTGAGCTGGCGCCGGTGGCAAGGCGGATAGCGCGCTTCGGCGCCCGGCACCTGCACGCCCACTTCGCCGCCGGCGCGGCGCTCGACGCCCTGCGCGTGTCCGGCCTGCTCGGCGTGCCCTACAGCGTGATGAGCCACGGCTACGACATCTTCAGCCTGCCCACCAACGTGCGCGAGAAGCACGAGCGCGCCGCCTTCGCGGTCACCGCCTGCGACTACTCCGCGCGCTACCTGCGCGACACGCACGCGGTGGACGGCGCTCGCCCGCTGATCGTGGGCATCGACCCCGATGCGTTCACGCGCCGCCGCCCGCAGCCGGGCGGGCGGACGGTGATCGCCGTCGCGCGCCTCGTGGAGAAGAAGGGCATCGGCGTGCTGATCGAGGCGGCTTCGCTGCTCGCGGAGCGCGCGCCGCTCGAACGCGTGTGGATCGTCGGCAGGGGGGCGCTCGAAGAAGCTCTGCGCGCGCGCGTGCGCGAGCTGCGGCTTGAGACCACCGTGGAGTTCCTCGGCTCGCGCTCGCCGCACGAGGTGCGCGAGCTGCTCGAGCGCGCCGACCTGCTGGCGGCGCCGAGCGTGGTGGCCGCCGACGGCGACCGCGACACCATGCCCGTGGTGGTGAAGGAGGCGCTGGCGATGGAGGTGCCGGTGGTGGCGAGCGACGAGGTGGGGCTGCCCGAGGTGGTGAAGCCGGGCTGGGGACGGCTCGTGCCGCCGGGCGACGCCGCGGCGCTGGCGGCCGCCATCGAGGAGCTGCTCGCGCTGCCCGCCGAGCGCCGCGAGGAGATGGGACGCGCCGGCCGCGCCTTCGTGACCGAGCACTGCAGCCTGCGCCGCGAGACCGAGCGCCTGGCCGAGATGATCGCCGCTAGATGACGAGAGAGCGGTTGCGCGCGCTGCCGTAGGCGAGCGCGCCGAGCGTGAGCGCGTCCGCCGCCACATCCACGGCGGCCACGAGCGGGGCGCGGCGGCGGAAAGGCCGAGCGCGGCGGGCGAGGTGCTGGGCGTACGGGGCGGCGGCTAGCAGTGGCAGGGGCGAGCGCGTGAGCGCCGCCACCGCGGCACCCGCCACGGCGGCGTCGAAGATGGCGCTGCGCCGCGACAGGAACACGTCGCGGTACATGAACTGCCCGCGCAGCTCCGGCACCCGCGCCGCCATAGCCGGGAAGTGGCGCACCCGGCGGCGCTCGGACACGTAGCCACCGGGACCGCGGCGGTGCACCGCGTGGTACACGAGGGCGTCCGGCTCGAACGCCGAGCTGGCGCCCGCCCGCCGCGCGCGCCAGCCGAGCCACACGTCCTCGCCGAGCTCCGGGTTGGTCCAGCCGCGCCGCGGTCCCTCGTCGCGCAGCCACGGCTCGAAGCCGCCAATGCGCTCGAACAGCTCCCGGCGCATCAGCAGGTTGGCCGTCTCATAGAGGCCGGTCTCGCGCTCCACCCAGACGGTGCGGTCGAACGGGCCGAGCGGCGTGTCCGGATCGGGCTTGACCGCGCCGGCCACGAGCTCGACATCGGCCAGCCGCCGTACGCCCGCCGCGAGCCAGCCCGGCGAGGGGAAGCAGTCGGCGTCCGTGAACGCGATCAGCCACCCGCGCGCCGCGGCCACGCCCGCGTTGCGCGCCGCCCCCGAGCCCTCGCCCGCGCCGCGCACCAGTCGCGCGCCGCCGCGCTCGGCCACCGTCGCGGTGGCGTCGCGCGAGCCGTCGTCCACCACGATCACCTCGAACTCCGGCGCGTCGCGCTGCGCGGCGAGGCACGCCAGCGTGCGCGGAAGCGTGGCCGCGGCATCCCGCGCGGGCACCACAACGCTCGCGAGCATGGCGGGGCAGTCTAGGCGCGGCGCGGGCGCCGCAGCGCGAGCTCGCGCCACCAGCGGCCGTTGGGCGCGTAGCCGAGCTCCACCAGCAGGTCGCCCGCCACCCGGGCGAACGCCCGCGCGTCACGCCGCGTGAAGCCGTCGCGCCAGCCGCCCGCTCTGCCCTTGCCGCGGAAGCTGCACTCGCGGGTGGCCGAGCTGTAGCCGTCGAGCTGCGTCTCCGACCGGATCTGCTCGATCAGAGGGTCGTCGAACGGCACGCCCGCGAACTCGAACAGCTGCCGGGCGGAGCGCTCGAAGTCCGCCCGCAGATCCTCGTAACGCACCTCGATGTAGCGATCGCCAAGCGCGCGCCCGCTCTCGCGCGCATGCTCTACGCCCACCGCCCAGTGCATCCCGCGCACCGAGAGGGAGGTGCGCTGCACCTCGGGCGCCCACGACTTCGACGCCACGTCGAGCGACATCGCCACGTCGCGCCCGTCGCGCAGCACGTGGATGAAGCGCGCCTCGGGAAACATCGCGGCCACGGCATCGATGTCCATCGGCCCCTTCTCCACGAGGTAGCGCTGGCCGGGCTTCAGCGCGCGCATGAGCCAGCCGGCCACGAGCTCGCCCAGCTCCGCAGCCATCTCGTCGTAGGGCAGTAGCTGCACGGCGGCGTGGTCGAGGCCCGACTTGCCCCGCTGCTGCTCGTAGAACTCCGGCACCCACTGCGGCTGTGCGAACACGCCGGTCACGCCGTGCGTCTGGGTGAACAGCCATGTCTCCATCACCGCGCACACCTCGGGATGGCGCTCGAACAGGTCGAGCACCCACGTGGTGCCGGAGCGCGCCACGCCCGCGATGAACACCGGCGGTCCCGCCAGCGGCTCGAACGCCCTCGGCATCGACAACCGCTCGAGCGCGATGCCCGCCTGGTCCGGCCCGAACGAAGGCGCGTGAACGCCCTCGGGCTTCAGCTGTGGTGGACGCCCCCTGCGTCGCATGAACTACCTCCCCTGCCTACCCTGGAGTGCCGCGCAGTGTAGGCAACTGCGACGCGCCGGGCGCCGGTTCTGGGACCATCCCGCGCTCGATGTTGCGACGACTCCGCAGGGGAGCCGCGCCCGCCCAGGGGGCCACCACAGATCCGCCGCTCGTCTCTGACGAGGACCGCGAGATCATCGCTCGCGCGCGCCCGTTCACGATGACGAGCGACGCGCGGCTGCAGGCGCTGATCGACGCCGTGCGCTACTGCGAGAAGCGCGGCCTGCCGGGCGCCTTCGCCGAGTGCGGCGTGTGGCGCGGTGGCTCCGTGCTCACGATGATCCTCACACTCCAGGAGCTCGGGATCGAGGACCGCGACATCCACCTCTACGACACCTTCGAGGGCATGACCGCTCCGACCGCGCACGACGTGTCGCCGATCGATCCGCCGGCGCTCGACACCTGGCAGGTGGCCGAGGCGAGTGGCGAGCGCGCCTGGTCAGAGCTGTTCAGCCACCAGGTCTTCGACGAGGAAGGCGTGCGCCAGGTGCTCGCGAGCACGGGTTACCCAACCGAGCGACTGCACTTCGCGCGCGGTCCGGTGGAGGAGACGCTGCCGGCTGCGGCGCCCGAGCGGCTGGCGCTGCTGCGGCTCGATACCGACTGGTACGAGTCCACACGCCACGAGCTCGAGCACCTGTGGCCGCGCCTGGTGGACGGCGGGGCGCTGATCATCGACGACTACGGGCACTGGGAGGGCGCGCGGCGGGCCGTCGACGAGTACTTCGAGTCGAGCGCCGCGCCGGTGCTCCTAAGCCGCATCGATTACACCGGCCGCCTGGCGATCAAGCACTGACGACGTCAGCCGGACGCGGTGCCGCACGTACAACTCGCGTAGCGGCACGACCGAATTCGAGTCCCACGGCTTGTTCCCGGCCGGGCCCTCGAAGTGGCGGATCGCCGGGTTGCGGCGGGCGTCACGCAGCGCCTTGCGGCCGAACGCGCGGCGAGCGGCGTTGAACGCGAACATGCTGTTCATCACGTTCCAGCGCGGATCGAGCGGCAGCCGCCGCGATCCGAGCACGACGTTCAGCGCGTCCTGGTCCGGCCACTCCAGCTCACGAGCGTGTGCGCGCGCGAAGTCACGCAGGGCTTCGGTGCAGCCGTCGCGGCGCATCCCGGCGAGGTTCATCAGCAGCACGCCGCTGTTGAAGTACACGTCCGGACCGCTGAGCCCGAGCTCGGCCGGACGCTGGAGGTGGTTGCGCTGGAAGATGTTCGTCACGGCGCCGAGGTAGTGGTGGCCGAGGTCGGTTTCCCACAGCGCGTCGAGCGAGTCCGCGGCGATCGTGTCCGAGTCGAGGTAGAGCACGCGGTCGACGCCCGGCAGGAGCTCCGGCAGGAAGATCCGGTACCACATCGCCGCGGTGAACTGCTCGACCACTGGCAGCCCCGCGAGCCGGCTGTCCGGGATCTGGTGGAACTTGATCCGGCCGCTGCCGGCGTCCACCACGCGGCGCAGCAGCTCGGCCGAGGCGCGCGGCAGATCGGGCCCGTGCAGGAAGTGCACCTGCGCGTGGCCGTCGGTCTGGAAGAGCACTGAGTCGATCATCGCCGCGCTGTGCACCACGTATTCGCCCTGGGCCGCGCAGCAGACCTGAAGAGCGGACTCGGTCATGGCACGCGCTCGAACAGGAAGAAGCGGTCGCGCAGGCCGAGTAGCTCAGCCACCGCAGGGTCATCCACCACGGGCTCGGAGCGCACCAGCCGGTACCCGGCGCGCTCGATCAGCGGCATGAAGTCGCGTCTCGAGCCGTCTGTTTCGAGCGTGAGCAGCTCGTCTGGCTCGTTGGGTATCACCAACATTTGAGGTACCCGGAGCCGACGGAGTAATTCACTCCACCATTCAACACTGGCGTATGTGCACTCGGGGAACGAATGGATGTTCACCGCCAAGTCGAACGTGCCGGGCGCGAGCTCGCGCTCCACGCGGTCGAGGCTCACCACGCGCGCGCGAGGCTCGAGTCCGCGCTGGCGCAGGTAGTACTCGCTCAGGAACGTCGACTCCGGCACGGCGTCGACGCAGCAGTAGTCGTCGACCTGCTCGAAGGCGGTGGTCATGCGGTGCGCGAGGCGCCCGTAGCCGGCGCCGATGTCGAGCACGGAGAAGCGCTCGCGCTCGGACAGCCGCAGCTCGCGCTCGAGGAACGCGATCTCGTTCACGGACTCGATCAGGTCCCGGCTCACGCGGCGGTGGCCCTCGTACTCGAACGTCCAGCAACCGAAGGCGCCGTCCTCCTCGAGGCTGTCGAGCAGCCCGAGCTCGTCGCGCTCGCGCACGTAGCGCATCAGCACGAAGTACTTGAGGGCCGTGACCTTCGGCAGCTCGCGGTAGTGCCAGGTGATGAGGGTGTCGCCGCGGAAGAAGCGCAGGTCGAGGAACGACTCGACCGCGCTGTCGTTCCAGCGGGAGGCCACGGTCACCGGCAGGTCGAGAGCCGCGTAGACGGCGCGCAGCTCCTTCAGGCGCGGGTTCGACGAGCGCAGCTCACGCTCCGCGCCCGGCGGCAGCGGCACGCTCTCGTCGTAGAGCGAGGTGAGGAAGCGATGGTCCTCGGGCGACAGCCGCACGAGCTCGGGGTGCATCTCCACACGCCCGCGGCGGCGGGCGAGGCTGCGCAGGCGAGGGTTCACGCGGCCGCCTCCTCCTCGTAGGCCGCCACGCCCGCCACCGCTGGGCGCAGCCGGCGCCATGCGCGCGTGACCGAGTCCACCCGGCGCGCGTCCAGGCAGAAGGTGTCGAAGCCCTCCTCCATCGTCTCGTAGCCGTGTGCACGGAGGTGCTCGGCGGCAGCGGAGCGGTCGGCGGGGGACAGGTGGAAGTGCTCGTAGAAGATCAGCCGCGGCCGCAGGCGCGACTCGAGCTCGATGCTCTGGAGGATGCGCCAGTCGTAGCCCTCGGTGTCGATCACGAGCAGGTCCACCTCGTCCACGCCGTGGCCCCGGCACAACGACTCGAACGTGAGCGTGCTCACCTCCGCGCGCACGATCCGCTCCTCGATGTCCGGGATCTCGGCGGCGTGGCCGAGCAGCGACTCGCGGGAGAAGGAGCCGATGCCGTCGTACCAGTCGGGCAGCCGCTCGCGCTCCTCCGCCGAGGCGTCCCGCACGTGGAAGAAGGGGAGCGTTCCGTCGCGCTCGCCGATCGCCGAGTTCTCGAGCGCGATCCGCTCGTGAGCGCCGTAGGAGCGACGCAGCCGCTCGAATATGTACGGCACCGGCTCGACCATGATCCCCCGCCAGGCGCTCGACAGGATGAACGGCCGCAGGTGGTCGTGCTGATCACCGTCGTTCGAACCGATCTCCACGAAGAAGGCTGTGGGGTACGCGCGTGAGAATTCGAACAGGAGGCGCGGACCCGCGAGGTTGCGCAGCATGCGCCGGTAGCGCGCGGCGCGCCAGAGCTTGCGCGGCGTCCTCACAGCGGCTTCTCGGCGATCAGCGCGAACACGAGGGCGTTGTAGCGGCGGCTCTCGGCGCTCTGGAAGCGGTCGGCGACGCCCATCAGGGCCTGCATCACGAAGGCGAACGGCTTGCGCAGGAAGCGCGGCAGCGAGTAGATCGCCGAGTCCTGGAAGAGCTGGATGCCGGTGGCGGCGAGGCCCACCACGCCCTCGAAGCGCACCACCTCGAAGCCGGCCTGCTCGACCGCGTGCCGCAGCCCGCCGCAGGTCCAGCGCCAGTGGTCCACCGGATCGGGGTGCCAGACCATGATCCCGTGCGTCGAGAGCAACATCCGGCCGCCCGGCCGGAGCACGCGGAAGCACTCGGCCAGATAGGTCTCAGGGTCCTGCGCGTGCTCGAGCACCTGGGTGGAGAGCACGGCGTCGAAGCTGTCGCCGGGCAAGGGCACCGTCCCGTCCGGCTGCACCGCCACGAGCGCCTGCGGGTTGCCGGGCAGGTCGGCCGGCACGTACTCGGCGTCGGCGGGCAGCAGCTGCCGGTAGGGCCGGTCGGCGCAGCCGTAGTCGAGCACGCGGCCGCCGCTCGGCACGAGCAGCTGGGGCGCCAGCGCCGCGATCGCCTTCGGCAGCGCGCGCACCACGTACGCGAGCCTGCTCCAGCGCGGAGCGTCGCGGACCTCGGCCGGACGGTCGGTGTTGAAGCGCGGTGCCTCGGTCACGCTCACGCCGGCGCGGGCCTCCAGCGCTTGCGCATGTAGCCGCCCACCTCGCGCATCAGCGGCCGCTCGAACACGGCCGTGGCGGCAATCGTCACGAGCACGTACAGCGCGAGCTCGGCGATCACGGCGACCGCGGTGCGCGCCCCGGTATCCGCCAGCCGCAGCGCGAGTACCGCCGCGGCGGCGGGCACGCTCGGCGCGATCGCCCGCAGCAGGTGGCGCGCCATCCGGAAGCCGGAGAACAGCTTCGACAGGTACCAGGCGCGCCCGGCCAGCTGCACCAGCACCATCGCTCCCCAGCCGAGCGCGTAGCCGGTGAGCCCGAGCGTGAGGATCAGCGGCACGCCCAGGACCGCGAAGCTGGCGGCGCTCAGGAGCGCGATCCGGAACAGCGGGCGCGTGTCGTTCACCGCCCGGAAGAAGATCGAATAGTTGTAGGCGATCTGGGACACGGCGGTGATGAGTCCCATCGCGCCGATCAGCCCGGCAGCCGGCGCCCAGCGCGGACCGAACGCATAGTGCACGAGGTCGGACGAGAAGAGCGCCAGCCCGACGCCGAACGGCATGGCCCACACGAGCGCCAGGCGGTTCGACTTGACGAAGGCCTCGAACAGCTTGTCGCGTTGCTCCGCCACCGCGCACACCACCGGGTAGAGCGCCTGGCTGATCACCGCGTCGACGTTGGTGGCGAACGTGGTGAGCGACGCCGCCAGTCCGATCGCGCCGAGCCCGACCAGGCCGACCGCCTGGTTCGACACGAGCAGCATCGCCTGCACCACCGCGAGCGACAGCAGGCTCAGGCCGAACAGCGGCCACGAGAAGGTCACGTAGTCCTTGAGCGTCGCTCGGTCCATGTGCAGCCGTAGCGGGTAGGGGCACGAGATCGTGGCCGCGGTCGCGCCCGCCACGCTTCCCGCAAGCACGCCGAGGACGAGCGCCCAGTAGCCGGCGCCCGCCACCGCCAGCGCGATCGTGACCACGAGGGACACCACCGGGTCGACGGCAGCGAGCGTGCGCTGGCGGCCGAACTGCATCCGCCTGTAGGGGATCCAGATCGGCGACTCGAGCGCACTGATCGGAACGCTCAGCGCGAGGACGATCCCCGGCAGGATGATCTTGGGCGTGGCGTAGGCGAGCGAGTAGGCGGGCAGCAGCGCCGCGATCAGGACGAAGAACGCGAGCGACGTGGCCAGCTCGATCGTGAACGCCTTCTGGAACGCCGCCTCCTGGTCCGGCTCGTCCTGCTGCACGTACTTGTCGGACACGCCGACCTGCTTGAGCCACCCCACCGTGAGGACGGTGGTGAGGACGATGCTCCAGATGCCGAACTCGGCGCGCGTGAGGTAGGCCGCCACCACAAAGCGGCGGAGCAGGCTGAGCCCAGCGAAGCCCACCTGAAATGCGGAGTTGATCAGCGTGCCGCGCGCCGCCTGCTCGCGCAGGTTGCGTCCATGCAGATGCTCCAAGCGATCGCTCGCCTGAGCCCGCTCCACGCGTTCCGTTGTTGCACTACGCCCCATGCCAAGCCTCCCGCAGCTCGCGCGGCCCCAAGCTACCAAGAAGGTGGGGTGGCTAGCGCCGGATGGCGTGGACGGTCGTGTACTGCGTGCCCGGGTCCTCGAGCCGCTCGAGCTCGAGCCCGGCCTCCTCGCACACGGCCCGCAGGCTGTCTACCGGAACGGCCGAGCCCACCCACGCCGGATTCGACTGACCGCGCGGCCCGCGTCCGGCCAGCGAGCGCAGGCGCGAGCGCCACGGCTGGTTGGGGTGGTGAAGCCCCACGTCCGTGGAGAGCTGGAACGCAGCGAAGCCGCCGGGCCGGAGCACGCGGCCGATCTCGCGCAGGTAGCCGAGCGTGATCGCCGGGTCCGGGATGTGCTGGAACACCACGAGCGAGATGCAGCAGTCGAGGCTCGCGTTCGGGATCGGCTGGAGGCTGTGGCCGTCGCCGTGGATCCACTCCACGTTCGTGAGCCGCGAGTTGAGCTTGCGCGCCTGGCTCAGCATCTCCTCGGAGACGTCGAGCCCGACCACGCGCCGCGACCGCGCGGCGGCGGCGCGCGTGAGCCGCCCCAGGCCGCAGCCGATGTCGAGCACGGCCTGCTCCGGCTCGATCGAGGCGCCCGCGATCTCGAGCAGGAGGCCGAGTGCCTCCTCGCCGCCGTCCCAGAAGCGCTCGACGTCCGGCGCGCCGTAGTCGAGCCGGTTGTCGACGAAGTAGTAGGCGTCCTCCCTGGCGCGCTCGTCCCAGAAGCGCTGCATGTCAGTCCCCTGCACCCGCACGGCCGGGCAGAGTAGGGGAGCGCGCGAACCGGCGCGCCGGTTCTCCCAGAGCCCTATCTTGCTCGCCCATGGCAGGGGGCGCCAGGGTGGTGCAGGCCGGAGAGGTCCGCTCCGCGCGAATCGAGTCGCTGCGCGCGCTCGCGGCGATGTCCGTGCTCGTCGGGCACGTGTGGCTGTTCACTCAGGGCAGCACGAGCACGGCCTACGGGCAGCGACTGGTCGCGGCGGGTCGCTACGGGGTGTGGCTGTTCTTCGCGCTCACGGGCTACCTGCTGTTCTGGCCGTTCGTGCGCAGCCGCCTGGCCGATGGCGGCGCGATCGACCTCCGCCGTTACTCGCTCAACCGCGCCCTGCGCATCCTGCCGCTCTACTACGTGGTCGTGATCGTGCTGCTCGTGGTCGATCAGCACGGCGGCACGAGCGGCCAGTGGCTGCGCTTCGGCACGCTCACGGGGTCGTTCTTCCGGAGCACGGTGGGGACCGTGGACACCCCGATCTGGTCGCTGGCGGTGGAGGTGCAGTTCTACGTCCTGCTGCCGCTGCTCGCGTGGCTGTTGTTGCGCGGCGGAAGTGCGCGCCGGGCGGCGCTCGGCCTCGGCGCGCTGGCCGCGCTGAGCCTGGCCGTCTGGTTCGTGAAGGTGCACTCGCCGGGCAGCCCCGACCTGCGCTGGCGCTACTCGCTGCCCGCCACCTTCTTCAACTTCACGCCGGGGATGTTCCTTGCGCTCGCCCGGGCCCGCACGCGGCGCGTGCCCGGCGGTGCCACCGCGATGCTGCTCGGCGGCGCCGCGCTGTGGCTCGTGGCCGCCTCGGCCATCCGCTGGGCGGAGCCGCTGTGCGCTCTCGGCGCCGCGCTGATCGTGGGCGCGCTGGTGCTACCGGTGCGGGAGAGCCCGCTGAAC
>DASXCV010000305.1:0-15220 GCA_036491015.1 Thermoleophilaceae bacterium | reverse complement strand
GAGCGAGCCGGGGTGATGGAGGCGGGTGGTGCGCTCGAGGTAGGCGTCGAGGAAGGCGGCGAAGCGCTCGCCGTCCATGCCGCCCCCGCGGATCAGCGCGCGCTGGTCGAGCGTGGCCGCGATCTCCTCGATCGGCGGCTGAGCTATCACGGGTTCGCTGCCGCGCTGGCTCGCGTCGACGTACGCCGCAAGGCGCTCGATCGCCTTCCCCGCGGCGTCCGTGTACTCGTCGATGTCCCAGAGCATCAGAGAAGTATCCGGTTACCGCGCCGGGCGTGTCCGACGTGCGCGGCAACTTCGCCATCCACACGGTGAAGAGCGGCGGCGCGCTGCCGCTGTAGCTCAGGCGAAGCGGCGCAGCGAGAGCCGCGCGATCACGCCGAACGCCACCGTGAGGATCGCCAGGTGCACGAGCGGGAGCCCGATGCTGCCCGACTTGTTGAGCGCGGCGTCGAGCGCGTCGAGCGTGGGCTTGAACGGGAACAGCGCGGAGATCACCCTGATCACGTCGTAGAGGCCGGACGAGACGGCGCCCGAGGGCACGAGCGCCAGGAACGCGATCGGCAGCGCAAGCATGAACGCGAGCAGCGAGGCCGCGCGCACCTCGCGCGTGATCCCGCCGATGGCGACGCCCATCGCGCCGAAGCCGAGGCCGCCAAGCACGAGCGAGACGAGCCAGAGCGGGAAGCGGCCCCACGCGAGCGACACGAACAGCGCGATGCCGGCGAGCATCAGGAGCGACACGAGGATCGCGCAGAGCGCCGCGAGCCCGATCTTCTCGATCAGCAGACCGGTGCGCGACACGAGCCCGCGCACGAGCCGGAGAAACGCGTTCTCCTCGCGCTCGAGGGCGAGAATGCCGGACGCGAGCAGCAGGGTGACGAACATCAGCGAGATCGTCACCGCGATCGCCACGGCGAACGCGTCGAGCGGCGTGCGGCTGCCGTTGATGATCTTCTGGTCGGCCTTGATCGGGGTGCCGACCGCGGCGAGCACGCCATTCGACAGGTTGAGGTTCTGGCGGGCGAGCCGGGCGAAGTTGGACACCTGCCCGAGCGCTGTGCGCAGCGGCGAGTTGGCCGGCAGCCCGGACTGGGCGGCGTTCACGATCGCCTCGGACTTGGCCAGCCCGAGCACGTTGAAGCTCTTCCCGAAGATCGAGATGTTCCCGCCCGTCGAGATCAGGTCGAGGTAGTTGAGCGCGATCTTCGTGAACTGCTTGGTGAGCGCGGTGTTGGCGTCCTGCACCTCGGCCTTGATCGTGTCCTGCACGAACTGCGCCTTCACCGGGTCCTCGGCGTTGTAGTAGACGCGCACGTTCGCCGAGCCCGTGCCCCCGCTCAGCTTCTGCGTGAGGTCGGCCGGGATGATGAGCGCCGCAAGCACGTCGCCCGACTTGACCTTCGCGATCGCCTCCTTCTCGGTCTTCACGTAGACGGGGTCGATGCGGCTGAAGACCTGCTTGCCGTACTGAGCCACGTCGATCTTCTCGCCGTTCAGCTCGAGCACGCTGGCCGACGGCGGCACCTCGTTGAGGAACGCCACGCGCGGCTTCGCGGGCCCGCGGGAGATCGCGAAGCCGATCAGCACGGCGATCACGATCGGGTAGATCACGAGCAGGCTGACGAGCAGCGGCGAGCGCCGCAGGATCTGGAGGTCCTTGAGGAGCAGCCAGCGCATCGCCGTCTCAGTGGCCCCGCTGGCGGAGGAAGGCCACGAAGGCCTCCTCGAAGTCGAGGTCGGTCGCGCCGACGATCTGCTCGAGCTCGCGCGGCGAGCCCGCGAACAGCTTCTCCCCGTCGGCCAACACCACCACCTGGCCGGCGTGGCGCTCGGCCTCCTGCACGTTGTGCGTGGAGTAGACGACCGTGGTGCCGGTGGCCGCCAAATCGAGGATGAACTCCCAGAGGCGCTCGCGCTGGCGCGGGTCGAGCGCGGCGCTCGGCTCGTCCAGCAGCAGCACCTCTGGCGCGGACAGCAGCCCGATCGCGATGTTCACGCGCTGCTTGTTGCCGCCGGAGAGCTGGGCCACCGGATCGTCGCGGCGCTCCTCGAGGCCGGTCTGGGCGAGCATGCGCTCCACGACGTCGGCCACGTCCGGGCGCTTCTCGAGCCGGGCGAACAGGCGCAGGTTCTCCGCCACGGTGAGCTTGGAGTAGACGGCCGCCTGCTGCGGCACCCAACCCACCTCGGCGGGCGACCGGCTCACGTTGCCGCCGTCGGCGCGCTGGATGCCCGCGAGGATCGAGAGCAGCGTGGTCTTGCCCGCGCCGTTCGGTCCGATGATCGCCACGAGCTCGCCGCGCCCCGCCTCGAGCGACACGCCCTTGAGCGCCTCGCGCTCGCCGAAGCGCTTCACGATCTCGCGCGCCTCGAGGACCACTGCGCGCTCGCCCGCCCCGGCGGGCGTGGCTTGGGCCGAGTCCTGCTGCACCGGGCCAACGGTAGTCGTCCTGCCAGAATCGCGGGTCATGCGGCTCGTGTTCATCGGGGATGTGGTGGGCGGCACGGGCCGGCGCGCGCTGGAGGCTGTGATGCCGGAGCTGCGCAGCCGCTACGAGCCGGACTTCGTGGTGGTGAACGGCGAGAACTCGGCGGGCGGGCTCGGGATCACCGAGAAGATCGCGCGCGACTGGCTGGCCGGCGGCATCGACGCCATCACGCTCGGCAACCACGCCTACAAGCAGCGCGACGTCTACGAGTTCCTCGACCGCGAGGAGCGCATCGTGCGGCCGGCCAACTACCCGAAGGGCAACCCGGGGCGCGGCGTGACGGTCGTCGAGAGCGACGCCGGCCGGCTCGGAGTTGTGAACCTGTCGGGAACCGTCTTCCTCGACGCCGCCCGTTCGCCGTTCAGTGAGGTGGACGCCGTGCTGGCGGACCTGCGCGACAAGACCGACTGGATCCTCGTGGACTTCCACGCCGAGGCCACGAGCGAGAAGGTGGCGATGGGCTGGCACCTCGACGGCCGCGTGACGGCCTGCGTGGGCACGCACACGCACGTGCCCACGGCCGACGCCCGCGTGCTTCCGGGCGGCACCGCCTACATCAGCGACGTGGGCATGACCGGGCCGCGCGGCGGCGTGATCGGCGTGAAGCGCGAGCAGGTGCTCGAGCGCTTCAAGACGATGATGCCCGTCAAGTTCGAGACGTCTGACGAGGATCCGTGGGTGATGGGCGTGGCGATCGAGGCGGGCGAAGACGGGCTAGCCCGTTCGATTGAGCAGATCCTGCTTCCGGCTCAGCAGCCATAGGCACGTAGGGCGCGAACAGCGCCACCAGCGCGAAGGGCGCGAACCAGACGATGTAGAGGTAGAACCAGTGGCCGGCGGCCAGCTGGAAGCCCACCAGCACGGCGGCACCGAGCGCGGCCACCGTCACCGGATCCCGCCGGCGCGGGATGAAGGCCACGATCACCGCGAGCCCGACGGCGATCACCTTGATAAGCGTGTGCAGCCAGGCGAGTGAGCTCGCCTGGCCCCAGACGCTGAACGGCGACGGGCGCGTGATCTGGTAGTCGAGCGTGCGGTGCCAGACCTGCTTGATGCCCGGTCCGAGGAACGGCACGAACGCCACGATGAATACGGCGAGGATCGCGAGCCCCGCCTCGAGCGTGCCGCGGCTGAACAGCTTGCCCGTGCCGCGCGCGAACAGCGGTCCCAGCGCGAGCGTGACGAACTTGGCCGCCGCGCCCAGGCCGGTGAGCACGCCGCGACCCACGGGCGAGGCCACCGCCAGCAGCGCGTAGACGGCGAACATCGCCACCATCGTGTCGTTGGTGTTGCTCGCCAGCGCGAACAGCGTGTACGGATAGGCCACCCACGCGTAGGCGAGGATCACGCCGAGGTCGCGGCCCGCGGGCCCGGCGCGCAGCCGGCGGCCGAGCAGGAACAGGCCAAGCAGCGTGAGCACGTCGAACGCGATCGCGGCGGCGTGCGCGGCGGGCAGGTCGTTCCACGTTCCGGTCCAGGGCCAGATGCGCTCGAACGGCACGTAGACCAGGTAGTCCACCGGGCCGTAGGTGTCGCCGTGATCGTTGTCCGCCGGGAAGTTGTTCGAGTAGAGCGGCTGGCCGTGGACGATGTGGTCGGCGCCGATCACGCCCGAGTAGCCGACGTCGACTGCGTTCGAGTTGACCATGTTGAGCGCCACTCGGAAGCCCACGAGGCCGACGAGGGCGATCGCGAGCAGCCAGATCGGCGCGTACGGCACGAGCTTTCCGGACGGCGGCCGCGCGCGCTTCTGGCGGAAGCCGGCCACGAGCATGCGCACGAAGATGTACGCCAGCACGGGATAGACGAGCGGCACCGACACGCCGATGTTGCCCTGCTCGAAGAACAGGTGCGACACCACGAACCCGACCAGCACGAGCAGGTCGAGGTGCAGCAGGCGGAACGGCCGCCTGGGGTCGATGAACGGCGCGAGGAAGAGCAGCCCGAGCGGCAGCCAGACGTAGATCGAGTTGAAGCCGCGCCCGAACGCGCCGGGGTAGCCGCGCGCCATTCGCCACGCCACCTGGTAGCCGGTCCAGCTCTCGGTGACGGCGCCGAAGCGGTCCTCGACCGTCGCCTGCGCCATCTCCTTGCTGCCCTGGAAGAAGCTCACCTGCCAGCGCTCCCCGCTCTCCGTGTAGGCCGCCGGGTTGAGGCGCGGGTGCTTGCGCAGCTCGGCCCTGATCTTCGGGTCGCGCTTGGCCACGTTGATCGCCCCGAGCGCGGTGAGCCGGTAGCCCTTGGGAGGCGTGTCCTGCGTGGTGGGGATGTTCGTCAGCGTGGGGAACGCCGACTTGCCCGTGGTGGTTGTCGCGGACGCGGCCTGGCACGCGCCGAGCGCGACGAGCACGACTACGGCCGCGAGCGCCGCGAGGCGACCTCGGCTCAGCGGCCTTGGCCGAAGCTCCACATCTTGTTCCCGAGGAAGTTGAGCGGCGTGGCCGCGGCCAGCGAGATGGCCTGTGAGAGCACCTTCGGCGCTCCGACGACGCCGACGAGCAGCTGCAGAACCGCCAGCGAGAACAGGAAGGCCACGACGCTGACGGTGAAGAAACGCGCCGCCTGGAAGCCGGCGTGACCGTCGCCGGCCGCGAACGTCCAATGGCGGTTGAGCCAGAAGTTGTTCAACACGGCGACGATAAAGGCCACGGTGGCGGCAAGCAGGTGGTTCACGTCGAAGGCGACCGCCAGCAGCGTGAAGACGAGCAGGTTGATCGTGTAGCCCGTGCCGCCGACGCACAGGAACTTGAACAGCTGGATCCAGTTCTGGCGCTTGGCGAGCCCGTCCCGCACACGTGTGTGGACAGGGGCTGCCGGTGGGTTGAAGGTCTCTTCGGTGACGTTCATACAGGGGCTACTTGAAAGTGGTCGAGCACCATTGGGGTGACGTCCTCAATCGACCACTGGTGCCGGTCGTCGCCGTCAGGGCCGGTGCCGGCGAAGAGGAGGACTCCGAGGGAATCGCCTCTGTGGAGCGATCCGTGGCTTCCACCACCCACGTGATCCGTGCCTCCCCAGTCTACGAACTCGTACCCAGGCATGGCGGAAATGAGTACATCGCCCGAGTTAGGGCAAGTTAAGGAACTCCAAAGACGGCCCATAGGATCGGGGTAGATCGCGCTCCACAAGCGGCCATCCTCGATATTCAAATCGAGCGCATTCGGGTCGCCGTCAACGCTCCAGCGGCGCCCGCGATCGTCCTCGAGCTCGCCGCCGGGAGCGAACCGCAGCTCGCCGCGCTCGCTCCACACCACCGCCTCGTCGCCGTCGAGCCGGACGATCAGGTCGAGCCCCTCGACGGCCTGGAGGTCACGCGCCACGCGCGGCGTCGCCTGGTCGCGCCGCTCGGGGTCGAGCACGTAGACCATCGCCGAGCGAGCCGCCGGGGACACCGCCAGCTCGGCCGTGCTCGACAGCGGGTCGGCGGGCGTGAGCACCTCCCAGTTCGGGAGCGTGTTCGCAAGGTTGATGCGGTCCTCGACGCTCGTCTGCGAGTGGTCGGACATCACGATCACGGCGTGCTCGTCGAGGAAGGCGTCCGGGCCGCCCGCCACGTGCATGATGCGCTCGAGCGCGCGGTCCGCTCCCGCGATCGACTGCACCTGCGAGTAGGGACCGTTCTTGTGCGAGTAGCTGTCGTTGTCGGGGAGCGAGAAGAGCATGAAGTCGAACAGGTCGTGTTCCACCAGATAGGCGCCGACGCAGCCGGTGTGCTGATCGCGCTGGCCGGGCTTGCCGAGCATCGAGGTGCAGCCGGTCTTGCGCGACTGGAACAGGTCGGCGTAGAAGAGCTCGGTTGGCCCGTACACGGCATGGTGGAACTGGGCTGCCCGGGCGATCGCGGGATACACCCCTTCTTCCGCGAGCCGGTGGCGCGTGCGTCCCCGGTAGATGAGGAACGTGGTGCACGCGGTCCTCAGCCCGGCGTCCTCGAGCTGCTCGTAGACGGTCTTCGTGGCCCGGCTGAGGTGGGCCATGTTCATGTTGTAGACCGTGTCGTAGAGCGAGCGGCGGATGCCGAACGCACGCGAGGCCTGGAACGACGAGCCGTACTCGATGTAGCGCTGCTCGCCGCGGTGGTACCAGTTCATCGAGGCGATGTGGTGGCGGTCCGGGCCGAAGCCGGTGGCGATCGCCGACGAGGCCACCGGCGTGACCGACGGGTATGAGGACACGCAGTCACGCACGTAGGTGCCGCGCTCCACCACAGCCTTGAGCGCCGGTGCCCGCCCCTCCGCGATCGCGCGGTCGAGCATCTCCGGCTTGAGCGAGTCGATGACGGCGAGGACGAGCTTCTTCGGCACGGCTAACGCAGGATGCGGAGGCCTTCGTACTTCTGGTCGCCGCGGCGCTGTCCGCCGATCAGGAGGACGACGAAGCCCGCGAGAGCAACGAAGGAGATCGGCGGGAAGAGGATCGCCAGCCCGGCGAGCGCGAGCGCGATCAGGTCCGCGTAGGCCGTGAGGAAGGACGCGGCCGACGGGTCGAGCCGGCGGCGCGTGCGGCGCATGAGGCCGGCGATGGCCGCGAAGCCGAGCAGCGCGCAGGCCGCGCCGCCGATCAGCCCCGGCCAGGACTTGTGCCCCGTGTCCGCCAGCGAGCCGGCGAACAGCAGTGCGCCGAAAACGATTCCGAGCAGTCCGAGCACGATCTCCATCTGGCGCGAGTCGATGGCGCCCGGGCGCCGGCGCTCGATCAGATACGAGATCACGGCGAGCGCGAACATCAGCGCCAGCCACCAGGGACTCTCGAGGAACGAGTAGCTCGTTCCGCTGAAGTCGAGGCCAACGTTTCCGCGCGCGAGCGCGCCCGCGAGGAGCGGCGGCAGAAACGGCCGGATGCCGCTCGAGCCGGCGAGCCCCGCCCCTTGGCCGATGTCGAAGAAGAGGCTCATGGTCGGTACGCTCCGTCGGAGCGGCCATGACGATAGAGGACCACCCACGCGACGGGGCGGGGAGGGGCAAAGGACTCGGCGGCGAACGTCCGCACATGGGGCCACCGCGCTCCACCTCCCGCGATCTCGAGCGCTACGCCGGCCTGTTCGCCACCCGCACGCGGGTGATGAAGTCGTCGGCGATGCGTGACCTGATGGCGATCACGGCGCGCCCCGAGGTGATCTCGTTTGCGGGCGGGCTGCCGGACACGAGCACGTTCCCGCCGGAGACGTTCGCGGCGGTGGCCCAGCGCATCGCCCGCGAGTCGTGCGCGAAGGCGCTGCAGTACGGGCCCACCGAGGGGCTCGTCGAGACCAAGGAGTGCATCGCCGAGGTGATGCACGCGGACGGCACGCCCGTGGACATCGACGACATGGTGATCACCACCGGCGGCCAGCAGGGCATCGACCTCGTCACGAAGACGCTGATCGACCCGGGCGACGTGGTGGTGGCCGAGGCGCCCACGTACCCGGGCGCGGTGCCGACCTTCTCCTCCTACCAGGCCGACGTCGTGCAGATCGAGATGGACGACGACGGCATGCGCATCGACCTGCTCGAGGAGGCGCTCGCGCGGCTCGACCGCGAGAACCGCAAGCCCAAGTTCATCTACACGATCCCGAACTTCCAGAACCCGGCCGGCGTGACGATGTCGCTCGAGCGGCGGATGCGGCTCGTGGAGATCGCCCACGAGCGCGAGTTGCTCGTGCTCGAGGACAACCCGTACAGCCTGCTGCGCTACGAGGGCGAGCCGGTGCCGTCGCTCCACTCGCTCGACGGCGGCGTGTTCGTGATGTACCTGGGCACCTTCTCGAAGATCCTCTCGCCGGGCATCCGGCTCGGCTGGGTGGTGGCGCCGCCGCCGGTGCTCGACAAGATCAACCAGGGCAAGGCCGGCGCGGACCTGTGCAGCTCGACGCTGTCGCAGCTGATGGTGCAGGCGTACTTCAGCGAGGTGCGCTGGCGCGACTACGTGGACTCGCTCACCCACATCTACCGCGATCGCCGCGACACGATGCTCGACGCGCTGGCCGAGCACTTCCCGCCGCAGGCGGTGTGGACCCGGCCGGGCGGCGGGCTGTTCATCTGGGCGACGCTGCCGGACTTCATCGACACGACGGACCTGCTCGCGCGCTGCCTGCGCGACAACGTGGCGTTCGTGCCGGGCGAGCAGGCGTACCTCGACGGGCGCGGGCGCAACTCGATGCGGCTCAACTTCTCGATCTCGGACAGCGAGACGATCCGGGAGGGTGTGCGGCGGATCGGATCCGTGGTCGAGGAGCTGGTGGCGCTCTACGGCACGCTTACGGGCACGGAGTCCGCAGCTCCGCGCCCGGAGGTCGGGGGTCGGGGGTCGGAGGACGAGGGCTCTGGCGGTCAGGTTCTGCGGATGCCTGAGCGGCGGCGGGCGTCTGGGAGCTCGTAGTGGGCCGGATCGCTGTCCTCAAGGGCGGCTCTTCTTTGGAGCGGCAGGTGTCGCTCCGGTCGGCGGCTCGTGTGGAGGACGCGCTTGCGCGGCTCGGTCATCAGATCGTGCCGATCGACGTGGGCGGCGACCTCGTGGACCGGCTGCAAGCCGAGGAGCCGGATGCCGCGTTCATCGCACTCCACGGCGTGGGCGGCGAGGACGGCACCGTGCAGGAGCTGCTCGAAATCCTCGGGATCCCCTACACGGGCTCCGGCGTGCTGGCCTGCATGCGCTCGATGGACAAGGTGCTGTCCAAGCACCTGCTACTCGACGCCGGCATCCCCACGCCGGAGTTCTTCGCCTTCAACGAGACAGCCTTCAAGGCGCTCGGCGCGGCGGCCGTGCTGCCCGCGATGGAGGAACGGCTCGACTTCCCGATCGTGGTGAAGCCCGCCGCCCAGGGCTCCGCGCTCGGGATCAAGTTCGCGAGCACCGCCGCCGATGTGCCGGGCGCGCTCGTGGCCGCCTTCTCCTACGACACGCGCGTGCTGCTCGAGCGCTACGTGCGCGGGCGCGACCTCGGCGTGTCCGTCGTGGAGGGCGCGGCGCTGCCGGTGGTGGAGGCGGTTCCGCAAGAGGAGGAGTTCTACGACTTCGAGTCGCGCTACGAGATCGGGCGCACCACGTTCGTCTGCCCGGCCGAGCTGCCGGAGCCGATCACCGCGCGGGCCCAGGCCCTGGCGGTGGCCACCTACGACCTGCTCGGCTGCCACGGCGTGGCCCGCGTGGACATCATGCTCGAGGAGGCCACGTCGGAGCTGTTCGTGCTCGAGACCAACGTGATCCCGGGGATGACCGACACGAGCCTGCTGCCCCAGGCCGCCGAGGCCGCGGGAATCGCATTCGAGGCGCTCGTGGAGCGGATGCTCGAGCTGGCGTTCGAGCGCGACGCCGGCCGGGCGACGGTCTAGGTGGACAACCTCGCGATCCTCAAGCCCGTCTACGAGGCCTGGGCGATCGGCGACTACAGCAAGGGCGGCGACATCTATGACCCCGGGGTGGTGCTCTCGCTCTCGCCCGACTTTCCCGACATCGGCATCGAGCCCGGCTTCGACGGACTGCTCGAGAGCATGCGCTACTGGATCGGCGCCTGGGAGCGCCCGTTCATCGTCCACGCCGACGAGTTCATCACCCTTGGCGACGAGCTCGTGATCGTGATCGGCTGGTGGCGCGGCACCAGCAAGAGCTCAGGCCACGTGGTCCAGCGCAGCGCGGCGCATCTGTGGAAGATGCGCGACGGCAAGGCGGTGAAGCTGATGCTGTGCCGGGATGAGGCTGAGGCTCGGGAGTTTGCTGCCGGCTTCTAGCAACTACTCCTCGGCCGCGAAGTCCTCTGGCGTGACGTTGTCGAGGAAGTCCTTGAACTTCTCGACGACCTCTTCCGTGTCCTCGACCTCGTGCTCGAACTCGATCGCCGACTCCTCGATCACGGACTCGGCGGCGAAGATCGGCGCGCTGGTGCGCACCGCGAGGGCGAGGGCGTCGGAAGGGCGGGAATCGATCTCGATCTCGCGGCCGTTGAGCTGGAGCGTGATCGACGCGTAGAAGGTGTTCTCCTTCAGCTCCGTCACCGACACCTTGCTGCACGACACCTCGAGCTCGCCGAGCATGTCGTTGATCAAATCGTGGGTCATCGGGCGGGGCGTGGTGGCGCCCTGGAGCTTCATCAGGATGGCGGCAGCCTCGGGGTGGCCGATCCAAATCGGCAGGAACTTGTTCCCCTCGCGCGTCTTCAGAAGCACGATCGGCTGCTTGCCGACCATGTCGAAGCTCACGCCGTAGATCACCATCTCGAGCATCGGATTGAAGCTCCCTCGCTCCGTCGAGCCGGTCTGACGGACAGTCTAGAGATAGGTGGACGCCACTACGCTGCGCCCCAAGTGACCGGACGGCTGCTAATTGCGGTATGTACGAACCGGAGCCCCGCCGAGGCCGGTGAGGCGCTCTCCGCGCTCCTGCGGCAGGCGCCTGAGGGCGCGCTGGCGCTGGTCACGAGCGGCCTCCGAGCGACCGAAGTGGAGGCTCATCGGAGCGCCTTTTCGGGTGCCGTGCTGGAGGAGCCGCGCGAGGGGCTCTCGCGCGCCCGCAACCGGGCGCTCGACTGGTGCGGGCCTGACGACGTGCTGGCGTTCGTGGACGACGACGCGGTGGTGGCCGACGGCTGGTACGCGGCGCTCGAGCGGCGCTGGGGCGAGGCGCCCGCGGCGCTCGCGTGCATCGGCGGCCCGATCCGCCCCCGCTGGCCGGGCGGCGAGCCGCCCGCCTGGATCTCGCCTCCGATCCTGCCCGCCCTGACGTTGATCGATCTCGGCCCGGAGGTGCGCGACCTCGATCCGTTCGTGACCACCGTCTACGGCGCGAACATCTCCTTCCGCGCGGCCGCGCTGCGGCGCGTGGGCGGCTTCGATCCGGCGTTCGGGCACAGCGGCGCGCGCGTGTTCTTCTCCGAGGAGGACGAGGCGCAGCGCGCGCTCGCGAGGCTCGGCCTCGGGGTGCGCTACGTGCCGGACGCGGCAGTGGAGCACGTGATCCCGCCCGAGCGGCTCACGCGGGCGTCGTTCGTGCGCCGGCGCTTCGCCTACGGGCAGGCACTGGGACTGCGCAGGGCGCGCTCACGCCGCCTGGCGGCCCGGCAGGCGCTGTCCTCGGGACTCGGAACGGTCGCCGCCCTCGGCCGGGGGCAGCTCTTCATGGAGCGCGCGGTGCGCGCAGCGGAGAACCTCGGCGTTCTCTACGGCTCGACGAGGCCGCGGCGGATCGCGTAGCGCACCAGCTCCACGCGGTCGCGCATCCCGAGCTTCGAGAGCACGTTGGCGCGGTGGGACTCCACGGTCTTCTCCGACACGTGGAGGGCTTGGGCGATCTGCTTGTTGGTGTGCGCCTCGGCGATCAGCTTGACCACGTCGAGCTCACGCGGGGTGAGCGGGTCGTCGAGGCGGTCCACCTTGCCGCTGTCAAGCCACTCCTTGATCGCCGCGCGCTCGGTGACGGGCGAGACGAACTGCTCGCCGCGGGCCACCGCCTGGATCGCGTCGATCAGGTCCGTGTCGGCGGAGCGCTTGAGCACGTAGCCGTTCGCGCCCACCTCCACGGCGTCGAAGAAGTAGCGCTCGTCGTCGTGCATCGAGAGCAGGAGCACGGAGGTGCCGGGTGAGTGCGCCTTGATCTCGCGCGCGGCCTGCAGGCCTGTCATGCGCGGCATGGTCACGTCGAGGATCGCCACGTCGGGATGCGTGGCCTGCGCCAGCTCGACGGCCTGGATGCCGTCCTCCGCCTCGGCCACCACGTGCATGCCCTGCTGGCGGTCGATGAGCATCCGGATGCCGGAGCGCACGATGCCGTGGTCGTCTGCGATCAGGATGTGGAGCATCAGGGCACGTGCAGGGTCACGGTGGTTCCGCGGCCGGCCGAGGAGTACACGCTCAGCTCGCCGCCCACAAGACGCGCGCGCTCGGCCATGCCGTTGAGGCCAAGCCCGCTCGGGGGCAGGGTGGCGTCGAAGCCGCGCCCGTTGTCGCGCACGCAGAGGTCCATGCCCTCGTCGGTCCTCGTCAGGTCGACCTCCACGCGGGAGGCCTGCGAGTGGCGCGCCACGTTCGCGAGCGCCTCCTGCGCCACCCGGTAGACCACGAGCTGCTGGTCATCCCCGAGCGCGTCGGACTCGCCGTCGGTGCGCAGCCGCGCGTCGATCCCGTGCTGGTCGCCGAAGCGCCGCACCTGTCCCTCGAGCGCCGGCAGGAGGCCGTGGTCGTCGAGCGCGGTGGGCCGCAGCTGCCGGGCGAGCTGGAGCAGCTCCTCCATCGCCTGGTTCACGAGCAGCTTGAGCTCGTACAGCTCGTGCTCCACCTCCGGCGAGTGGGCGTCCTGCATCAGCGCCTGCAGGCGCAGCAGGATCGCGGTGAGCGCCTGGTTCACCTCGTCGTGCAGGTCGCGCGCCACGCGCTTGCGCTCCTCCTCCTGGGCGCGCAGCACGAGCCGGCCGCTGCGGCGGCGCTCCGACTCGATCCGCTCGAGCAGGCGCCTGAAGGTGGCCGACAGGCGGTCGACCTCCTCCATCTCGCCCGCCACGGGCGCGTCGAAGGCCATGCCCTGAGCGGGGTCGATCCGCTCGAGGCGGTCGATCAGCTGCTCGAGCGGGGAGAAGCGGCGGCGCAGCATCATGATGTTGGCGAGCAGGGCGAGCATGATCGCCATCGCCAGGAGCGCGAACTGCACGCGCTCGCCCTGAATGCGCAGGTTGAGATTGGCCGCGGACGTGGCGCCGAAAAGCACCGCCGTGACCAGGAACACGTTGACCAGGATGGTCTGGCCTATGAGGGTTCCGCGCCTGCTCATCCGAAAAGATGGGGTCAAGACCCCATATCGGCAGGTACGGCCCAAACCGACAACCCTGGGTAGAGAGAATTTGGGCGGAAGGCGACATGCGCCGTCCACTCCTCCAAATGGGTTTGGGTCCGAGCAGGGGCGTCACGGGGGTGGCGCCTCTTCTCTTTAGGGCATAGGTCATACGGCATAGGTCATAGGACCTATGGCTCGTGACCTGCTAGCTGGTGCGTCTGCGGTGGTCTTCTAGCGAAGCCACGTCCGCGGCCGGCTTTTGCTCGCCGCCCAGCTCGTAGTCGGGCGTGTCGGGCTCCAGGCCGAAGAGCTCGCGGAATGCTTGGAGGTGCACGTAGGAGCCGCCGCGCTCGGCGGCGCCCTTCATGCGCAGTGTGGGCTCGTGGAAGAGCCGCCCCACGACCGTGCGCGCCAGCAGCTCGACGCGCGCGCGGTCGGCCTCGCTGAGCGACTCCCAGCGCGGCTCGTTCTCGCGCAGCACGCGCTGGACGATCTCCTCGCCGCGCTCGCGCAGTGCCGCGATGGTGGGCACCACGTCGAGGCTCGCGAGCCAGTCGCCGAAGCGGTCGACCTCCTGCTCCACGATCGCGCGCACGTGGGCCACCTCGCCCTCACGCGCGGAGAGGTTGCGGGCCACCTCGCGCTGGAGGTCGTCCATGTCGAACAGCGTGATGCCGGGCAGCTCGCGCACCGTCGGGTCGATGTCGCGCGGCACCGCGATGTCGATCAGGAGGAGTGGCCGGCCGCCGCGCTCCTCCATCACGAGCTCGAGCTCCTCGCGCCCGACGATCTGGTGCGGCGACGCCGTGGAGCTGAGCACGATGTCCGCCGCCTGCAGCTCGCTGGGAAGGTCGTCGAAGCGCACGGCGTGCCCGCCGAAGCGCTGCGCCAGGCCGATGGCGCGGTCATAGCGGCGGTTGGCCACGAAGACTGTCTCCACCCCGCGCTCGCGGAGTGCCTTGGCCGTGAGCTCGCCGTTCTCGCCCGCGCCGATTACTAGTACCCGGCGAGAGTCGAGCTCGCCGAGGGCGCCACGCGCCAGCTCCACCGCCACCGACGACACGGACACGCGCGCCCGGCCGATCGCGGTCTCGGTGCGGGCGCGCTTGCCGGTGGCGAGCGCGTCGCGGAACAGGCGGTTGGTGATCGGCCCGGTGGCGCCCTCCACGAGCGCCAGCTCGTAGGCGCGCTTGACCTGTCCCTGGATCTCCGCCTCGCCGACGATCATCGACTCGAGCCCGCCCGCCACGTCGAACAGATGGCGGGCCGCGTCCATCCCGCGCGGCGAGTAGAGCGAGCCGAGCAGCTCCGTGGGCGGGATGCCCGCCTGACGGGAGAGGGTGGACAGCGCCGCGCTCTCGGCCTCCACCGGATCGCTCGTGACGAGATAGATCTCGGTGCGGTTGCAGGTGGAGATGACGACCGCCTCGTGGACGTCGGCCTGGGCCACCAGCTCGCGCATCACCGTGGCCGCGCGTCCTTCTGGCAGCGCGAGCCGTTCGCGCAGCGCCAGCGGCGCGGTCTTGTGGGAGATCCCGAGCGCGAGCAGCCGGGAGCTCATTGCGGCCGCTTGTCCGCCAGGTCGTTGAGGGTCTCGAGCTCGCGCTCGATGCGCTGGAGCTTGGCCGCCATGATCGCCACGTAGACGATCACCAGCGTGAAGACCACGAGGTAGGCGGCCGCCACGTACTTGCCGGCCTCGCCGAGCGGAAGCGCCGGCATCAGACCTCGCTCGGGCTGGCGGGCACGGTGCTGACCGGCGGCGCGGGCGCGCCGGCGCGCGACTGGCCTTCCTCGACCTCGAGCTCCAGGCGCCGCCGCAGCCGCCGGAGCTGGTTCGACGTGTTCTTCGCCGTCAGCTCGAGCTTCCACAGGGTCACGTAGAGGAGCGCCATGCCGAGCAGGGACACGAGGAAAGTGAGCCGCATCGAGCCGGGCAGGTTGCCGCCGGTGGTGGTGAGCACGCGCGGGTGGGCGAACGACTGCGCCAT
>DASXCV010000304.1:0-8383 GCA_036491015.1 Thermoleophilaceae bacterium | reverse complement strand
TTCACGCGACGCGCTCCCAGTAGTTGGACACGTGCCCGCGCGAAGCGAGCGTCCGTCTCAGCGCAAGCATCGCCGTGTAGGTCGGGAGGAGGGTGAGCTCGCCGCCCGCCGGAGTGAGGGCGAGCCCGCGGTCGAGCGCCGCGTCGAGCGACGGAACCACCTCGATCCGGTCGCGGTCGAAGCCGCCGTAGGCGAACCTCAGCGCGAGCTCCGCTGCGCGCGAGCCCGTCGCGACGAGCCGGTCGAGGCTCGAGAGCAGCGGCTCGAAGTCGACGTCCCAGATCCACGAGACATCGCGTCCGTCGGCGATCGCGTCGTTCAACGCGATCACCGCGACACGCGGAGCAGCGCCCTCGACGAGGGTGCGAATCGCCTCGTTCGCACCGGCCGGGTTCTTGATCAGGAGCATGAGCACACGACGGTCGTCGATCGCGATTCGCTCGAAGCGGCCGAACGCGGCCGAGAAGCGCCCGAGCCCGTCGCGCACGTCGTCGAGGCTCACGCCGAGTGTGAGCGCGAGTGCGGCGGCGCCGAGGGCGTTGTAGACGTTGTAGAGCCCGGGCAGCCGCAGGTCGATGCGTGTCTCGCCCTCCGACGCGACGAGACCGAACGACGCGCCGTCGAGCCCACGGAGCTCGATGTCGCGTGCCGTGACGTCGAGCGTGGGACGCGCATGGCCGCACTTGGGGCAGCGATAGTCGCCGAGGTGCCCGACGTATGCGGCGGCGTAGTCGTACGGCGTGCCGCACCGCAGGCAGTACTTGGAGTCCGCAGCGTGCTGCAGCGCAGGCCGTGCCACGCGCGGATCGTCGAGCCCGAACACGCGTCCGCCGGGACGCGCGAGCGAGCCGACCTGCGGGTCGTCGCCGTTCACGACCAGCTGCGCGTGGGGGAGGGCGGCGACCGCCTCGCGCCAGCGCGTGGCAACGAGCTCGAGCTCGCCGTAGCGGTCGAGCTGGTCGCGGAACAGGTTCGACAGGACGATCAGCCCCGGGTCGAGGTCGCGCGCCACGCGGTCGAGCCAAGCCTCGTCCACCTCGAACAGCCCGATCTGGCCGGGCGAGCGGCCGGCGTCGATGAGCGCGGTGGCCACGCCCCAGTTCATGTTCGAGCCCGCGCGGTTGTGCACCACCTCCGCGCCCGACGCCTCGAGCGCGGCCGCGAGCATCGAGGCGGTCGTGGTCTTGCCGTTCGTCGCCGACACCACCACCGACCCGCGCTGGAGCTTCTTGCCCAGCGTCGCGATGGCGCCGGGGGCGAGGCGCAGCAGCACGCGCCCCGGCACGGTGGTGCCCCCGCCGCGGCCGAGCCGCCGGCTCAACGTGCGCAGCATGCGCGCCAGCGTGAGCTTGAGCCGCATCAGGGGGCGATCACCCGCAGCGCCTGTTTCGACACGCTCACGGTCACGGGCAGGTCGGCGATCGGGTCGCCGTCCGCATACACCGTGAACGGGCGGTCGGCGCTCACCTCGATCTCGGAGCCCGCGAGCCACTGGAGGTTGGGGTCGTCCACGTGGCGACCCTTGAACGCCTTGAGCCCGCCGCCGATCCAGTGCAGCTTCCCGTGGTCGCGCGTGAGCATCACGTCGAGCCGGCCGTCGTCGAGCTCGGCGTGGGGGACGAGGTAGATGCCCCCGCCGTAGGCCTTCGAGTTGGCGATCGCCACGCCGTACCCGGTCACGCTGTGCGCCTGCCCGTCCACCTTCACCTCGAACGTGGCGGGCTTCCAGCGCGCAAGGGCCCACATGCCGGCGTAGAAGTAGACGAGGTTGCCCTTCACGGCCTTCGTCTCGTTGGCGAGCTTGTTGGCGTCCGAGTCGATGCCCACGCTCGCGATGCCCACGTACGGCTTCCCGTTCACCGCCGCCACGTCCACGAGCCGCTCCTCGCCCTCCACCACGAGGCGGGTGGCCTCCGGTACGGCGGACGGTATGCCGAGCACGCGCGCGAAGTCGTTGCCGCGGCCGCCCGGCACGATCCCCAGGGGACTCTTCGTGTTCATCAGCGCGCCGGCCAGCGTGCCCACCAGGCCGTCGCCCCCGATCGCCACCACCGTCTCCTCCGCGGCCGCCGCCGCGAGCGCCTGCTCGCGCGCGTCGTCGATGCTCTTGGTGTCAGCCACGCGATAGGTGGCGCGCAGGCGATCGAGCTCGTCCCTCACCTCCGCCAGCGCGCGCGCAGCACGACCCCCGGCTGCGGCGGGGTTGAGAAACAGCGCTAGCTCGCGCCTCACTCGGCGGCGGCCATGCGGGCCGCCCGCTCGGCCGCGAAGCGACCGCGTTCCTCACCGCGGAGCTCGTGTCCATCGGTGAACTTCACGATCTCGGCGCGCGCGAGCAGGGCGTCGCCCACGAGCCGCTGGGCCTTCGGCTCCTCGACGTCCCCCGGATCGAGCGTGAGCAGCACGTCCTGCGCAACGCAGTGCCAGGGCTCGTCCGTGAGCGCCTCCGACGCCACCAGCAGCTGCCCCGGGCGGTGCAGCCAGTGCAGCTCGAAGATGCCGAGCTTGTACGCGTACAGCTTCTCCCCGTCGCCGAAGATGAAGTTCAGCCCGGAGAAGGGCGAACGCTCGATCACCGCCGTCACGGCCGCGCGCAGCGAGCCGGCCACATCGCGCCGGTCGAGGTTCCACAGCAGGTAGTTGAAGAAGTGCTCGGTGTCCGTCGAGCCGGTCGGCGCCGGCACGCCGTACTCGAGCAGGCGCGGGAAATGCAGCACGGTGCCGTTGTGGCCGAACGAGTACGGGCCGAGGCAGAACGGGTGGGTGTTCTCCATCACGTTCCCGCCCATCGTCGCGCGCCGCACGTGGACGTTGAACATGCGCCCGCGCAGCTCGGTGGCCGCCTCGAAGCCGACGTCGGTGAACGCCGCCTGCGGAAAGCGCTTGCAGGTGGGCTCCTCGCCCTCGCCGCGCTTGTAGACGGCGATTCCCCAGCCCGAGTCGTGGTGCTCGGAGAGGCGGATCATCGGGTTCTCCGCCTCGAGCAGCTCGTGCCGCAGCGATACCGGCTCAGCGGCTACGCAGCCAAGCACGCGGCACATGGGGGCGAGAACCGGTCGCTCACGAGCTTAGGAGTCTAAAGCGACCGAGGAGACGGCATGAACGAACCGAACCGAATCTGGTGGGCGCGCCCGCGCAAGCTCTGCGCGCTCGAGCGCCCGGGCGGCGGCGGGCGCAGCCACAGGCCCGAGCGGCGCGCGGCGGACATCGCGTATCTCGAGCAGAGCGGCGTGCGGCTCGTGATCAGCACGATGACCACGCGCCACAACCTCGGCGACTACGAGGCCGCGGGCCTCGAGTGGCTGCACGTGCCGGTGGCGTCCTGCGACGGCGGCGCGGAGCAGCTCGACGAGCTGCTCGGGGTGCTCCGGCGGGAGCTGCGCAAGCGCGGCGCGGTGGCGGTGCACGGCAACCGGCACACGGACTTCGTGGCTGCGCTCTGCGCGGCACATCTGCACGACTGGCGCGGCGTTGCGCCGGAGGTCGGCCTGGCGGGCGCAGTCGAGGCGGGTCTCAGCGTCACGCCCGAGGCGGCGAGGCTGCTGGGCGTGGACTACGAGGCGGTCCAGCCGCGCTCGCGCATCGCCTCTTCCACGGCTTCGGGCCTGTCCGTGACCACGTAGGCGTCCACGATCGCCCCGTCGGTGTTGATCGTGATCGACAGCCCCGAATCCGTGCGGCGCACCTTCGAGATCGGCGCGATCGGCCGCCCGGCCCCCATCCGCGGCTTGATGCGTCCCGTCGCCACGCGATGCACGCCGTCGATCTTGGCGAGCCCATCGAGCAGGCGGCGGTAACCCTTGGTGGAGGAGTGCTTGTGGTGGGTCTTGCGGGGCATGGCGGGTACGGGGTAGGGGGTATGGAGTATGGAGCTCCCTACTCCGCACCCCCTACTCCCGCCCCGACCACCAACTCCCCAAGACTCGCCCCGACCGCGATCGGCTTGGGCTTCTTCGCCTCCGCCGCCTCCTCGGCGCTCGTGTCCCCGGTGAGCACCAGGGCGGCGTCGAGGTGGGCTCGTGAGGCGCCGAGCACGTCGCTGTCGAGGCGGTCGCCGATCACGAGCGTGCGGCCCTCGCCGAGCCGGTCGAGCGCGGTGAAGAAGAGCTGGGGCTCCGGCTTGCCGACGATCGACGCCGTCTGCCCGGACGCCGCCTCGACCGCGGCGAGGATCGCTCCCGTGCCGGGCCAGTAACCCTCGGGCATCGGGTAGGTCGGGTCGCGGCCGGTGGCGACCAGGTCGCCACCGCGGCGCGCCGCGAGCGCGGCGTTCTTGATGTCGTCGTAGGTCAGCTCGAGCGTGGCGGCCACCACAACCACCTCCGCGCGCGAGGCGAGGTCCGTGCCGTTGAGGATCCGCAGCCCCGCGTCCTGCACGTGCCGGTACATCGACTCCGATCCGATCACGAACGCGGTGCGGCCCTGACGCGTCTCGGCGAGCAGGTGCTGCATCGCCCCGCCGACGGTCACGACGTCGGCGAGCGAAGCCTGCACGCCCATTCCCCAGAGCTTGGCCACCTGGTCCTCGGCGGAGTGCCAGGAGTTGTTGGTCACGAAGGCGAGCTGCTTGCCGGCCTCTCGGATTGCCTCGATCGCCTCGGTCGAACCGGGAATCGGGTCGGGTCCGATCCACACGCAGCCGTCCAGGTCCAGGATCACCTGGTCGTAGCTCCGCAGGAGGGGAGTGAGCGCCATAAGCTGGCAATGGTCTCATGGAGTGTCGCTAGCCTTACGCGCCGTGCGACACCTAGCTCTGACGTTCACGCTCGTGCTGGTGCCGCTCGCGGCCGCAGGCTGTGGCAGTTCTAGCTCGGGCAGCACAAGCTCGAGCGCTCCCACTTCGACCCCCTCGGTAGCAAGCGCACCCGCCGCATCCGCGCCTGCGAGCGACAAGCCCTGTACCACCGTCCAAGCACCCGCTGCGCGCAAGTCGGGCGGTGAGAAGAAGCCGAGCACCAAGCTCGACTCGGGCAAGGACTACACGGTCACGATCGAGACCAACTGCGGCACCTTCGCCTTCAAGCTCGACGTGAAGGACTCGCCGAACACCACCTCGGCGTTCGCCGGACTCACCAAGCGCGGCTTCTTCGACGGCCTCATCTTCCATCGCATCGTGCCCGGCTTCGTTATCCAGGGCGGCGACCCGGCCGGCACCGGCACGGGCGGTCCCGGCTTCAGCACGGTCGACCCGCCGCCGAAGGGCGCCACCTACACCCTCGGCACGGTGGCCATGGCCAAGACGCAGACGGAGCCCGCGGGCGCCGCCGGCAGTCAGTTCTTCGTGGTCACCGGCAAGGACGCCCAGCTGCCGCCGCAGTACGCGCTGCTCGGCAAGGTCACGAAGGGCATCGACGTGGTGAAGAAGATCGGCCGGCTCGGCAACCCCACCGACCCGAACGGCACGCCCACGCAGGTTGTGGAGATGAAGAAGGTCACGGTCAGTCCGTGAGCGCGGTCTTCGACGTCGGCGAGCAGGACTTCATGGAGCGTGTGGTGGAGCGCTCGCGCGAGCTGCCGGTGGTGGTGGACTTCTGGGCCGAGTGGTGCGGCCCGTGCAAGGCGCTCGGCCCCGCGCTCGAAAAGGCCGCGAACGCGCGCGCCGGCAAGGTCGAGCTGGCGAAGGTCGATACGGACCAGAACCAGGGGCTCGCGCAGAGCTTCGGCATCCGCGGCATCCCGGCGGTCAAGGCGTTCCGCGACGGCCGTGTGACCGCCGAGTTCACCGGCGCCATCCCGCCCGCCGAGGTGGAGCGCTTCTTCGACAAGCTCGTGCCGTCGGAGGCCGACGAGCTGACCACTTCAGGCGACGGCGACGAGGCGTCGCTGCGCCGCGCGCTCGAGCTCGAGCCGAACCACCCCGCGGCCGCGGTCGCGCTCGCGCGGCTGTTGCTCGAGCGCGGCGAGCTCGACGAGGCGCTCGCGCTGGTCGAGCCGCTGCACTCCGACTTCGCGGCGATCGGGCTCACCGCTCGCATCAAGCTCGCCCAGCTTGGCAAGGAGCCCGCCGGCGCCTTCGAGGCGTGGGACGAGGGCGACCACGAGGCCGCGCTCGAGAAGCTTCAGGAGGCGCTCGGCAACGGCGCCGACAAGGACGAGCGCGACCTGCTGCGACAGGTGATGGTCGCGATCTTCACCGAGCTCGGCCCGCAGAGCGAGCTGGCGAGCCGCCACCGGCGCCGCCTGGCGTCGACGCTCAACTAGCGGCGCTGTCGGCGGGCGGGCTGGGCGCCGCCGTGGCCGGACGCGCCTCGTTCACGATCTCGAGCGACTCGACCCGCAGCCGCCCGACGTCGAGCTCCTCGATGCGCAGTCGCTGAATCACGGCCCGCTTGATCGCGAGGCGACCGATTGCCAGCGCGCCGATCGCGACCGCACCCGTGGCAAGCGCGCCGAACGCGGCGGCCCCGGTGTGCCGGGCGCCCGTCACCCGGGCGAGGCCGGCCTCGACCCCCGACGCGTTGAACCACTCCGGCACGGTCAGCCTCCGCCGGCGATCCGCTCCGAGCGTGAGGCCTGGGCCCGTTTCTGCCGTCTTCGTCCGAAGAAGGCGAGCCCGGCGAGCGCCACCACCACGATCAGGAAGCCGTAGAAGAAGCCGACGCCGGTGCTCAAGCCGCCGAACGGCAGTGCGATCAGGTTGGCGATTCCGAACCCGATCAGGATCGCGGCGACGATGATCGCGAGCAGCAGGAGATAGCCGCGGGCGCGAAGGAGGATCGACGAGCCGGGCGGCGGCGCCACCAGGCTCATCAGGCGAAGCATGAGGAGCTGGCGCGAGCTCGGCGGCTCCTGCCCGAGCTTGGTCACCGCGTCGCGGAGCTCGTTCGGACGGCGCTCGGCGAGCGCGAGCGAGGCCTTCATCATCTGCCGGAGCGCCGGACGCTCCTGCGGATGGCAGCCGGCGAGCGCCTCGTTGAAATACGCGCGCGCGGCCTTCGCGTCATAGCGCTCCGCGGCGCGCGCACCGAGGATTGCCCGGGCGGCGGCGCGGTGCTTCGATTCGCTGAGCAGCTGCTCGTCGGTACGGCTCTCGAGCTGCTGGATCGCGCCCAGGCTGCCCACCCGCTGCTGCATCTTGATTTGTCGTTGCTTCGGCATCGGCACGTCAGTCTGGCAGACACGGCGGCAAGCGCCGCAGCGGGCCGGGGCGTATACGCCAATTCTGACGGCATCACCCGTATGGGGTTTCGGGACCCCGCGCCTGGGTACCTCAATCTGCGAGGCAGTGGGAATCGCCGCACCCCCTGCTCAAGTGCTTCAGGACTGAGCGCACGCTTCTCGCTCGGCAGCGTAGGCAAGCAACGCCTCGTTCCCGGGCAGAAGCCGCTCCCGGGTCGCCGCGCATCGCCCCGCGCGGCGGCCCATTTTTCTTCCGCAGTAATTTGGGTGCGTGAGCTCGCTGGCCCGCGTCACGGACCGTCCCGCGCTTGTCGCCGTGGCCGGGGCCGTGACGATCGCGTTTTCGGCGATCCTCGTGAAGGCGGCCGACACCTCGCCGTCCACCGCCGCCGTGTTCCGCTGCGTGTACGCGGTGCCCGTGCTCGCGCTCCTGGCGGGGCTCGAGCGCCGTCGCTACGGGCCGCGCAGCAGGCGCGATATCCAGCTGTCGCTGATCGCGGGCGCGTTCTTCGCCGCCGACCTCATCTTCTGGGCCTACGCGATCAACGACGTCGGCGCCGGGCTCGCGACGGTGCTCGGCAACCTCCAGGTGCTGCTCGTCGGCCTGCTCGCATGGGCTTTCCTCGGCGAGAGGGCAGAGGCGCGGGTGTTCGGCGCGATCCCGCTCGTGCTGGTGGGGGTGGTGCTGATCTCCGGCGCGATCGGCCACGGCGCCTATGGCAAGAACCCCGCGCAGGGCGTCCTGTTCGGCGCGCTCACCGGCCTCACGTACTCGGTGTTCATCCTCGTGTTGCGCCACGGCAACAGCAACCTGCGGCGCCCGGCGGGAACGCTGTTCGAGACCACGCTCTTCTGCGCCGTGTTCTGCTCGATCGCGGGGATCGCGATCGGCGACGTGGACTTCGTGCCGAGCTGGCCCACGCACGGCTACCTGCTGCTGCTCGCGCTCGGCTCCCAGGTGCTGGGCTGGCTCCTCATCTCGATCTCGCTGCCGCGCCTCCCGGCCGCGCTCACCTCGGTGCTGCTCACGATCCAGCCGGTCGGGTCGGTGCTGCTCGGGGTGGCGATCTTCAAGGAGTCGCCGTCCACTCCGCAGATCGCCGGCGTGGTGGTGGTGCTGGCAGGCGTGTCGGTGGCGACGCTGGGGCCCCGCAGGGCCGTGCGCGCGGCGTGAACCTGCGCTCGGCCCGGGCGCGACGCGTGCTCGAACGCGTGCGGGACGTGCCCGAGGGGTTCGTCCGCACCTATGGGGACCTCGAACCGG
>DASXCV010000303.1:0-5331 GCA_036491015.1 Thermoleophilaceae bacterium | reverse complement strand
CACGAGCACGTCGAACTCGCCGAGCCGCAGCTCGCGGATGATCTGGATCCGCTCGAGCGTGTCGATCTCGGAGTGCAGGTAGCGGACCTTGAAGCCGTACTCCATCAGGTAGTCGGTGAGGTCCTCGGCCATCTTCTTGGTCAACGTCGTCACAAGCGTGCGCTCGCCGTCCTCGGCGCGGGCGCGGACCTCGTTCATCAGGTCGTCGATCTGGTTGCGCGTCTCGCGCACCTCGACCTCCGGGTCGACCACGCCGGTGGGGCGCACGATCTGCTCGACGATCCGCGAGCTGTGGCCGCGCTCGAAGTCGCCCGGGGTGGCCGAGACGAACACGATCTGCTGCGTGCGCGTGAGGAACTCGTCGAAGGTCTGCGGACGGTTGTCCATCGCGCTCGGCAAGCGGAAGCCGTAGTCCACGAGCGTCTGCTTGCGTGAGCGGTCGCCCTCGTACATGCCGCCGATCTGCGGGACCGTCTGATGCGACTCGTCGATGAAGCAGACGAAGTCGTCGGGGAAGAAGTCGAGCAGGCAGAAGGGGCGCGAGCCGGGCGCGCGGCCATCGAGGATGCGCGAGTAGTTCTCGATCCCGTTGCAGAAGCCGAGCTCGCGCAGCATCTCCATGTCGAACTGCGTGCGCTGGCGCAGCCGGTGGGACTCGAGCAGCTTGCCGTCCGCCTCGAGCTCCTTGCAGCGCGCCTCCAGCTCGTCGCGGATCTCGCCGACCGAGCGCTCGACCGTCGGGCGGTCGGTGGCGTAGTGGGTGGCGGGCCAGACACCGACGTGCTCGATGTCGGCGATCACCTCGCCGGTGAGCGGGTCGAAGTGCTGGAGCTGCTCGATCTCGTCCCCGAAGAAGACGGCGCGGTAGGCCGTCTCCGCGTAGGCCGGGAACACCTCGAGCGTCTCGCCGCGCACCCGGAAGCTGCCGCGGCCGAGCGCGGTGTCGTTGCGCGTGTAGTGGTTGTCCACGAGCTTGCGCAGGATCGCCTCGCGGTCCTGCATGTCGCCCTTCTTGAGCATCACCACCTGGGCGTCGTACTTCTCGGGCGAGCCGAGGCCGTAGATGCACGACACGCTCGCAACCACGATCACGTCGCGGCGTCCGAAGAGCGCGGCGGTGGCCGAGTGGCGGAGACGGTCGATCTCCTCGTTGATCGAGGAGTCCTTCTCTATGTAGAGGTCCTGCTGCGGGACGTAGGCCTCGGGCTGGTAGTAGTCGTAGTAGCTGACGAAGTACTCGACCGAGTTCTTGGGGAAGAACTCGCGGAACTCGTTGCAGAGCTGTGCCGCCAGCGTCTTGTTGTGCGCGATCACGAGCGCCGGCCGCTGCACCTGCTCGATCGTGAACGCCATCGTCGCGGTCTTGCCCGAGCCGGTCACCCCGAGCAGGGTCTGGAACCGCTCCCCCTCGGTCAGCCCCTCAGCCAGCCCATCGCGAGCCTGCGGCTGATCGGCGACGGCGGTATAGGCAGGGTTGATCTCGAACTGGGGCACTAAGCGAAGCTAGCACCGCGCGGGGCCGGCTGCGGGCATGGTCCTATGACCTATGCCCTATGGCCCATTTACTTCAGCCCCAGCTCCTTGGCGTAGTTGTTCCGGTACGCCTTGCGCTTCGAGAGCACCCCTTGCACGTACGCGCGTGTCTCTGGGAACGGGATGTCGGCGTTCACGTCGAAGCTGTTCGGCCCGCCGGCCTTGCCCACCCACTGGTCGACGTTGTCCTCGCCCGCGTTGTAGGCCGCGACGGCGAGCATCTGGTTGCCGTTGTAGTGGCCGATCAGGTAGCGCAGATACCACGACCCGTATGCGATGTTGATCTGCGGCGTGGCGAGGTCCTGGACCTCGAACTGGGTGCCGCCCGACTTGTGGGCGATGAACTCGGCGGTGCTCGGCAGCAGCTGCATCATGCCCTTGGCGCCCGCGCTCGAGGTGCGGTCGCGGAACTTCGACTCCTGGTAGATCACGGCCGCGATCAGCGCCGGGTCGAGTCCCTTCTCCGCGGCCTGCTGGCGGATGATGTCCTCGTGCTTGAGCGGGAGCGTGAACTCCTTCACGGCGTGCGGGCCGACCCGCACCGCCATCACCACGAGCACGCCGATGGCGACCGCGAACACGGCCCCCAGCAGAAAGCGGCGGCGCCGGTAGGTCGCGCGCGCAGACCCACGTCGCCGCGTGGAGCGGCGTGCTCCGGAACGTGCCCGTGCGGATGCCGTGGTCAAACTCAGAGCCCTATGTTGTCAAGGAGCTCCGACAAGCTGCCGCGAAGCTCCTCCAAACTGCCGTCGTTCTCAACCACGTACTCCGCTCGCTCCGCTTTTTCCTTCTGCGTGAGCTGACGCGAATTGCGGCCCTCGATGCCCGCGTGACCGCGCTCGCCGGTGCGCTGGGTGCGGATGCCGTCGCTCGCGATCACGGCGATCGTGTGGTCGAACACGCCGTCCATGCCGGCCTCGAACAGCAGCGGCACCTCGACCACCAGCGCGCGCGGCGGAGGCTCGCGACGGAGGTTCTCCTCCCGCCAGCCGTTCACCCGCTCCCCCACGCGCGGCCACAACACGCCCTCGAGCCACTTGCGCTCATCGGCCTGCTCGAACACGAGCGTGGCCACCGCGCTGCGGTCGATCTCGCCGCCGGGCGCGACCCTCTCGCCGAAGCGAGCCACCAGCTCGTCGCGCACCGCGTCGCCCGCGAGCAGCTCGTGGACCACGGCGTCGGTCGAGAGCGTGGCCGCTCCCAGCTCCTCCAGCACCCGCAATGCCTCGGACTTGCCGGCCCCCATCCCCCCGGTGAGGCCAATGAAGGGCGGCGGCCCTCCAGGCACTTGCTACTCGGCGGGTGGAGAGGTTTCTTCGGCGGCCGGCTCGCCCTCGGCGGGGGCGTCGCCGTCGGCGTCCGCGGGCGCGGCCTCCTCGGGCGCGGGCTCCTCGCTCGGTGCCGCGTCCTCGGCGGGCGCCTCTGCTTCGGGCTCGGCCGCCTGTGCCTCGGGCTCCGGCTCTGCCGCCTCGGGCTCGGCCTCTGGCTCTGCTTCCGCCTCTGGCGCCGCTGTCTCGGGCTCAGGCTCCGCCTCGGTGGTCTCCTCGAGCGGCGGGGCCTCGGCCTCGGCGATGTCCTCCAGCGGCGGAGTGTCCTCGAGCGGCGGAGCCTCCTCGGCCTGCTCGGCACCCGAGAAGACGTCGTCGGAGAGCCCGAGCTCGGGCACGTTCGAGAGGTCGGCCCCGCTGATCTCGGCGCCGGGCGAGCCGTCGCCCGAAGAGCGGGTCGGCAGGATCTGGTCCTCCACGCGCTTCACGCTCAGCGAGAGGCGGCGGCGCTCGGAGTCGATCTCGAGGATCTTCACCTTGACCGTGTCGCCCTGGTTGACGACCTCGCGCGGGTTCTCCACGTGGTGCTGGGCGAGCTCGGAGATGTGCACGAGCCCCTCGACGCCGTCGAGGATCTCGACGAAGGCGCCGAAGCTCACGACCTTCGTGACCTTGCCCTCGAGCACGTCGTTCACGCTGTAGGTGTCCATCACCCGCTGCCACGGGTCCTCCTGGGTCTGCTTGAGACCGAGGGAGATGCGCTGGCGCTCGCGGTCGATGTCGAGCACCTTCACGGGCACGACGTCCCCGATGTTGAGGATTTCGGACGGGTGGTTGACGTGGCTCCAGGACAGCTCCGAGATGTGGATCAGGCCGTCGATTCCGTCGAGGTCGACGAACGCACCGAAGTCCACGATGTTCGAGATCGCGCCCTCCACGACCTGGCCGGGCTGCAGCCGGTCGAGAATCTGCTGGCGCACTTCCTTGCGCTCCTCCTCGAGCACAGCGCGGCGACTGAGCACCACGTTGTTGCGCGAGCGGTTCAGCTCGATGACCTTGCATTCGATCTTCTGACCGAGGAAGTCGTCGAGGTTCTGGACACGGCGGATGTCCACGAGCGACGCGGGCAGGAAGCCGCGCACTCCAAGATCGATGATGAGGCCGCCCTTGACGACCTCGATGACGGTTCCCTCCACCGGCTCGCCGGACTCGGCGGCGCCCTCGATGCGGCGCCAGGCCTTCTCGAAGCGGGCGCGCTTCTTGGACAGGATCAGGCGACCGTCCTGGTCCTCCTTGGTGAGGACCAGCGCGTCGACTTCCTCGCCGAGCTCGACCTCCTCGGAGGCGTCGACCGACTTGCGGATCGACAGCTCGTGGGACGGGATGACCCCTTCGGACTTGTACCCAATGTCGACGAGCACCTCGTCCTTATCGATGCGGACGACCTTTCCGGTGACCACATCGCCCTCCTCGAAGGGGACGAGTGTTGCGTCGTAATTGGGGACTATCTGACCGTCAATTTCGAGGAGCAGCCCATTCGACCCCTCGACTGGCTTGGCTTGAGTTACTTCTTCGGTATCTGACACTTGCGCGAAGGTTAGCGGGCACGCTCTGGCCACGGCGTCCGCACGCGGCTTGTAGTCTCAGCCGCGATGCCCAGACGACGCACTAAGAGAGGCGAGGACCGCACACCCTTGTCCGGCGAATTCGACGTCTTGATCTGCGGTGCAAGCTTTGCAGGTCTGGCGGTCGCACGCGAATTGACGGGCACAGGCGCGCGTGTATTGATGATCGATCGCTACGAGGTCGGCGAGCGCCAGACCTCCGCGTGCGCCGCCCCGACGGACTGGCTGGTGGCTCTGGGCCTAGAGGACTCGATCCGGCAGACGTTCCCGGACCTCGTGATCCACACCCCGTTCGCCACTCGGCGCTATCCGCTGCCGTGGACCTTCTCGACCTTCGACTACCGCGAGCTGTGCGAACTGCTCGACGACCAGAACGACGCTCGGTTCGAGACCGCCAAGGTGGACGGGCGGACCGGGCTCACGGTGCACACCGACCGCGGGGATTTGAGCGCGCCGCTCGTTGTGGACGCGCTGGGTTGGCGCCGGATGCTCGCCGCGCCCGGCTACCAGCCGCCCGACGCGCCTTTGTCGCGCGGGCTCGAGGTACATCCTCATGGTGGCGGCGACGAGCTCGAGATCTGGATCGACCGCCGCTACGTGCCCGCGGGCTACGGCTGGAGCTTCCCCGCGCGCGGGGAGGTGCGCGTGGGCGTGGGCTCGTTCGACCCGCGCTTCCACGTGAAGGACACGACGAAGCTGCTCGCGTCCGACCTCGCGCGTGAGTCGGTGCGGTACCAGGGCAACTGGATCCCGCACCGGCTACGCCCGGCGGCCGAGGACGAGCTGTTCTTCGTGGGCGACTCGGCGGGGCATTGCCTGCCGCTGACCGCCGAGGGGATCCGCACCGCCTTCTACTTCGGGATCGCCTGCGGGCGGGAGCTGCGGTCCGTCGTCGAGGGGCGTTC
>DASXCV010000302.1:0-3416 GCA_036491015.1 Thermoleophilaceae bacterium | reverse complement strand
ATTCCCCCAGCCGGTCGAGGCGCTCCTCCCAGCTCGTGCGCCGCTCGGTGATCCACTGCTCGGCCGAGCGCAGCACGGCCGGCTCGATCTGGCAGGTGCGCACGCGGCCGAGCTTCTCGGTCTTCACGAGGCCGCTCGCCTCGAGCACCTGCAGGTGCTGGACCACGGCCTGGAGGGACATCGGCAGCGGCTTGGCCAGCTCGCTAACCGACGCCGGCCCTCGGCTGAGTCGCTCGACCATCGCGCGCCGGCTGGGATCGGCGAGCGCCTGGAACAGCCGGTCGAGCGGTGGTGTGCGTTGGTCAAGCATCTGCTTGAGTGTAGCACATAGTCAAGTCAGTGCTTGACCGTCCGTCGCGCCGCCCGCAAAGGTGGCGGATCGCGCCGTGCGCGCCTAAAGTGCTCGCACATGTCATCACCGGTCACGCACGTAGAGACGACCGCCGTCGTCACCGAGCGCAGCTTCCTGCGCGAGGTGTTCGCCTGGATGCTCCTTGCGCTCGCGATCACCACCGGGATCGCTGTCTGGTTCCACGCGAGCTCGAACGTCACCGCCTACTTCAACGACCACCCGGGCATCTTCTTCGTCAGCCTGGGCGCGCAGCTCGCGATGGTGTTCGGGCTGTCGTTCGGGATCAACCGCATCTCGGCCCAGCTGGCGGCGCTGCTGTTCTGCGTCTACGCGGCGCTCACCGGCTTCACGTTCTCGATCCTGCTCGAGGCCTACACCACGAGCTCGGTCGTCGGCGCGTTCGCCGGCGCCACCGGCGTGTTCGGCGGGATGGCGCTGTACGGCTACACGACGGAGCGGGACCTGTCGGGTTGGGGCGCGGCGCTGTTCGGCGCGCTGATCGGGCTGATCTTCGCGTCGATCGCCTTCATCTTCATCGGCGGTAGCACGTTCAATCTGCTGCTCGGCTTCGGCGGCGTGATCATCTTCGCGGGCCTCACCGCCTACGACATGCAGAAGCTCAAGCAGCTGGCCGCCGGCGACGGCCCGCTCGCGACGGAGGACCACCAGCAGAAGGCAGCCATCTTCGGCGCCCTGATGCTCTACCTCGACTTCATCAACCTGTTCCTGTCGCTTCTGCGGATCTTCGGCCGCAACAACTAGGCGGCGGCGGTAGCGTTCGGCCGCATGACGACTCGAGCAGATTTCACAGATGAGGAGTGGGTGCGCCTCGGGCGTGCACCGCTCGTAGCCGGAATGGCCATTTCGCTCGCGGACCCGGGCGGTCCGATCGAGGCGGTGAAGGAGGTGTCGGCCTCGCTCAAGACCATCCTTGACGCCGCGCAGTCAGGCGGGCACGGCGAGCTGGTGGATGCCGTGGCCAAGGACACCGCCGAGCGGGCGAAGCATCACGAGAACCCGCTGCACGACTTCAAGCCCAAGGGCGCGCTGGCCGGCGAGGAGATCGTGGACGAGCTCCGCGGGGTGAACGCCTTGGTCACCGAGAAGGCCACGCCCGAGGAGGCGGACGAGTTCCGCAAGTGGCTACTCAGCGCTGCCCAGCGGGCCGCCGAGGCGGCCAAGGAGGGCGGTTTCATGGGCTTCCACGCGGTGCGCGTGAGCGAAGGCGAGCAGAAGATGCTCGACAAGCTCGGCGAAGTGCTGTCGGCTCCCTAGGCGCGCTTCGGCAACGTCCCGGCGATCAGCTTGGCGATGATGCCGTAGCCCGGCGTCCGCATGTGGATGTCTAGGAACTGGCAGAAGAAGGTGAGCTTGCACACCGTCGCGACAGGCGTCGGGATCATCCCGTAGGGCGCCAGCGTGGTGGTGTCGAACGGACCGTATGCGCCGGTCGCCTTCGTCACGTCGACGAACTTTGCGCCGCCGCTCGCGTACGCCTTCTTCAGGCCGGGATTGATGTAGGTGTCGAACGCGGTCAGCGAGCTGGTGGCCAGGTTGAACGCGTTCGAGCCGAACACGTCCTGGCGCACCCAGGCGCCGAGCACGACGTCGGGATAGGTGGTGCCGACGATCTTGAGCGACTTGCCGCCCGCCTTGCGGACCTGGCGGACGATGCTCTTCAGGTTCGCCCCCGCGCTCTTCATGTTGGTGGCCACGCAGGTCACCGGGTCCGGCTTGGGAATGCAGCTGTCCACGTCGTTGCCGCCGATCGAGATCGTCACGAGCCCCATCTGCGCGCGGTGCTTCTTGATGAACGACACGGCGGCCTGCACCTGGGTCTGGGTCGGGTAGCCCTTCGCGCCGGGCGCGAGTGCGAGCTGCGGGCAGCCCTTGCTCTGAAGCATCGAGGTGGTGGTCGCGCCGCCGCAGCCGAGGTTGACGAGCGTGAAGTTGTAGCCCTTCCGCTTCGCCAGCGGGACGAGCTGATCCGCGAAGCCGTTGTGCGTCGTCTTCTTCACGTCGGCCTGATAGCCGACGGCATAGGAGTCGCCAAGCGAGACGTAGAGCTGCTTCTTGGCGGCCTTGGCCTGGGCAGCGGCCGGGACCACGACGAGCGATGCGACAGCGATCACCAGCAGAACGCGGATGCGATGCACGACTTCCCCCCTCGAGAGATAAGAACGGACAGCCACAGTAGCGTCTACCCGCCGCACTAGCGTCCGAGCCCGTGGAGCGCAGCGCGAAACGTGAGCGGCCGGCGCGGCGGCAGCTGGGCCAGGTGATGACCCCGCCGGAGCTTGCGGCGCGACTCGTCGCCGAACTGCCGCTCGGACGCGACACGAGGGTGCTCGAGCCGTCCTTCGGGGCGGGCGCGTTCCTGCTGCCGCTCGTGTCGGCGCTGGTCGAGCTGCGCGGCGGCGACTTCGCGCGCGTGATGCGGGAGAACGTGTTCGGGGTCGAGCTCGACCCAGCCCTGTACGGGCAGACCGTGGCGGCGCTCGAGGCGCGCTGGGGAGAGCTGCCCGTGGGCCACGGGCTCTCGTGTGGCGACTACTTCCGGTTCGCGCCCGAGGCGCCGTTCGACCTCGTCGTCGGCAACCCACCCTTCGGCGGCACGTTCGACGCGGAGATCGAGGACGCGCTCGACCGCCGCTTCGGGCACTACGGCGGGTGCAAGCTGAAGAAGGAGACGTACTCGTTCTTCGTCGCGAAGGCGCTCGACGAGCTCGCGACGCGCGGGCGGCTGCGCTTCATCTGCAGCGACACCTTTCTGACTATCAAGACGATGCGGGGACTGCGCGAGCTGCTGCTCGACTCGGGCTCGGTGGTGGTGGCGGAGCTGCCCGGATCGTTCGCCGAGACCACGCAGCCGATGGTGGTGCTCGATCTCGCGCGGGGCGGGCCCGCGGAGCACGCGCTCGTGCGCGGGGAGCGGCTGTCGCGGCGCGCGATGGAGCAGACGCAGAACCTGTCGTGGGGGCTGCGCGCCGAGCACGCGCCCTACTTCGCGGGACCGGCGCTGAGCGAGTTCGTGGTCGCCACCGGCGGCATGACGATCGGCAGG
>DASXCV010000301.1:0-2655 GCA_036491015.1 Thermoleophilaceae bacterium | reverse complement strand
CCATTCGTCGACGCCGTAGCCGAGCAGCTGCTCGACCTGCGGACTCACGAACTGCCACGCGCAGTCGGAGCCGAACTCGGCCGTGTAGCTCACGGCCGGGATGCGCTCGACCAGCTCGCGGTAGTCGGTATCGGCCGGGGCGGCAGGCGGCTGCTCGCCTCGGGGCGTTGGGGAGAGTGGAAGACGCATTGGGCTTGTCTGTCTAATCGGTGAAATAGCGCCAAATCCTGAGTCCCGGATGAAAGTCCATGCCTGAGCTTGGTCAGCCTGCCTGGCGGCCGGCGGTCGCGGGGCGCGCCCCGATCGATTGCGCGAGCTCTTCGCGGGAGGCGATGCCAAGCTTGCGATAGACGTTGCGGAGGTGGTACTCGACCGCCACGGTGGCCGTGACTGGATGGAGTGGGAGGACGCCACGCCGGAGGCGTTTGCCGCCGCGATCGAGCGGCTGGTGACACGACTCCCGCCTACGAGGCGGTGCCGCACGACGGCGCGGCGCGGGCGGCGGAGCTGATCGCCGAGCTGGTCGGCAGGCGCTGAAAGAACCTCCGCGCGCTCACGTCTCTCTGAGTAACCTGCGCGCGCATGACGCTGGGACCCAGGTGACCCGCCCAGACGGACCACGTGATCCAGCAGAGCCCGGGGGCGGGTTTGCCACGGAGATATTGGTGCTGACGACGCTCGCGCTGCTCCCGATTCTGCCGTGGGCGTTCGTCACGCTGATCGAGACCGACAGCGGCTGGGGGGACTCGATCTGGCGCGATGCGAGCTGGTCCAAGACGATGGCGTGGGTGACGGTTGCCTGCGGTGCCGCGGCGGCCGGCGCGGCCTTCGAGTTCGGATGGCGGCTGCGCCAGGGGCATGGAGACCGAAACCGGCTTTGGATGCGCGTGAACCTGGCCGTCGAGGCTGCGGCGATCGTCGCGTGGATCGTCCTCGCCTACACCGCGCCCGGGTAGTCCTTGGCCGGCATCTCTGTCGTGAAGCGTGCACGCACCGTGCTCGCGCCTCCGGGCTCTGCTCGGTGTGCGCTAGCGCCGGCGGCGCCTGCGCGGGCGGCCATTGCCGTGGCCATTGCCGTTGCGCGAGGGCTGCCTGGCCGCGGGCTTGGTTCGCGATGCGTTGGGCACCGAGCGCTGGAACTCCTGGCCGAGGCCCAGCTCGGAGGCGATCTTCCCCATGTCCGCGGCCTGGTCCGCCATCACGAAGCTCACGCCCGCTCCGGTGCGCCCGGCGCGGCCGGTGCGGCCCACCCGGTGGACGTAGGTGTCGCGGTCCTCGGGGGCGTCGAAGTTGATCACGCGCGTGACGTCGTCGACGTCGATCCCGCGGGCGGCGACGTCGGTCGCGACGAGCGTGGCCACGCGGCCGTCCTCGAAGCTGGACAGTGCCCGCTGCCGCTGCGACTGGGTCTTGTCCCCGTGCATCGCCACGGCCTTCACGTTCTGGTTCCCCAGGCGCTTGACGAGCCGGTCGGCGCCGCGCTTGGTCCGCACGAACACGAGCGTCCGGTTGTGATCGGGGTCGCGCAGCTCGGTGACGAGCGTGGCCAGCTTCTCCTCGTGGGCGACGTGGACGAAGCGGTGCTCCACCGCGCTCTGCTTCTCCTGCTTGGGCTTGTGCGTGTGGCGGCGCGGGTTGCGCGTGTACTCGCGGGCGGCGTCACCCGCTGCACCCTCCAGGGTGGCTGAGAAGAACAGCGTCTGGCGGTCGGCCGGGGTCTGGCGAACGAGGCGGTCGAGCACGGGGCGGAAGCCCATGTCGAGCATGCGGTCGCCCTCGTCGACCACGAGGATGCGCACGTGCTCGAGCGTGACCACGCGGCGCTCGATCAGATCTTCGAGGCGGCCGGGCGTGGCGACGAGGATGTGCGCGTCCCGTGCGCGCTTGGCCTGGCGCTCGATGCCGACGCCGCCGTACACCGCCGCGATCTTGAGCGCGCGGGCGTGGACGGCGGGTAGGAGCTCGTCCACGATCTGGCTTGCCAGCTCGCGCGTGGGGGCAAGCACGAGCGCCGCCGCGCGGCGGTCGTTTGCATCGATGCGGTCGGCCATCGGGATGCCGAAGGCCAGCGTCTTGCCGGAGCCGGTGGGCGACTGGGCCAGGACGTCATGTCCGGCCAGGACGTCGGCGATCACCAGCCTTTGGACGGCGAAGGGGGTTTCGATCCCGCGCTTCGAGAGCGCGGCGACCACCGGTTTTGACACGCCGAGATCGGCGAAGGACTGCGAAGACATTTGTGAGCTCCTGTATTGGGTGCGACGGGGAGATCCAGCAACCCCGACGCGCTAGGAGCGCACAAGAGGAGACGAACCTCTCGGGCACCACAGCGGCACCCGACGCAGGAGACGGTAGCAGGGGCAGCGGGCCCGCCCGAGTGCAGGCGAGCCCGCTGCCGGGCTAGGCCTGGTTGTCGTACATGAGCCCCTGGAACAGGGAGTCGCCGTCGCGCCGCAAGTAGCCTTGGCCCCAATGGTCATCGCAATCGACGGTCCCGCCGGTGCGGGCAAGTCCACTGTTGCTCGCGGAGTCGCTGAGCGGCTCGGGTTCACGTACCTCGATTCGGGTGCGATGTACCGGGCCGCGGCGCTTGCCGCCATGGGGCGGGGGGAGAAGAGCCCTGCCGAGATAGCCACGGCGATGAGGATCGAGCTCGGG
>DASXCV010000300.1:0-19749 GCA_036491015.1 Thermoleophilaceae bacterium | reverse complement strand
AGCCCCGCCTACTGCGTACTCGCAAACCGGTAGACAACCATCCCCTTCGCCACCACCCGCTCGCCGGGCGGCTCGGTGACCTCCACGTCGCAGAAGCACATCGTGCGTCCGCGCCGGGCGGGCGTGCCGGTGGCGAGCAGGTCGCCGCCGCGGGCGGCCGCGAGGTACTCGACGGTCATCGAGACGGTGGAGCCGGTGGCGCCCTCCGGGGCCTGCTCGTCGTGCGCCCACGCGGCGGCCATTCCCGCGGTGTCGATCAGCGTGGCGATCGCGCCGCCGTGGACCACGTCGCCCATCGTGGCGAGCTCGGCGCGGTAGGGGAGGAGCAGCTCGGCCCTGTCGGGCTCGAGCGTTCGCACCTCGATGCCCAGGTGGCGCACGAGCGGGGAGTTGGGGATGAACCCGCGGATGATTTCGCGCCAGGTCACGGGCTCGGAGCCTAGACGTCCAGGCGCGTCAGGTTCGCCCGGCGTCGGTGGCCTCGGCGACCATCCGCTGCGCGGCGGTGACGAGCCATTCGTGGATCAGGGCGAGCTGCTCATCGCTGTAGCCCTTATCGACGAGGCCCTCGAGCCGGTCGACGGCCGGCCGCGCGGCGGCCAGCCGGCGCTCACCCTCGTCCGTGAGCGTGACCTGGAGGATGCGTCCGTGGGTGGGGTGAGGATGCCGCTCGACGATGCCGGCGCGCTCCAGCGTCATGACGACCCCGTTCATCGCCTGGGGGCTGATGTTGCAGCCGCGGGCCAGGTCGGCGCTGGAGATCGCCGGGTCGCGGGCGAGCACGGTCATCACCGCGTACTGCGCCGCGTTCAGGCCCTGCTCCCGCAGGCTCACCTCCATCGCGCCGCGGAACTCGTGCCACGCCTGCCGCAACAGGTAGCCGGTGCGGCCGTCGACGCCCCGGTACCTCTCGCCGATCTGAGGAACGCTCACGCCGAAAGCATATATCAAGTCCTTGACAAGAAGTAAGGGTCCTGACAAGGTATCAAGTCCTTGAGATCAAACCCGTCCCAGAGGAACTCGCAAATGATCATCACCCACACAGCCGCACGGGAGCTGACCCGCGCGGAGATGGACACGCTGATCGACGGCCACTTCCGCGCCGAGGAGGCCGGCGACATCGACGCGATCGTCGAGGGCTTCATCCCCGGCGCGCAGCACGACGTGGCCGGCCGGCCCGGCGGCCCGCTGTACGGCGGCGAGGAGATAGCCGCCTACTACCGCGGGCTGCTGGCCGACCTTCGCATCACCCGCTTCGAGACCGTCAGGCGCAGGTATGGCACCTTTCACGCCGTGGACGAATCGATCCTGTACGCCAGCGCCGAGGGCTCGGTGTTCGGCATGGAAGGCGGTGGCCGGGAGGTGAGCGTCCGGCTGCTGCATGTGTTCGACTTCAGCGGCGGCCTGATCAGCCGCGAGAGCGCGTGGCTCGACGTCGCATCGCTCCAGCGGCAACTCGCAGAAAGGACTCAGCATGACTAGCGCACCCTCACTCGACTGGGGCATCGGCCACTACGAGCGCACCGCCGCGCAGCTGGGTCCCGTGGCGGAGCTGCTCGTGGATCACGCGGCACCCGTGCCGGGCGAGCGCGTGGTGGACGTGGGCTGCGGCACGGGCAACGCCGCGCTGCTCGCCGCGGAGCGCGGCGCGCGCGTGACGGGCGTGGACCCGGCCGCGCGGCTGCTCGAGGTGGCACGCAAGCGCGGCGGCGACCGGACGATGGACATCGACTTCGCGGCCGGCGACGCCGCCTCGCTCCCGCTCGCCGATGGCGAGGCCGACCTGATCATGTCCGTGTTCGGCGTGATCTTCGCCCCGGACGTGCAGGCGGCGGCCGCGGAGATGGCGCGCGTGGCCGCGCCCGGCGGGCGCATCGTGCTCAGCGCCTGGCTTCCCCTGGGCGCGATGTCGGAGAGCCTGCGGGTGCCGCGCGAGGCGGTCGCCCGCGCGCTCGGCGCCCCGCCGGCGCCGCCACCGTTCGCCTGGCACGACGCGGACGCGCTGCGACGGCTCCTCGGCCCGTACGGCTTCGACGTGTCGCTCGAGGAGCACCAGCTCTCCTTCGGGGCCCCGTCCGCGCGCGAGTTCATCGAGGCAGAGCTCGAGAACCACCCGATGGCGGTGGCGGGCCGAGCCGTGCTCGAGCCGCGCGGCGAGGTGGACGAGGTGAACGCGAAGATGCTGGCGATCCTCGAGGCGGCCAACGAGGATCCGGATGCCTTCCGCGTGACGAGCAGCTATGTGATCGCCACCGCGCTGCGCCCATGAACGACGGCGATCGCATCGAGCGCCACCGGGAGCCGATCGCCGGCCTCCTGCTCGTGCTCGGGGTGCCGCAGGGCCTGCTCGGGCTGTGGGCGTTCTTCGCCCCGCACAGCTTCTACAAGAATTTCGGCATCGGCAGCGGCAGCTGGGTGGCCGCGCTCGGCGCCTACGACGAGCACCTGGTGCGCGACGTCGGCTCGCTCTTCGTCGGCCTCGGCGTGCTGATGACGATCGCGGCGGTTCGCGGCCAGCGCAGTCTCAGCTACACGGCAATCGCGGTGTGGCTCACGTTCGCGCTCCCGCACATGGTCTGGCACATGTTCAACCTCGGTCCGTACTCGACCGGCAACGCGATCGCCAACGTGATCACGCTCGGCTGGACCGTGGCCGGCGCGCTGATCGTGCTCGTCCTGCTGCGCGACGACGCCAAGGCGCGGGTGCCGGGCTAGCTGTCGAGGACCTTGGAGAAGCGGCGCTCGGCCGCCTTCGTCATCTTCTGCTTGAAGGCGGCGAGCAGGGCGTCGCTCGCGAGCGGGCGCAGCCGCTCGAGCGCGTCGCGCTTGCGCGCCCATTCGGCCGGATCGTGCGCGCCGTCCTGCGGCAGCGGGCTGAGCACGTCGTCCACGAACACGCGCACGAAGGCATCCGCGACCGCGGCGGAGTGCTTCATCACCCGCTCCGCAACGGCGAGCACGTGGTCGATCGGCACGCCCTGCCGGACGAGCTCCTCGCCCGCGCCGAAGAGGGTGGGGCTGGGGATCTCGAAGCGGTCGTCGCCGAGCGGCTTGATCAGCCCGAGCTTCACCGCCTTGCGCGCGACCTTGGGGTCGTGCGGGCCGCGGAGGCGCTCGTCGAGCTCCTCCTGCGTGACGTACTCCGGCTCCTCGTCGCCGAACGGGGTGAGCACCGCGCGCTTGAAGCCGAGCGCCTCCTCGACGGCGCCGCTCGAACCCTCGATCAGCCGTTCGATCGCCTTGAGGTTGAAGCCCTCCGCCTGCATCTCCTGGATCAGGCGGATGCGGGCGAGGTGCTCCTCGTCGTAGTAGCCCGTGCGCGCCTCGACGACCGGCGGCTGGAGGAGCCCGCGCGACTGGTGGGCGCGAATGTTGCGAACCGTCATCCCTGTGCGCTGAGCGAGCTGATCGATGGTCAGCCGGCTGTCGCCGTTCGATGTGGTTGCCACCGCAGTCATGGTAGGAATGCGTTTCAAGTTACATGAAACCGTGTAACACGGACGCATGAAGAGTGTAGGGGACTGACCTATGGCTACCAAGAAAAAGACAGCCGTTCGCACCGAGGAAGTCGAGCTCCACGGTCACCGCGTGAGCTACCGGACCGCCGGCGAAGGCCCTCCGGTCCTGCTGATCCACGGCATCGCCGGGCGCTCCGAGCAATGGCTCGACTCGATGCCGCTGCTCGCCGAGCGGAACACGGTGGTGGCGCCGGATCTGCTCGGCCACGGGCGCTCGGCCAAGCCGCGCGGCGACTACTCGCTCGGCGCCTACGCGAGCGGCCTGCGCGACCTACTGGTGACCCTCGGCCTCGACAAGGCCACGGTGGTCGGGCACTCGCTCGGAGGCGGCATCGCGCTCCAGTTCGCCTACCAGTTCCCCGAGCGCACCGGCCGGCTCGTGCTCGTGTCGAGCGGCGGGCTCGGACGCGCCGTGCACCCGCTGCTGCGCGCCGCCACGCTGCCCGGCTCGGAGCTGGTGCTGCCGCTGATCTCGAACGACACCGTGCGCCATGCGGGCACGACCGTGTCGAACCTCGCCGGCAAGCTCGGCTTCCGCGCCGGCCCGGACATCGCCGAATTCGCGCGCGGCTACGGCTCGCTGTCGAGCGGCGACTCGCGCCAGGCCTTTCTCCACACACTGCGGTCCGTGATCGATCCTGGCGGCCAGCGCGTGAACGCGGGCGACCGGCTCTACCTCGCGGAGGACGTGCCGACCCTGATCGTGTGGGGCCGGCGCGATCCGATCATCCCGGTGCGTCACGCCGGGACCGCCAACCGCGGGATGCCCGGCAGCCGGCTCGAGGTCTTCGACGACGCGGGGCACTTCCCACAACTGGACGAGCCCGTGCGGTTCGCGCGCACGCTTCAGGACTTCCTCGACTCGACCGAGCCGGCGGACGTGGACGCCGACTCGCTGCGGGCTCGCCTGGTCTAGCCGCTGACCTTGCTGCCCTTCGCGTTCATCACAAACCACTTGGCGCCGAATGCCTTCGAGCCCTGGCCCGTGGCCTCATTCGCCTTGCTGTCCTCGACGAACGCGTACAGCGGGTGGCCGTTGTAGGTCGCCTGCGTCTTGCCGTCCTTGCGCTTGGTGGTGCCGAGCAGGGAGGCCTTCACGCCGGAGCCGGCCGTCGGGCTTCCGGTCGTGAACACGGGCGGCCACGCGGCGGCGCACTTGCCGTAGCAGGCGCTCTTGCCGTGCTTGTCCTTTTCGAAGAGGTAAAGCACCTGGCCGTGCCCGTTCTCGAGGATCTTGCCGAGGTGGCCCACCTTCTTCACCTGGATCTTGGCGGCCTTCGCGCTGTGCGCAGTTGCTGACTGATGCGCACCGGCGGCGGTGCCACCGATCACGGCGGCGGCTGCGCCGGCAGCCATCACCGGCAGAAGCACTCGCTTCATCATGTCTGTGGTTCCTCTCGGGGTCGGAAAAAGGGAACACAGGGGAAAACGCCCCGGGCGCGCCGATCGTTCCCGCAGCCCCTTAGAACGCGCTTACGAGGTGGCCCGCGCTTCTCTTGGGTAAGTGGCGCACTGCCCCAAAACGCCTGTGATACTGCGCGCTTCCGTCTACGCGGCAAGGGGCCTCGGGCCCGGTGGCAGGCCGGATCAGAGGCGCCGCGACGACCCCGTAAGTACTGAACAGGGAGGGTTCATGCACAGATCTCTACGCGCGCGCACGAGGCTTGCTGCCGTCGGCGCGCTTGCGGCCGCCGGACTGGCGATTCCGGCCTCGGCGTCCGCGGTAACCACGGCCCAGCAGACCGGCCTCGCGCCGATCCTGGTCCAGAACGGCACGGATCTCGGCGCGCTGCCCGCGCGCACGCTCCAGGTGACCGTGGCTCTTTCGCCGCGCAGTCAGGCTGCCCTCGACCGGCTGGTGAAGAACCACCAGACGATCTCGGCCGCCACCTACAACTCGACTTACGCGCCGGCCGCGTCGACGGTGACCGCCGTCCGCACGTGGGCCGCCGCCAACGGCCTGAGCGTGAGCTCGGTGTCGCCCAACCGCACGCTGGTGCGGCTGAGCGGATCGTCGACCGCGTTCGGCAAGGCGCTTGGCATCACCTTCGAGCGCTACCAGCAGTCCGGCGGCTCCAGCTACTTCACCCCGAAGGGCACGGCCAAGCTGCCGACCAGCTTCTCGGGTCAGGTGGCCGGCGTGCTCGGGCTGTCGAGCATCGGCAAGATCAGCCTGCAGCCGCAGCGCACGCCCGCGAACTCCACGGCCGCTACCGGCGGGATCAACTATCCGGCTGAGTACGGGCCGCAGGACTTCTGGTCGCTTTACAACGCGCCCAGCAGCGCCACGGGCTCGGGCCAGCAGGTTGCGGTGATCGCCGAGGGCGATCTGACGCAGCCAAAAAAGGACCTCGTGCAGTTCGAGAACCAGTTCGGTCTGCCGCAGGTGGCCGTGACTGAGACCGACGTCGGAGCGCCTTCGGCCGACACCGCGGGCAACGACGAGTGGGATCTCGACACGCAGTACTCGACCGGCTTCGCGCCGGACGTGACGGGGCTGCACCTGTACGTGGGCCCGTCGCTGTCGAATGACGACATCCTGGCGACGGTCAACCGCTGGGTCACCGACAACACGAACAAGCAGGCCAGCTTCTCGGCCGGCGAGTGCGAGTTGCTGGCCCAGGTGTCCGGCTTCCAGGCACCGCTCGACAACGCGCTCGAGCAGGCGGCCGCTCAGGGCCAGACGCTGTTCACGTCGAGCGGCGACACGGGCTCGTTCTGCCCGGCCGTGGTGGGCGTGAACGGAGTGCCGGCGGGTCTGCCGGGCACGAACTTCCCGGCGGCGTCGCCGTTCGCCATCGGCGTGGGCGGCACCTCGGTGCTGGGATCGGGACCGACGGAGATCGCGTGGTACGCCGGAGGCGGCGGCAGCACGTTCTTCGAGGCGGTGCCCCCGTTCCAGACGAACGCCGGCGGCAGCTTCCTCGGCGTCAAGCGAGGAGTGCCGGACGTCGCGCTCGACGCGGATCCCAACTCGGGCTACCGCGTGATCGTGAACGGCACCGAGGAGGAGATCGGCGGCACGAGCGCGAGCGCTCCGTCGTGGCAGGGCATCTGGGCGCGGGCCCAGGGCGCGCACGGCGGCACGCTGGGCTTCGCCGGTCCGGTGATCTACAACACCGAGCCGGCCTCGGCGTTCAACGACATCACGCTCGGGGCCATCGGCTTCTACGTGGCCACGCCGGGATGGGATTACACGACGGGCCGTGGGACGCCCAATATCTCCGCGTTCGTTTCGGGCGCATAGGGGACAGGTCATAGGTCATAGGTCATAGGGCATAGGGACGGCGCCCCTTCGGGGGCGCCGTTTCTTTGTTGATTGCAGGGTTTGGCGGCTCACAGGACCCAAATCCTGCAATCAACGAGCAGCCCGCCTCGGGCCGCCCTTATTGCCGCCGTAAACCCTCAGACGAACACGGCCGTCTGAGGCGCGCCGCCATTCCGCACGAGCCCCCGGTGCATGACCGCCGTGTTGGCGGGCATCGCGACGTTTCCGGAAGGATCGAGGGCGATCAGCCCCGCCTCCGCGCGTAGCGGCGCCACGCGGTCGCGGAGCGCCTGGCGGCAGGCGTCCTCGAGCGACAGGCCCGTGTGCCGGATCAGCGCCGCCACCTCGGCGGCCAACGTGGCGCGGACGATCAGCTCACCGTCGCCGGTGGCGGACAGCGCGCACACGCCATCCTCCGCGTAGGTGCCGCAGCCGATCAGCGGCGAGTCGCCCACGCGGCCGGGCAGCTGGCCGCGCATGCCGCCGGTGGAGGTGGCGGCCGCCAGATGGCCGTCGGCGTCGAGCGCGACCGCGCCCACGGTGCCCTTCGAGGTCATCCAGCGATCGCGCTGCTTGTCGGTGACGAACCAGTCGGGCTCGCAGAGCTCGAGGCCGTGCTCCTCGGCAATCCGCTCGGCGCCGGCGCCGGCCACGAGCACGTGTGGCGTGTTCTCCATCACGGCGCGCGCGAGGGCCACCGGATGGCGGACGCGGGTGACGGTGGCCACGGCACCCGCGCGGCGGTCGGCGCCGGACATCACTGACGCATCCATCTCCACGGCCCCTTCGGAGGTGAGCACCGAGCCGCGCCCGGCGTTCAAGCGCGGGCAGTCCTCGAGCGACTCGACGGCGGCCACCACGGCGTCGAGCGCCGGGCCGCCGCCCTCCAGAACGGTGGAGCCCGCCGCGAGGGCCTCCTCGATCGCGCGGTGGTAGCCGGCCTCGTCGCGCACCACTCCCGCCGCCGGATTTCCGCAGCCTCCGTGGACCACGATGACCCTGTCCGCCACGAACCGGCAACCTACCGGGCATGACCCGACTCGTGCTCTGGGACATCGACGGGACCCTCGTGGATTCGGACGGCCTCGGTGGCGAGGCCTTCTACGACGCCTTCGAGCGCGTGACCGGGGCGGAGGTGAAGCAGCTCGTGCCGTTCGCCGGGCGCACCGACCTCGAGATCGCTCTCGACCTGCTGGAGACGGCCGGCATCGAGCACAGCGAGCGGCTGCTCGGCGACTTCGAGGAAGAGCTGGCGCGCGCGATGGCCGAGCGCGCGCACCTGCTGCGCGAGCGCGGGCGGCCGTTCCCGGGCGTGCGCGAGGCGCTCGAGCGCCTGGGCGAGGAGCCGGGCGTGACCCAGTCGCTCCTCACCGGCAACATCGCGGCGAACGCACGCGTGAAGCTCGGGGCGTTCGGCCTCGACGTGCTGGTGGACATGGAGATCGGCGCCTACGGCACCGACAACCGCCGGCGCGGCGAGCTCGTGGCGGTGGCCCGGCGCAAGGCGCTCGACCTGCGCGGCGCCGCGTTCGACCCCGCCGACATCGTGCTGATCGGCGACACGCCGCTCGACGTGGCGGCCGCCATCGAGGGTGGTGCACGCGCCGTGGGCGTGGCCACCGGGCCCTACGACACGGACGAGCTCCTCCACTCGGGCGCCGACGCCGTGCTCGAGGACCTCTCGAACCTGGAGCTAGTTCTCGGCGCCGTTCTCGTCTGAGCCGAGGCTCCAGCGCTCGACCCCCGGCCACGGCCCGTAGCCGGCTTCCGGGTTGATGTGCCCGCCACCGTCCACAAAGCATGACTCGAGCTCGAGCGGCTCGGCGTATGCGCGCTCGGCGCCCTCCAGGCAGTAGGGGTCGTCGGCCGCCCACACGAGGCGCGTGGATCCCGCCGCGCGCGCTACGTCGGCAGGCTCGACGGCCAGCGGGAAGAAGCCGCGCGCCGGCAGCTCGACGGACGGGCTCGGCGGCGCCACGAGCAGCACGCGCTCCACCGGCGCGCCGGAGCAGCCCCGCGCATGCTGCAGCCACAGCACGCAGGCAAGCGAGTGGCAGATCACCACGAGGCCGTCGGGGTCGGCCAGCTCGCGGTCGAGCGCCTCGTGCCAGGCGTCGAGCAGCGGCGCGTCCGGCTTTGGCAGGTCCGGGTAGCTCACCCGTTCGCCCCGCTCACGCAGCCGGCGCGCCAGCCACGTCTGCCAGTGATCGGGCCCGGAGCCCAGCAGGCCGTGCAGGATCAGGAACGCCATCGACTCGCATGATGCCCATAAATGCCTCGCTCCCGCCGGGGGGAAGGCGGGAGCGAGGGAGGGGGAGTCGTTCTTGAAAAAAGGGCGCTAGGGGTGACAGCGCAAAGCAGTGGCTACGGAGACCGAGGGTCCAGCCCATCCGAGGGCCATCCGGTTGGCTCGAGTCTGGCGGCCGTGCATGACAGGAAATCTCGCAGGCGGGGGCCTCTGCACAAATGCGGCTGGCTGGCATCTGGCGGTGCGGGGTTCCGCCGCTTCAAAGGTGTGGTTAACCCCCCTTTGCCTGCACCCATTCGGGCCATCCCGTCCTCAGGTGGAGCCGAGGCGGTCGAGCAGGCGCTCCGCATACCAGTCCTCCCAGCGGACCTCGGGGCTCGCGGCCGTGTACTCGCGGTCGAGGGAAACGAGGGTGTAGACGAGCTCGCAGCGCACGGGTGCCGCGCCGAGAAGCTGCGGCAGTTCAGAGGAGGCGAGCGGCCGGCCCCGGCTCAACCGGCTCCGCGGCCGCGGGCGGGTCCACGCCCGGCGGGAACAGCCCGAGCACCGAGCCGCCGAAGCCGGCGCCCATCACGCGCGCGCCGGCCGCTCCGGCGTCCTTCATCGCCTCCACCGCGCGCTCCACCTCCGGGGTCGACACCTCGTAGCAGTCGCGCAGGCTCTCGTGCGAGCCGTCGAGCAGGCGGCCGACCTCCTCGAGGTCGCCGCGCCCGAGCGCCGCCACCGCCTCCCTCACGCGCTGGTTCTCCGACAGCACGTGGAGCACGCGCCGGCCGAGCGGCTCCGGCAGCCGCCCCGCGTCCGCCGCCCCCGCCTGGGAGAGCGAGGGAATCCCGAGCAGCTCGCAGGCGAGCGCGCACTCGTCGCGCCGCTCGTTGTAACCGGACGCGGCGTTGTCGTGGCTGCCGCCGCTGTCGAGCGTCGCCAGGGTGAAGCCGCGCAGGTCGAGCGGCACGTGCGTGAGCTTGAGGCGGTCGAAGTCGATCAGCAGCGCGTGACCCTCCTGCGAGGCGAGCGCCGCGAGCTGGTCGAGCAGTCCCGTATGCGCGCCCACCCACTCGTTCTCCACGCGCGAGCACAGGCGCGCCAACTCGATGCGGTCGCCGGCCTCCTCGCCGCCAACTCCGAGCAGGGCGAGGCACAGCGCCGTGGACAGCGCGGCCGACGACGACAGCCCCGACCCCTGCGGCAGGTCGCTGTCGATCGCGAGCCGCGCGAACGGCAGCGCATGTCCCGCCTCGCGAAGCTCGGCGACGACCCCGCGCGGGAACGCGCGCCAGCCGCTCACCCGCTCCGGAACGGCGAAGGTGTCGCGCTCGTCGAGGTCGTGCGCCTGCACCTCGAAGTGGTCGCCGGCGCTCCCCTCGGCCGTCACGGTCACACCGGGCGCGACAGCGAACGGCAGCGCGAGGCCCCCGTTGTAATCGGTGTGCTCTCCGATCAGGTTCACACGGCCCGGGCCGTGGGCGCGAACTTGCACGACCGCCTGTATAGCGGCTGCCGCGCTCGCGGAACAGGCCATGCCGGGGTACGTTGGCATCGGGGAATGGAACTCAGGGCCCACAAGGTCTCGCTCGCGTTGACCGAGACGTTCACGATCGCGCGCCAGTCGCGCGTGGTCGAGCACGTGGTGCACGTGGAGCTCGAGCACGACGGCATCGTCGGCTACGGCGAGGGCGCGCCGGTGGACTACTGGGGCGAGACGCAGGACTCGATGCTCGCCTTCCTCGAGCACGAGGCACCCGACCTGCTCGGCGGCGACCCCTACGCGCACGAGTACATCGGCCGCCGCCTCGCCATGCGGCCGGGCGAGCAGGGGGCGAAGCAGGCGATCGACGCCGCCCTGCACGACTGGCTCGGCAAGCGGCTCGGCGAGCCCGTGTGGCGGCTGTTCGGCCTCTCGCCCACGAGCCCGCCGACCTCCTACACGATCGGCATCGACTCGATCGAGGGCACGGTGGATCGCACCCGCCGCGCGCATGGCTACAAGGTGCTGAAGCTGAAGGTTGGCGGCGCCGACGACCTCGAGCGGCTGCGGGCCGTGAGCGAGAACAGCGGCGCGCGCATCCGCATCGACGGCAACGAGGGCTGGACCCTCGAGACGGCGCGCGAGCTGATGCCCGCCCTCGTGGAGCTGGGCGTGGAGTTCGTGGAGCAGCCGTTTCCGGCCGCTGACCTCGACAGCTTCCGCGCGCTGCGCGAGCTCTCGCCGCGCATCCCCGTGGTGGTGGACGAGGGCTGCAAGGACCTGCTGGACGTCGCGCGCGTGGCGAGCTACGCCGACGGCGTGAACATCAAGCTCGCGAAGTCGGGCGGCATACGCGAGGCGCTGCGCATGATCCACGCGGCGCGCGCGCTCGGGCTGCAGGTGATGCTCGGCTGCATGATCGAGTCGGAGCTTGGCATCGCGGCCGCCGCTCAGATAGCGTCGCTCGTGGACTACGTGGATCTCGACGGCCATCTTCTGATTTCCAACTCGCCGTTCACCGGTCTTGGCTTCCGGGACGGGGGCGTAGTCGCGTCCGCGGATCCCGGCCTCGGCGTCCGGCCCGAGTGAGCGCGACGGAGCGGCTGGCGGTCCTCACCGAGGGCCTGTTCGACGATCACCATGCGAAGACCGCGCACGGCGTGATCCGCTACGGCACGCGCGAGGTCGTGGCCGTGGTGGACTCGAGCCAGGCGGGGCGCACGGCGGTCGAGGTGGTGCCGTTCTGCGAGAAGCCGGTGCCGATCGTGGCGACGCTCGCGGAGGCCGTGGAGCGCGGCGCGGAGACGATGCTGATCGGCATCGCGCCCACCGGCGGCCGGCTCGATCCGTCGTTGCGCGCGCTCGTGCTCGAGGCGATCGACCGCGGCCTGAACGTCGAGGCCGGCCTGCACACCATCCTCGCCGACGACCCCGAGTTCAGCTCGGCCGCCGAGCAGAAGGGCGTGGACCTGCGCGACCTGCGCCTGCCGCCGCCCGACCTCGGCGTGCCGCGCGGGCCGAACGGCCGGCGCGACGGGCTGCGCGTGGTCCACAGCGTGGGCTCGGACGTGGCGATCGGCAAGAAGGCGGTGACCGTGGAGCTCGACACCCTGGCGCGCGCCCGCGGGTTGAAGTCCGCCTACGTTCCCACCGGCCAGACGGGCGTGGCGATCGCGGGCTGGGGCATCGCCGTCGACCACGTGCTCTCCGATTACGTGTCGGGCGCGGCCGAGCGCCTCGTGGACGAGGGTGGCGAGCGCGGCGACCTCCTGTTCGTGGAGGGCCAGGGCTCGCTGTTCCACCCCGCCTACTCGGCCGTCACGCTCGGCCTCCTGCACGGCTGCTCGCCGGACGTGCTGGTGCTCGCGCACCGCGCCGGGGCCACCCATTTCGAGGGCTACCGGGACATCGCGCTGCCCTCGCTCCCCGAGTACATCGAGGCCTACGAGATGGTCTGCCGCCCGCTCCGCCCGGCGCGCGTGGCGGCCATTGCGCTCCACACCGCGCGCCTGAGCGACGACGAGGCCCGCGCGGCCATCGACGAGGCGCAGGAGGAGACCGGTCTGCCCGCCGACGATCTCGTTCGCTACGGAGCGGATCGGGTACTCGACGCGGTGTTGACTGCGATTGAAAATCCGGCCTAGGGCCTAACCTATGGTCATGCGACTGCTGGGTAGGGACCCGGCGGCAACCCTGCCGGGTCCAGCTAGAGAGATCACCGTCGAGCCGATTCAGATTCCGCGTGAGTCGCCGCGGCCGGAACCGCTCCCGGAACGCGAGCCTGAGCCGCAGCCGGTGCCCGAGCGCGAGAGGGAGCCCGAGAAGGTGCCGGCGTGACGGCATCGCTGGTTCCGGACCTGATCGAGCCCGTGGTGGGCTTCCGCAAGTGGAGGCTCGTGCGCGACCGCCTGTCCTCGCCGTTCATCCCCCTGCGCTGGGAGGAGGCGGAGGTGCAGGCCGAATGCTTCCCGGCCAACCGCACGCTGCTGTTCGGCAAGGGCTGGCTCGACCAGCCGCACCGCGCGCCGCACCCGGATTGCAAGTGCGGCATCTACGCCTACCACCGCCCGCCGAGCCGGGGCCCGATTCCCTACCTCGACCGGATCACGGGCATCGTCGCGCTGTGGGGGAAGATCGAGGTGCACCGTGACGGGATGCGCGCGGAGCATGCCCGCATCGGCGCACTCGCCTACCTGCATGACCTCGGTCGCGACCACGAGCGGCGGGTGCGCTACATCGCGCTGGGGCTCGGGGTCGACGTGGTGGAGCAGTCGGAGCTGGCGCTCGCCGCTCAGGACTACGGCAAGCGGCTGCCCGCGGAGATGATCCCCTGACCGTGCGCAAGATCCCGGTTTGGCCGATCGTGGGCGTTGTGCTGTTCGTGGCGATCTGGCTCGCCGCGACGATCTACCTCGCACTGGCCCTCGCGCTCTGCGTGGTCGTGTTGCTGGCCGTCTACTGGCTGTTCACCGAGCTGCCTAAGCAGTTCGGCATCGGCGCCGGCCAGGGCGACCGCGAGCCCGAGCCGAGACGCCGCAACCCTCGCTGAGCTTTTCCTGTCACTCTTCGCCGCGTGGGCTCGTCCGTCACAGTCGAGTCGCGCGGGGAGCTGGCGTTGGTCCGCTTCGACAGGCCGCCCGCCAACGCGCTCAACCCCGAAGTGCTCGATGAGTTCGAGGCCGCGCGACGGCAGCTACTCGAGGACCCGCCGGGCGCGGTGGTGATCAGCGGGCACGGGCGCTTCTTCTCTGCCGGTGTCGATCTCAAGCTCGTGCCGACGATGTCTCCGGACGACCAGCGCGCGATGGTCGACGGCATCAACGGGCTCGTGCTCGGCTGGTACGGCTTCCCGCGGCCGGTGGTGGCCGCCGTGACCGGGCACGCGATCGCGGGTGGCATGGTGATCGCGCTGTGCGCCGACTACCGGGTGGGCGCGCGCGAGGGCAAGCTGGGGCTCACCGAGCTGCGCGCGGGGGTGCCGTATCCGGTGGGCGCGATCGCACTGGTGCGCTCGGAGCTGGCCGGCCCGGCCGCGCGGGCGCTCTCGCTGCGCGCGCACCTGGTCGAGCCCGAGGAGGCGCTGCGGCTCGGCCTCGTGGACGAGCTCGCCGGGCCGGACGAGGTGCTCGAGCGCGCCTGCGACGTGGCCCAGCAGATGGCGCAGTTCGGCGGCGAGTCCTACGCGCGGACGAAGCTCGAGTTGCGCGGGGACACGCTGCGGCGGATCCAGGAGGCGGTCGACGCGGGCGACCCGCTGCTCGAGGCCTGGCTCGACGAGGACAGCCCGCACGCCGCGGCATCGGTTCTTCGCCGAGGCAGACAGAACTAGCCCGCCGTGATGGTGGTGATGACACCCCAGGCCACGCAGGCCGAGATCGCCGCCGTGGTGGCGCGGCTCGAGACCGTCGCGGGCGTGCACGCCAGGGTGATGCCCGGCGAGCTGACGACGGCGATCGGCGCGCTGGGCGACCCGGAGGGCGTGCGCGCGCTGGCGCTCGAGGGGCTGCCGGGCGTCGATCAGGTGATCCCGATCAGCCGTCCGTACAAGCTCGCGTCGAGCGAGCTGTCGCACCACGGCGCGACGGTGGTGAGCGTGGACGGGCGCGATGTGGGCGGCGGCGACACCTTCTGCCTGATCGCCGGGCCGTGCACGGTCGAGTCGCGCGAGCAGACGCTGGCCGTGGCGAGCGCCGTCAAGGCCGGTGGCGCCTCGATGATGCGCGGCGGCGCGTTCAAGCCGCGCACGTCGCCGTTCTCGTTCCAGGGGCTGGGCGCTCCCGCGCTCGAGATCCTGCGCGAGGCGCGCGAGCAGACCGGCCTGCCGGTGGTCAGCGAACTCACCGACACCGCCAACGCGGACGCGATGGCCGAGGCCGTGGACGTGATCCAGGTGGGCGCGCGCAACATGCAGAACTACGGGCTGCTCGAGGTGGTGGGCAAGCTCGGCAAGCCGGTGCTGCTCAAGCGCGGGCTGTCGTCCACGGTGGACGAGCTGCTGATGGCCGCGGACTACATCCTCAAGGAGGGCAACGAGAACGTGATGCTGTGCGAGCGCGGCATCCGCACGTTCGAGACGGCCACGCGCTTCACGCTAGACCTCGGCGCCGTGCCGTACCTGAAGCTCCACACGCACCTGCCGGTGATCGTCGATCCCTCCCACGCCTCGGGCGACCGTCGCCTGGTGGAACCGCTGTCGCGCGCGGCGGCGGCCGTGGGCGCCGACGGGATCATCGTGGAGGTGGCCGAGGATCCGGACGCGGCTCTCTGCGACGGACCCCAGCAGCTCTACGCGAAGGACTTCCAGCAGTTCGCCGGCAACGTGGCGGCGCACGCGGCGCTCGTGGGCCGCGAGTTGGCCTGACGCGCCAAACCTGAGCCCGCCAAGCGCTTCCGGCTCGCCAAGCTCGGGCGCCAACGGCAAGGCGCGCACGATCAACCGCACCATCCGGCTGACCGCGTAGGCCGCTGGCTACGATCGCCGGCATGCCGTCGGCCGTAGTGGTGGGAGCGGGAGTGTTCGGGGCGTCCCTGGCGGACCGCCTGGCCGGCGACGGCTGGGAGATCACCCTCGTGGACCGCGACGAGCCGGGGCACGAGCGCGCGGAGTCGGGCGGCGAGTCGCGCCTCTGCCGCTTCTCCCACGGCGCGGACGGCTGGTACACGCGCTCGGCGTGGCGCGCCCGCGGGCTCTGGCAGGAGCTCGAGCACGACAGCGGCCGCGAGCTCCTCGTGCAATCCGGCCTCGTCTGGTTCGCACGCCGCGAGGACGGCTGGGAGGCGGACAGCGAGCGCGTGCTGAGGGACGCGGGCGTCCCGGTCGAGCGGCTCGCGCCCAACGCCGCCGCCCGACTCTTCCCGAGCCTGCGCACCGACGACCTGGCCTTCGTCCTCCACGAGCCCGCCGCGGGGATCCTGCGGGCACGCGAGGGCACACGCGCCCTCGCGTGGCGGGCGCAGCAGCGCGGTGTGGTGCTCGAGCGCGGCGAGGCGCGGCCGGACGGCGCGGCCGTGCTCCTCGGCGACGGCCGCCGCCTCGAGGCCGACCACGTGGTGTGGGCCTGCGGAGCGTGGCTCGCGCGGCTGTTCCCCGAGCTGATCGAGCTGCGCGTGACCCAACAGGACCTGTACTTCTTCGAAGCGCCGTCGGACTGGAGCACTCCGCCGCTGCCCGGCTTCGTGGACTACGACGGCGCCGCCTACGGCCTGGGCGCGCTCGACGGCAACGGCGTGAAGCTCGGGCCCGACGTGGACGGACCGGTGCTCGATCCCGACGTCTGGCCGCGCATCCCGCGTCCCGAGAACGAGCGGCTCACGCGCGGTTACCTGGGCATGCGCTTCCCGGCGCTCGCGGGCGCCGCCGTGAGCTCGCACTCGGTCTGCCAGTACAGCCTCACCGCGGACACCCACTTCATAGTCGCGCCGCACCCCGAGCATGGCCGGGCCGTCTGGCTCTACGGCGGCGGCTCCGGGCACGGCTTCAAGCACGGTCCCGCGCTGGCCGAGCGGATGGCGGCATGGCTCACCGGCGACGAAGCGCCCGAGCCGCGCTTCGGGCTCGGCAAGCGCACGCGCGACAGAAGCCTGCGAACAGCCGGCGCGCGCTAACCGGTCACACGGATCTTGCGCGTGACGTGCATGCTCCGCCCACCCGTGCCCGTGGCGAGCACGCCGAGCGTGACGACCACCTTGCGGTGCCTGCGCAGGGCCGCGCGCAGCGGGGCCTTCGCGTGTGTGGGCAGAGCGAGCTTGAGCGCCAGCTTCCGACCCGCGGTGGTGCTGTGGCGCAGCGGCAAGAGCCGGTAGCTCTTCGCCGCGCCGCTCAGCGCGAAGCTGCCCGTGGCCGCCACCGTGCAGTCGGTGCTGCAGGTCGCGCTGAGGCGCGCGCCACCGCTCTTCACCACGGTCTGCCTGCTCGGCGCCGTCAGCGTCAGCAACGGCGCCCCACCGCTCCCGCCCGCGGAGCCGCCGCCGCTCGACGGAGCGCTCGGTGTGGGAGTGGGTGTGGGGCTCGTGGGCTGCGAGTTGTCGGTGGCCGTCCAGTCGAACTGCACGCTCATGGACGAGCCGTACATGCGCGAGTCGTCGGTGCCGGCCGGCCAGCTCACCATGAAGCGGTAGATGTGGGCGGCGCCCGGCCCGAAGCTGCCGAGCGAGGTGGGGTTGAGGGCGTCGATCGGCCCGTGGTAGACCGCGACCGGAGCAGTCGGCAACGTCACGTCGTCGACGGTGAGCTGAAGCTCGTGCGAGAAGAAGCCGCCGTTCGGCCCCGGCGTGTCCGTGAGGTGCGAGAGGCCGAGCGTGAAGGGGCCGGTCGCGGTGCCGATATTGGAGATCGTCACAGTGCCGGTGAGTGAGTTGCCCGGACCGAGCGTGCCCGACAGGATCGCGCTGCCGTTCTGGGAGTTCGCCACCTGCACGGCGCCGCTCGCGTTGAGCGCGGCCACCTCGGCCCGCGCGCTGTTCGAGTGCATCGCGGCCACGACCGCAAACACGGCCACCAGCCCGGAGACGAGTGCGGTCACCCGGGCGCGCATCAGAACTCCACGTCGCTCAGGCCGGACTCGGTGGCGGTGGCGGTGGTGGCGGGGTTGCCGGCGAGGTCGGTGGGCGTGGAGGAGGGGGACCAGATCATCGAAGCCTTGGTGGTCACGGTCTTCGGGGTGGCGCTTGGCGTACCCAATGTGATCGTCCAGTTCACGCCGCTCTGCACCAGGGTTGACGCCGTGCCGCTCGCGCCGAACGTGACCGTCGTGCCGCTCGTCACGTAGCCGGAGGTGGCCAGGTTCACCGAGCCGAGCGGCAGCTGGGTCGTGTTCGTGGAGTCCCAGAAGGTGACGATGTCGTTGGCGCCCGAGTTCGCAATCCGGACCACCACGTTCATCGAGGCGCCGGCCCAGCCCGACAGGATCGAGTTCGGGTCCATCTGCTCGCTGCGCGCGAGCGTGATCGCGTCGCCCAGCTCCGGCTTGCCGGCGGTGGCGCCGTTGTTCTTCGTCTGAACGTCGCTGGCCGCCGGGGCGGTGTTGTCGACGGTGGTGGTGAAGCTCGTCACGGAGCTGGAGTTGCCCGCGGTGTCGGTGGCGGTGATCGAGAAGCTCTTGGTGCCGCTAAGCGGGCTGCTGGCGGTGAGCTGGGCGCTCTTGTAGCCGTAGGTGGTCCCACCGACCGTGCACGACGAGGTGCAGCTGGTCAGCGCGAGCGCCGTCTGGCCGGTCGTGATCGAGCTGACGTCGGCGCTCATCGTGTCCACGCCGCTGCCGGCGTCGCTCGCGCTCGCGTAGACGACGTAGGTGCCGCCCTGCTTGATCGCGGCCCCGGCGGTCGCGTGGGCCACCACACCGGCGCCCACCGTCGGGCTCGTGTCGTCGGCGGTCACCGAGAAACTCGTCGCGTTGCCGGTGTTGCCCGCCACGTCCTTGCCCGTGACGGTGTAGCTCACACTGCCCGCCGCCAGCCCGGAGCCCGCCGTGAGCTGCGCGCTCTTATAGGCATAGGTCACGCCGTTCACCGTGCACGACGAGGAGCAGCTGGTGAGCGCGACGGCCGTCGACCCGCTGGTGATCGAGTTCACGTTGGCCGTGACTGTGGAGACGCCGCTGGCGGGGTTGCCCGAGTCCGTCAGGTTCGCGTAGACGTTGTAGGTCCTGCTCGCCCCTACCCCCGCAGCCTTCGAGGAGTGGGCGATCACCGAGGCGCTGACCGCCGGGGCGGTCCAGTCGGCGGTGGAGGACACGGACACGGGGCCGTTTGCCGTCGTCGCGCTGAGCGCGGACCAGGTGCCGGTGCCGCCGGACACGAGGATGGCCACGCCGGCGAGCGCGAGCCCGATCAGCGCGGTTCTACGCGGCAGAGACATTCGCGTCCTTCGACGGATCGGGGCTCGACCAGATGCGGCGCAGCTCGAGCACGCACAGCAGGAAGGCGGGGATCGCCACCAGTGCGATCAGGCCGTAGCGCGTATGCGCGTAGACGAGTGGATATCCCAGCTTCCACACGCGCAGCTCCACCTTGCCGATGCGGCCGTTGGCGGGCACGGTCCAGCGCTCGACGGTGTTGTTCGCGTCGCCCTTGGTCACGATCTGCACCGTGTTGCCGGTCACCCGGTAGCTGCGGACGCGGTGCGTGATCAGGCGCTTCTTGCCGCTTGGGTCGCTGAACGTGATCACGTCGCCGGGGCGGGCGTCGAGCGGGCTGATCTTCTTGTCGATCACCACGTCGCCGACGTGGATCGTCGGCTCCATGCTCCCCGACATCACGGTGAAGCTGCGCATGCCGATCGCGTTCGGCAGCGCCACCACGGCGAGAAGCGCGACGCAGAACGCGGCCGTGGTCCACGCGGCGGCGAGCGCCCCGAAGCTCGCGATGGAGCGTGCCCGGCTCATTGGTTCTGCGCCTCCCAGGTGAACGTGGCGGAGGACGACAACCCCTGGGCCGCCGCCGGTGCGTTGCTCGGCAGGCTCACGGTGAACATGTACGAGTGCGCGCTTCCGGCGGTCCAGGTCTGCGCGGATCCCGGAGCGTCCACAAGCCCGTTCGCGAAGGTCGTGTAGCTGGAGGAGAGGTTCGCCAGCGTGCCCGAGTACATGACGCCGGCGCCCGCACCCACGTAGTTCGTGGAGTCCGCGCTGAAGCCGGTGCAGGACGGGAACGTGGGCGAGGTCTGCGTGCCCCGCGTGACGGTGAGGTTCAGATACTGCGCGAGCGAGCCGCTCGTACTCGCGTACAGGTGCACGGCCGCGGCAAGCGA
>DASXCV010000299.1:0-11431 GCA_036491015.1 Thermoleophilaceae bacterium | reverse complement strand
CATCGGCCTGCTCGGCGACGACTTCTTCAACGCCCTCTTCCTCAGCGGCGGGCCGGCCTGGCTGGTCGCGATCGAGAACGTCATCGTCGGACCGCTGATCGCCGTGCTCAGCTTCGTCTGCTCAGTAGGCAACATCCCCCTCGCCGCGGTGCTCTGGTCGGGCGGGATCAGCTTCGCCGGGGTGATGGCCTTCATCTTCGCCGACCTGATCGTGCTGCCGATCATCGCGATCTACCGCAAGTACTACGGCTGGGCTTTCACCGTGCGAATCGTCGCCCTGATGCTGCTGACGATGATCGTCGCCGCCCTGGCCATCGACGGCCTCTTCAGCGCCGCCGGCCTGGTCCCCGAGACGCGGCCCAGCCGCGCCGACATCTTTGGCTCGGTACAGCTCGACTACAAGCTGGTGCTCAACGTCCTCGGGCTGATCGTCTTCGCGGCGCTCTTCTGGCTCAGCCGGCAGGCGCGATCAAGCGCGCACAGCTGCCCCGCCCACGCTTAAGCCGCGCGGCGCGGGGTATAGGCTCGGCCCGAGTGCCCAGCGACAAGTTGCCTGAGCAAAAGTCCAGTGCCGGGGCCTCCCCCGTCCGCTACGCAGGCGCGACCAAGCGCTATCCGGGCTCTGCCAAGGCAGCCGTCGAGGACCTCACGCTCGAGGTGCCGGCGGGCGAGATCTGCGTCCTCGTCGGGCCGTCGGGCTGCGGCAAGACGACGGCGATGCGGATGGTCAACCGCACGGTCGAGATGACCGGGGGAGACATCTTCATCGGCGAGCAGTCGGTGCGCGACCGCAACCCGGCGCAGCTGCGACGGGAGATCGGCTATGTGATCCAGCAGGTCGGCCTCTTCCCCCACCGGACGATCGCCGAGAACATCGTCGCCGTACCCCAGCTGCTGGGCTGGAAGAAGGAGCGCGCCGCTGCCCGCGGCGCCGAGCTGCTGTCCCTGATCGGGCTCGATCCCGACCTCGCCGATCGCTACCCGGCGCAGCTCTCCGGCGGCCAGCAGCAACGAGTCGGCGTCGCCCGCGCACTGGCCGCGGACCCGCTGGTGATGCTGATGGACGAGCCCTTCGGCGCGATCGACCCGATCACCCGCGACCGGCTCCAGAACGACTTCCTGCGCCTACACAGCCAGCTGCGCAAGACCGTGATCTTCGTGACCCACGACATCGACGAGGCGATCAAGATGGGCGACCGCATCGCGATCATGCGTGAGGGCCACCTGGTCCAGCTCGACACCTCGGACCGGCTGCTCGCCGCCCCGAGCGACGACTTCGTGGCGAGCTTCGTGGGCGCCGACCGCGGCCTCAAGCGACTGCGGCTGTGGACGCTGCGCGACGTCGAGCTCGATCCGGCCGCCGCGAGCGCCGACGACGCACCCACGACATCGATCGACAGCTCGCTGCGCGACGCGCTCTCCCTGATGCTCACCGAGGGTGTGGGCGAGCTTCAGGTGACCGACGAGGAGGGCATGCCGGTGGGCCGCGTCCGGATGGATGCCATCACGAGTTACGTCGGCCCGGATGGGAGCGCGCCGGAGGGCGAGGTCGCGCGAGCGTGATCGGCTCCGCCACGACGTTCGCCGCCGGCGGCCCGGTAATCCCCAACTTCGGCAAGGGCGACCCGTGCGTCGTACGCAACGGCCAGTTCTGCGCGCACTGGTTCTTCCAGAACTTCAGCTCGCGCTTCCTGCCGCGCGTGGTCGAGCACATCGAGCTCACGGCGATCGCGGTGAGCGTGGGAACCGTGATCGCGGTGACCGCGGCGATCGTCGCCTACCGGCACCGCTGGCTCGAGACGCCGTTCTCCCTCTTCTCGGCGTTCCTCTACACGATCCCGAGCCTCGCCTTCTTCGAGATCATGGTCCAGATCACGGGCATCAACCGCTTCACGGCTGAGATCGCGCTCGTGTCCTACACGCTTCTGATCCTCTTCAGGAACACGCTCACGGGCCTGCAGGGGGTGCCCAGACCCTCCATCGAGGCGGCCAACGCCATGGGCCTGACCGACCGCCAGCGGCTCTTCCGCGTCGAGCTCCCGCTCGCCCTGCCCGCGATCATGGCCGGAATCCGGATCGCCACCGTGACCATCATCAGCCTCACCACCGTGGCGGCGTTCATCGGCGTGGGCGGCCTCGGCGAGCCGATCTTCAACGCGATCCAGACGGGCTTCAAGACGCAGTTCCTCGCCGCGGGCATCCTCGCCATCCTGCTCGCGCTCATCGCCGACCTGCTGCTCGTGATCGCCCAGCGCGCGCTCAGCCCCTGGACGCGGGCGCGGAGGACGTGATGAGCGCCTTCCTGATCGCCACCTCGGACAGCTTCGCCCATGCCTTCACCTTCTTCGGCAACAACACGCACCTGATGTGGGAGAAGACGCTCGCCCACCTGAAGATCGCGTTCGCCTCGTGCGGCGTCGCGTTCATCCTGGCGGTGCCACTCGGCGTCTGGCTGGGCCACCTGCACAAGGGGTCGTTCTTCGCGATCAACGTCTCGAACATCGGGCGCGCGCTGCCCAGCCTCGCGGTGATCTCGATCGGCATCGCCATCTTCGGCATCGGCTTCACGAACGTGCTCGTCGCACTCGTGATCCTGGCCGGCCCGGTGATGCTGACGAACGCCTACGTCGCGGTCGACCAGGTGGACCGCAACGCCGTCCAGGCGGCCTACGCGATGGGCATGAAGCCGTGGCAGGTGCTGCTGCGCGTTGAGGTGCCGCTGGCGTTGCCGCTGATCTTTGCCGGCATCCGCACGGCCACGGTCTACGTGGTGGCCACCGCCACGCTCGCGACCTTCGCCGGCGGCGGCGGGCTCGGGGACATCATCGTCAACGAGGCCTCCTACGGCGTGGCCGGCGTGGTCGCGGCGTCGCTGACGATCACCGCGCTGGCCTTCGCCACCGACGCCGTGCTCGCGCTGATCCAGCGCTTCGTCACGCCGGTGCCGATGCGCGCCCGGCTCGGCGGCAGGCGGACCCAGCAGGTGCGGGCCGCGACGGAAACGATCTGAGGGAGCAAATGCGCACACCAAAGGAGCAGAACATGGGACCAGCAGGACAGCGGGGGCGCAGCCGCCCCGGCACACATCGGCTGCGCTTCGGCGCCGTCGCACTGATCGCGCTGATCGCCGCGCTCTTCGTGGCGGCGTGCGGCAGCTCGAACTCGGGCTCGAGCAGCTCTACCCCGAGCCCGTCGTCGGCCACGAGCACGCCGGCCGCGAGCTCGCAGCCCGGCAAGGGCAAGCCGTCGGTGACGCTCGGCACCAAGGACTTCACGGAGGAGTTCATCCTCGGCCAGCTCTACAAGCAGGCGCTCCAGCACGCCGGCTACACGGTCAACTACAAGGAGAACATCGGGGCCACCGAGGTGATCGACAAGGCGCTCACGAGCGGCAAGATCAACGCCTACCCCGAGTACACCGGCGAGTCGGCCGTGACCGTTGCGGGCGTGAACAAGACGGTCAAGTCACCGCAGGAGGAGTACAACATCGCGAAGGCGTTCTACGCGAAGCGCGGCGAGACGATGAGCCAGATGACGCCGTTCTTCGATGTCGACGCGATCGCGGTGAAGAAGGCATTCGCCCAGAAGAACGGGCTCAAGACGCTGAGTGACCTGAAGAAGCTGAAGAGCTTCACCCTCGGCGCGCGGCCCGAGTTCGCCAACCGCGAGCAGGGCGCTGCCGGAATGAAGAAGGACTACGGCCTGAACAACTTCACGTTCAAGTCGCTGGCGCTCGGCATCCAGTACCAGGCGCTCGATTCCGGCAAGGTCGACTCCGCCGACGTGTTCACCACCGACCCGCAGCTCGCGAGCGGCAAGTACACGGTGCTCAAGGACCCGAAGAACATCTTCGGCTTCCAGAACATCGCGCTCGTGATCAACACCAAGAAGCTGCAGGCTCTCGGCGGCGATCAGTTCATGGCGATCATCAACAAGATCAACAGCCTGCTCACCACGCCGGCTGTGATCTCGATGAACAAGGCGGTCGCGATCGACAAGCAGTCGGCCGCCGCCGTCGCCAAGTCGTTCCTTCAGGCCAACCACCTGATCTAGGCGGTTGCGGGTCGCCGGCCGCTCGCCTCGTGCGGGCGGCCGGCCCCTGCCCTAGGACTTCGCGCGCGTGTTCACGCCGAAGCTCGACTTCGCTCCGGCCGAGTCGATCGACTGGATGCCGAAGCGAAGCAGCGTCGGCTTGCCGCTGAGCGCGCGCCGGCGGAGCGTCCGGCGCGGCTTGATCGCGCCCTGCGACAGGCTCAGCTTGAGCACGTGCGTGCCGGCGGGCAGCTTCTTCAGCACGAGCGTGTGGCCGCTGAGCCTGAACGACCCGCGGCCGAGCCGGCGCTTGCCGGCCACGAGGTGCACACCCCTGCGCGCGCGGCTCTTCACGCCGCTGAGCGTGGCAGGCAGCTTGATCGTCAGCTGCTTGACGGCGGTCGACGCGGCCGGCTCACGGAACGACATGAGCAGCTTCGGACGCGTGCTCTTCGCGTGCCGGAGCGAAGCGGTGACCACCGGCCTGCAGCCCTGGACGCCCACGGCCGCGGAGCGGGTGAAGATCGCGCCGTTGTGCGCGACGAACGCCGCGCTGAGCTTCTGCGGAGCGCCCCGGCAGAGGTCGCGGGCGGTGCCGAGCGATCCCTTCTTGCCGCCCGTGAAGTCGAGCTCGAAGCGCGAGATCGGCACGTCGGGGATGCCGTCGAAGCGGTTTATGAGCCCGCCGCCCGGCTGCACGCTCACCTGCCCGCGCAACGTGAGGTTCACGAGGCCGCGGAGCTGGACGAGGACCCCGGGAACGATGCCGCCGCCGGGTCCGGTGGCCTGGATCAGGTACACCGGACCCGAGAGGGGGAGCGGCAGCAGCGGGGTGACCGCCGTGGCGGTCCCCACCTGTGAGCCCGCGGGGCAGTTCCCTGCGTCTGCCTGCGCGAGCGTGCACACCTGGTTGAGCACGACGCCGAGCGACTTCGGCAGCGTGACCGTGGTGGAGGCGATGCGCGCCTGATCGATCGGCTGGCCCACGATCGCGCGCAGCATCGGGTGCTTCCCTCGCGTGGTGTTGCCCTTGCCGCCGGCCACCGCGCTGATCGAAGGCGCGAACGGGAGGCGGTCGCAGCCCGTGGCCTGGAAGGGCGCGCTCGCCGTGGCGGTGGTGCCGAGCACGGAGGTGAGCGTGCCGCCGATCGACAGCGGCGAGCAGTCAGTCGGGTTGAGCAGCGTGCCCGGCTTGTCGAGGTCGACCGTCAGGGAGCGCACGTCCACCGGGATGCCCTGCACGAAGCGCGGCAGGTCGTCCGAGGACACGTCGAGCCCGCCGTCGGTCGAGCGCAGTGAGATCGCGGAGCGGAGAACGGTGGTGCCGAGGTCGAGCGGCCCGACCTTCGCCGGCAGCGCGGCGATCAGGCTGAGCAGCCCGCCCTTGTAGGGACCGCCCATGTACACCGGGCCGCTGAGGGTGGCAGGCGCCGGCCCCGTGCCCACCGTGGCGGTGACCGTGCCCGCCCGCGTGTCCGCCGGGCAGTTGGCGCTTGCGGCGTCCGCCTCCGGGCAGAGCGAGACGCCTGCCACCCGGCCCAGCAGACCGGGTGGCAGGGAGAATCGAACGGAGCGGAGTCGCTGGTCGCGGTCCGGACGGTTCACGGTGATCGCGAGGGAGCCAGGATCGCCGTCCGCTGCCGTGCTGGCAGCCGTGTCCGTGACCGTCGGGACGAACGTGCGCGTGGCGGGACAGGCTGCGCCCGCCCCGTCGTCGCTGATCGAGAAGCTGTCGTGCGGCGAGGCCGCGGCGCCGCCGCTCCAGGGCGAGAGCGCCGCCGTGGCTGTGTAGCTGCCGCAATCCTGCGGGTTGCTCAGGATCGCGTTCGTACCGCCGCGGAAGGCGAGCGCGAACGACGTGAACGGCACCTGTGGCAAGTTGTCGAACGCCGTCGTGAGCTGGCCCGTGCTCGGGTCCGGCGTGCTCACGCCCGGCAGCTTGATCGTGAGGCCCGAGGCCGAGTCCTCGATGTCCACGAACAGGCGCAGGAGCTGTGTGGGCGTGGGCTGGCCGAGGAACACCTTGCCCTGCAGCGGGTGGTCGACCAGCGGCGTGACGATCGTCGCGGTGCCGAGCTGCGAGTTGGCGGGGCAGCCCGCTGGGTTCGAGCTGCCCACGCCGAACTGGGCGTCGGTGCAGGCGGACATGCCGACCGCCGAGGACGGAGAAAGCACCGTTCCCTGCGGCAGCACGACCGTGGCGCGGCGCACGGTCGAGTCGCCGTCCGGCACGGTGAGGGTGGCCGTGTAGCCGCTGGGCGTATCCGCGCGGGCGGACTCGAGCCCCACGCTCAGCCCGGGTGCGAACGGCACGGAGCCACAGCCCGTCGGGGTGAACGTGGCGAAGCCGGCGGCCGCCACGCCCGGCGTGTTGGAGGTGGCGTTCACCCCCACCGTCGCCTGCTGGCAGCTGCTCGGGAAGGTGAGGAAGTCGTGCCCGCCGGGACTGCCGTCGAGCGTGAACGACAGCGAGTTGACCGTGATCGGCGTGGGGATGATCCCGCCGAGCAGGTCGAGCTGCTGCGGCAGGTGGGCGATCGTCGTGTCGAGCCCGTAGTCGCCCGGGCGCACCGACACCGCCGCCTCCACGTGGCTCCCCGCGAGCGTGCCGAGCGGGATCCCGAGGTCGACCGGCTCGACCCAGGTGCCGAGCAGCGCGGGCTGCCCGGCGTGCGGGACCAGGTTGAAGACCTGGCCCGGCGCGTCCACGGTCACGCCGAGCGCGGTGGTGCTCACGCTCACGGTCCCCACCTGGGTGCTCGCCGCGCAGCTGTCGGTGTCGAACGCGGCCTCGGTGCACGTCGGCAGGGCGCGCGGGTTGCCCACGAGCCCGGGCGGCAGGTGGAACGTGAGCGAGTCGACCTTGTCCGACGGGTTCGAGAACACCGTGTCGAGCGTCAGGTTCTGATGTCCCGCGGCGGCCGGGGCGCCGGGCGTGACGGTGAACGAGGAGATGCCGAGCGACGCCGCCCGCGCGGGCACCGCCGCGAGCGCAAGTGCGGCGAGCAATCCCGCGAGAATCGCGAGCGGACGAGCCGTCCTATGAACGGAAAACTTGTGGCGCACGGCGAAGAACCGGACGCCTCCCGGCTCGGCAATATACGCCCCCCGAACGGGGGGTGCGCCAGAAATACCGCGCTTAGGTGAGGCCCGCGGTCAAGCCGCCGCGAGCGGCTCTGGCGCGCGCCGTCGAGCGGTCAGCTCGTAGTCGGTCGGATCGAAATGGCGGGTCTCCTGGCGGAAGGGCCAGGTGAAGCCGGGCCAGATCGTGGTGTTCTTGCCGTTCTCGTCGAGGTACCAGCTGGCGCAGCCGCCGGAGTTCCAGACAGTGCCCTGGAGGCGCTGCTGGATGCGCTCGTTGAAGCTCTCCTGGACCTCCTCGCGCACCTCGAACAGCTCGGCGCCGCGCGCGTCCATCTGCTGGATGCACTCGGTCAGGTAGTTGAGCTGCGACTCGATCATGAACACGATCGAGTTGTGGCCGAGGCCGGTGTTCGGCCCGACCAGGAAGAACATGTTCGGGAAACCGTTGACGGTCGTGCCGAGATAGGCCTGCGGGCTCCCGTGCCAGTGGTCGGCCATCGTCTTGCCGCCGCGGCCCTTCACGTAGTCCGCCACGGGCATGTCGGTCACGTAGAAGCCCGTGCCGAGGATCAGCGCGTCGATCTCGTGCTCGGTCCCGTCGTTCGTGACGATCGAGTGCGGCTTGATCTCGGCGATGCCGTCAGTCACGACGTCGACGTTCGGCTGCTGGAGCGCGGGGTAGTAGGCGTCCGAGATCAGCACCCGCTTGCAGCCCATCCGGTAGTGCGGCGTGAGCTTCTTGCGCAGCGCGGGGTCCTTCACCTGGCTGCGCAGGTGGCGGATGGCGAGCATCTCGTTCGGCCCGCCCTTGCGGGGCTTCATGAAGCCGAGCACGAACAGCTCGCGCACCCAGTAGATCGCCGCGCGCATCGCGAGCTGGGCGGGCGGGAAGAGCTTGTAGAGCCGCTGCTCGAGCTTCGTCAGATCGCGGTCGCGCTGGGGGACGATCCAGGGAGCGGTGCGCTGGAACAGGTGGAGCTGCTTCACCTTCGGCTGGATCTTGGGAACGAACTGGATCGAGCTGGCGCCCGTGCCGATCACGGCGACCTTCTTGTCGGTCAGGTCGTAGTCGTGATCCCACTGCGCGGAGTGGAACATGCGGCCCTCGAAGCTGTCGATGCCGGGAATGTCCGGCAGCTTCGGATCGCTCAGCGCGCCGACGCCCGAGATGAAGAAGTCGGCCGTGATGGCGCCCCTGTCGGTCTCGATGTTCCAGACCTCCGCGTCGTCGTCCCAGCCGGCCTGGGTGACGGCGTGGTTGTAGAGCACGTGAGGCTCGACGCCGTACTTGTTCGAGCAGTGGCGCAGGTAGTCCCAGATCTCCGGCTGGGGGGAGAAGGTGCGGCTCCAGTGCGGGTTGGGCTCGAAGGAGAACGAGTAGAGGTGGGACGGGACGTCACAGGCGCAGCCGGGGTAGGTGTTGTCGCGCCACGTGCCGCCGACGTCGGAGGCGCGCTCGAGGATCACGAAGTCGTGGATGCCGGCCTCGATCAGCTTGATGCCGGCGCCGATGCCGGCGAAGCCGCTCCCTGCGATCGCGAAGCGGACGTGTTCGGGAAGCGTCCGGTCCTCTCCATTCGTGCCCGCTCCGTTGCTGCTCGCACCGTTCCTGCTGAAACCCATCTGCCGGCTCCCTCGTTCGCCTGACTCTCCGAAGTTGGTATTCCCCCACTGTAGCGCGTGATAAACAGTGAGGTACATCACTCCGATGGCAGCCGGTCGGAATGGGTCGTCGTGCGCCGGGTACTCCCTGGGGCATGAGTGGAGTAGCAGTAGCTGTCATCCTGATCGCGCTTGGCTTCCTCTTCGCCGTCGGCCTCGTCCTCTACGGGCGCAGGCGGGCTGCTGAGCAACGCCTGCAGCGGACACGGCTCGAGACCGAGATCGGTGGCCACCGGCAAGAGGCATCGGCGCACGCGTCGCGCGCGGAGGAGCTGCGCCCCCAGGCGCAGGCGCACCGCGACGAGGCGGCCCGCCACCTCGAGGAGGCCGAGGAGCTCGAGCAGCGGGCGACGCGCTCGAAGCGCTTCGCCGCTCGCCACGAGTCCCAGGCGAGCGAGCGCGAGAGCAGGCTCGAGCAGCTGTAACTGCCGGCGTTGCACGGCGGTTCCAGAGTTGGTGCAATCCGGTCTGGAGCGGTAACCGGTCGCGTGAGAACGTGGGCTCATGGCCCACGTCACCGAGGTTGACCGCGCTATCCGCCTGGAAACTCGGTCACGTGACCGGGTGATCGCGGATCTGGCGAGGACTCAGCACGGTGTGGTGGCCCACTGGCAGCTGGTCGCGCTCGGGCTTGGTCCCGATGCGATCCAGCGGTGGGTCCGGAATTGGCGGCTGCACCGGATCCATCGCGGCGTGTACGCGCTGGGACATCGAGCTGTCTCGAGTCTTGGATACGCGATGGCGGCGGCACTCGCCTATGGGGAAGGCGCGCTGGTCGGGTACCGGAGTGCCTCGTGGCTCTGGGACGTCCTCGACGACACGCGCCCGGTGATCGATGTCGTGGCCGTCGCGAAGCGGCAGGGTCGGCGAGGCATCTGCTTCCACAGCACGGCCTCGCTCCATCCGGACGATGTAGCCGAGCGACACGGCATTCCGGTGACCAGCCTCGCCAGGACGCTGCTCGACATCGCGGAGGTCGTGCCGCAGCGGCGGCTCGTGTACGCACTCGAGCGAGCGGAGAAGGCGCGGGTGTTCGACCTGAACGAGATCCAGGCGCTGATGGCCCGCAGCCGTGGGAGGCGTGGGCTCAAGGCGCTGACCGCGGCAATAAGGGCGATCGAACCGGAGGCGCTCTACTCGCACGACGGTCTCGAGCGGCTCTTCATCGATTTCTGTAGACGCCGAGGCCTCGACCTCCCCGCAATGAACGCCTCCGTCGAGGGCTTTACCGTCGACGCCCTATGGCCCGACCGCAAGCTGATCGTCGAACTCGACAGCTGGGAGCACCACAAGTCGCGGCGCTCCTTCGAGGAGGACCGGCGCAGAGATGCGCTCCTCGGCTTCGCCGGCTACCGCATCGTGCGCGTGACCGCCCACATGCTGCGGACCGGTCCTAGCGGCCTGGCGGCGCAGCTCAGCGAGCGGCTATCGCTCGCAGCGACTCCTTGAGCGAGCGCGACGTGGCCATCACGGCGGTGGGCTCGTAGCCGCAGTGCGCCATGCAGTTGTCGCAACGCTCGTCGTTGCCGCGGCCGTACTTCGACCAGTCGGTGGTCTCGAGGAGCTCCTTGTACGTCTTCGCGTAGCCGTCGCTCATCAGGTAGCAGGGGCGCTGCCAGCCGAATAGCGAGTAGCTCGGGATGCCCCACGGCGTGCACTGGTAGTCGACCTTGCCCTCGAGGAAGTCGAGGAACAGCGGCGAGTGGTTGAGGCGCCACTTCTTGCGGCCGCCGTCGGCGAAGGCCGCGGAGAACAGCGCGCGGGTCTGCTCGACGCCCGGGAAGTGCTCCTGGTCCGGCGCCTTCTCGTACGCGTACGCGGGCGAGATCTGGAGCGTGTCGACCTCGAGCTCGTCGTTGATGAAGTCGAGGGTCTCCTTGACGGTCTCGGGGGTGTCGTTGCTCAGGAACGTGGTGTTCGTGCCGACGCGGAAGCCGCGCGCCTTCGCCTCCCTGATCGCGCTCACCGCCTTGTCGAAGATCCCGTCGCGCTCGACGAATTGGTCGTGGCGCTCGCGCAGGCCGTCGAGGTGGATGACCCAGGTGAAGTAGGGCGAGGGCTTGAAGTTGTCGAGCTTCTTCTCCAGCAGGATCGCGTTCGTGCAGAGGAAGACGAACTTCTTGCGCCCCAGCAGCTCCTCCACCATCACGTGGATCTCGGGGTGCACCAGCGGCTCGCCGCCCGCGATCGAGACCATCGGGGCGCCGCACTCCTCGATCGCCGAGATCGCCTGGTCGACCGGCATCCGCTGCTTGAGGATGTGCTCGGGGTGCTGGATCTTGCCGCAGAACGAGCACGCCAGATTGCACTGAAAGAGGGGCTCGAGCTCGACGAGCAGCGGGAACTTCTCCACGCCGCGGAGCTTCTGCTTCATCAGATAGCTGCCCACCTTCAGGCTCTGCCTCAGGGGTACCGGCATATGTCAGGTCTCCTTTTCGTCGGGCAGGGTTGCGATCCAGGCCTCGAGCGCGCGTGCGGCGCGACCCAACGCACGATACGCCTTAATCCCACTGGACACGGTCGAAATTCGGACAAGCTCGCGCGACGGGGTGTCCACCACGGCCCGCAGAGCGGCGAACGGGCGGCCGGCGGCCGCCGGCGCGAGCCAGGCGGTTTCCATGTCGACGGCGATCGAGCCGTCCTCGGCGAGGCG
>DASXCV010000298.1:0-9283 GCA_036491015.1 Thermoleophilaceae bacterium | reverse complement strand
GGCCGCACAGGGCCCGGACCCGACGACCTGGCGAGCCGACGCGAACGCCCAGAAGATCACGTTCGCGCCCGGCGTGCTGCCGATCAAGATCCGGTACACCAACCGGCCATCGGGCATCCAGCAGGTGCTGTCGTTCTTCGGACACCGGAAGTAGTTGCTAGTTGCTAGTTGCTAGTTGCTGGTTGCTGGTTCTGAAGTCCTAGGAACCAGCAACCAGCAGCCGGCAACTCGCCTGGCCGGAGGCTGGGCTTCTGTACTCTCGCCCTGTGGCGGGGGACAGACGAGTGATCGACTACCTGCGCGAGGCGCGGGCGGACGAGCTTGCGCTTGCGCGCACGCTGCGCTCCCACATCGCGGAGGCGCCGAAGGGCGACTACCGCTCGGGGCTGCAGGGCTATCTGCGTGAGACGCGCGGCCATGCCCGGCGTCTCGAAGACCGGCTGCGGGAGCTCGGCGCCGGAGTGGGTGGCCTGCGGTCGCGCGCGCATGCGCTGCGGGAAGCCGGGAGCGGCGTGCTAGCCCGTTCGCGCAAGGCCGTGCCGAGCGTGGTGATGGAGCGCAAGCCCTTGCGCGGCGCGCAGTTCGGCTGCGCGACCCAGGGGCTCGTGATCGCCACCTACAACGCGCTCGAGATGGTGGCCGGCCGCGCCGGCGACAACGACACCGCCCGGCTCGCCGGCGAGATCCTCGTGGAGGAGCAGCGCATGCTCGAGTGGCTGCGGCACGAGATCGTGAAGCTCACCGACCCGTTCATCAAGGCCGAGCTCGACCAGCTCGACGGCGGGTCCTGGTCGGACCACGGCGAGGTGAGCATGGACGACGTCCAGCGCGCACTGTCGAAGACCGAACGCCCGCAGTCCTGACGGCACGTTTGCCTTCGCGGCGATCGGAAACGCTGGTCCTCACGTGCATCGACACTGAGGAGGGGTCATGGGCGACGAGAAGGACGCACGCGACCGGGCCAAGGAGAAGGTCCACGAGCTCGAGGAGAATCCGCCCGAGAAGCTCGAAGACTGGCCCGACGACGAGGCCAAGTACGAGACCTTCGGCGGCCCCGAGGGCCGGCACTCCTACGACGAGGGACCGGAGGCGAAGCTCGGCCCCTCAGACGTCCGCCACCACGAGGACGGCACGGTCACCGTCGAGGGAGAAGAGGCCGACCCCGACGACCTGAAGGGCGACCCGATCCCAGGCGGCCCGACGGACGAAGACGAAGGTGACTAGTGACTGGTGACTAGCAACTGGTCCAGTCACCAGTCACTAGTTACCCGACCCTGCCTTGGCCTCGGCGCCCTTCGCGGCCCCATTCGCGTCCAGCTCAACCAGCTCCCGCTTGACCACCTTCCCAGTGGCATTGCGCGGCAGCTCCTTCAGGAACTCCACCTCGCGCGGCACCTTGTAGCGCGCCAGGTTGGACTTCACGTAGTCCTGTAGCTCCTTCTCGCTCACGCTGCCCTTCTTCACCACGTAGGCCTTCAGGCGCTGGCCGAACTTCTCGTCCGGCACGCCGATCACGGCGGCCTCGGCCACGTTGGCGTGCTTGGCGAGCAGGTCCTCCACCTCGGCCGGGAACACGTTCTCGCCCCCGGACACGATCATCTCGTCGCTGCGGCCCTCCACGAACAGGCGGCCGTGGTTGTCGAAGTGGCCCGTGTCGCCGCTGCTCATCAGGCCGTTGAGCATGTCCTTGTTGCCGCCGCCGGTATAGCCCTCGAACATCATCTCGTTGCCCACGAAGATGCGCCCGGTCTGCCCGGTGGGCAGCTCGTTGCCCGCCGCGTCGTAGATCTTCACCACGGTGCCGCGCGGCACCTTGCCCGCCGTGCCCGGCGCGGCGCGCAGGTCCTCCGGCGTGGCGATCGTCGCCCACGCCACCTCGGTCGAGCCGTAGAGGTTGTAGAGGATGTCGCCGAACTCGTCCATGAACTGGTTGGCGAGGTCGCCGGGCAGCGCCGAGCCGCTGAGCGGCACGCACTTGACGGTGTGCAGGTCGTAGCGGTCGCGCGTCTCCTTGGGCAGCTCCATGATCCGCTGCACCATCACGGGCACCATCGGGACCGACGCGACCTCCTGCTGGGCGGCCGCGGCCAGCGCCTGCTCGGGGTCGAACTTGCGCTGGAGCACGTAGGTGGCCGACAGCACGAGCCCGAGCGAGAAGTGCGCGAAGCCCCAGCTGTGGAAGAGCGGCGCCGAGATCAGCCACTTCTCGCGGGTCTTGAGCGGGATCCTGGACAGCAGGGCCGCCGCCGGGTCGAGCGTCTCCGGCTGGCTCCGCGAGGCGCCCTTGGGCGCCCCGGTGGTGCCCGAGGTGAGGATGATCGTGCGACCAGGGTTCTCGGGCGGCACGAGGTCGGAGTCGTCGCCCGCCTCGATCAGCTCGTCGAGCGTGGGGTCGTGGGCCTTGTCCTCGTCGTGCCAGGCCACGAAGCGCTTGCGCCGGTGTCCCGCCTCGTCGAGCAGGCCGTAGAACTCCTCATCGAAGATCAGCGCCGCGGGCTTCTCGCGATTCACCACCTCGGTGAGCTGCGGGGCCGCGAACGCTGTGTTCAGGTAGAGGCCGTGCGCGCCGAGCTTGGACAGCGCCACCACCGTCTCGATGAAGCCGCGGTGGTTGCGGCACATCACGCCCACGAGCTCGCCCTCGAGCACGCCCGAGTCCGACAGCGAGCTGGCGAGCGCGTTCGAGCGCCGGTGCACGTCCGCGAAGGTGAGCGTGCCGAGCTCGTCGATGATCGCGGTCTCGTTCGGGTAGCGGATCGCGGAGCCGGCGAAGCCCGCTGCGGGCGTGGGGCCCCAGCGATGCAGGGTCGTGAGCGTCCGGACGATGCGATCCGGCCGCTGCGGGCGCACGAAGCCGGCGCCCGCGAGCACGCGGGCGGTGTGCAGCTTGTTGGCGGCCATCGTCACGAGGCCAACCTGGGTCTCGTTCTTGCTCAAGGTCTCCCCCTCCAGTTCTGCCCGGAGCCGCTCCAACGACTCCTTGATGTTGCCTCGCACGATCCGCGACGAGATCTGATCGGTGAGCGGGGCGAAGAAAGTTCCCGGTGAGTGATAGCTGAGCCGCAGCGTCACCCGCGTCGAGCCGTCCGGCTGCTCGCGCAGCCGCCAGCGGCCGCGCTGATCGATGCCGGTGATGCTGGTCCAGGCCAGGTCCAGGCACTCGTGGTACTCCACCACCTCGATCAGGCCGCCGATCTGCGCGGAGCCCACCTCCATCAGCATCTTGTAGCGCGTCCCCAGGCCGCTCTTGCGCCGCCCCTCCACCTCCCAGCGAGTCACGCCGGCGAGCACCTTCGCCAGTCCGTCCGCCTCCGAGATGAGCGGCCAGATCTCCTCCGGCGTGGCGTTGACGTCGATCGATTGCTCGATCCGCATCAGCCGATCACCGGGAGCCTGCGTTCTGCGGAGAGCGTGTCGAGGGCGGTCTGCATGCGGGCCATCACCTCGTCGTAGATCTCGTCGACGTCGGGATTGCGGCCGAACTCCTTGCGCAGGTGGATCGGCGGCAGCACCTCCACCGAGATCTTGGCCGGCAGCGGCAGGTGCCCGAGCATGTCGCCGACGTTGAGGCCCCACGGGACGGCCAGCGAGATCGGCAGCACCTTGAGGCGGAAGATCCGGTCGAGCAGCAGCAGACGGGCCAGCCAGCCGCCGCGCGTCAGGAAGAGCGCGGTCTCCTGCCCGCCGATCGACACGACGGGCACGATCGGCACGTCCTTCGCGAGCGCGAGCCGGATGAAGCCCTTGCGCCCGCCGAAGTCGACCTTGGCCGACTCCCACGAGGGCCGGTGCACCTCGTAGTCGCCGCCTGGGTAGACGAGCAGCGCGGCGCCCGAGGCGAGCGCCTTCTCCGCGTTGTCCGGCGACGCCGCCACGGTGCCGTACTTGCGCAGGTAGCCGAGCCCGGGCATCGTGAGGACGAGGTTGTGGGCGAGCTGGAAGAAGCGCCGCTCGACGCCGAAGTAGGTGGCGAAGGCGAGCGTGAACACGATCGTGTCCGGCGTGACGTTGCCGCCCGAGTGGTTGCCCACCAGCAGCACCGGTCCGTCCTCCGGGATGTTCTCGAGCCCGCGCACGCGCCCGCGGAACCAGAGAGTGGCCATCAGCCACAGCCGCGGCAGGGTGTCGCGGATGTAGTCCGGATCGCGCTCGTCGAGGTCCGCGCGCGGGATGCGGCGCTGGAATTCGCTTGTCAGCGCGCCGGCGAGCCGCGCGGCCACGCCGGCCACCTCGCTCACCGTTCCCGCGCCGTTTGTCGACGCGCGGTCCGAAACTGCGCCCTCCCTCATGTCGGGCATTCTCCACCAATCGGTGTAACGCCGCGCTTTAACCGAATCCTCACGACCCGTTTACGCCTGCTTTATGGCCCGTCTGGAACCTTTTGTGACCGGCGGTATCTCCCCCCGCGTCCGGGCCTTCGAGACGCCCTCCCCTGCCCAGGGCCCGGGCGCGGAGCCGGTACCTCTCCCCCGTCCCATTCCCGGCATCTCCAGTGGGAGGAGAAGATCATGGCCCTGACGATCGAGGATCGAGGCACGACCTCTGATGAGCTCGTGCACGCAAGAGAACGACTCGCAACCGCCTTCGCCGAACGCGATCGCGCACGCGAACGCTACGAGGCCGCGCTGGGCACGAGCTGCGAGCTCGGCGCCTACATGCGGCTGCGCCAGGCAGGCCAGCAGGTGGCTGCCTGCGACAAATGGCTGCGCTGGGCGGAGTCGGAGAATCCCCTGGAAACGCCCAGACCCGAGCACACCCCGCTGGACGAGCTGTTCACGCTCTAGCGAGACTTAGAAATCCCTTAGCGCACGGGCGTACCATCACGCCCGTGCGCATCCTTGTGGTCGAGGACGAGCCGGCGATCGCGGACTTTTTGCGCCGCGGGCTCCAGGCCGAGGGTTACTCCGTGGACTGCGCGCACGACGGCATGGAAGGTGAGCGGCGGGCGCTGTCGGGCGAGATCGATCTGGTGATCCTCGACACCATGCTCCCGGAGCGCGACGGCATGGACGTGCTCGACACGATCCGCACGCGCAAGCCGGCGCTGCCGGTGATCATGCTCACGGCACGCGGCGAGGTGGAGGACAAGGTCAGCGCGCTCGACAGTGGGGCGAACGACTACGTCACAAAGCCGTTCTCGTTCGACGAGCTGGCCGCGCGCGTGAGGGCGCATCTGCGCAGCCCCGAGCAGGGCCGCGCCACCGAGCTGTCGGTGGCCGGGATCCGGCTCGACTTCCTCACCCGGCGGGTCGAGCGCGGCGGCATGCCGATCACGCTCTCCGCCCGCGAGTTCGAGTTGCTCGCCTACTTCATGCGTCACCCTGGTCAGGTGCTTTCCAAGCAGCAGATCCTGAGCGCCGTCTGGGGATACGACTTCGACCCGGGAACGAATGTGGTCGAGGTCTACGTCGGTTACCTGCGCCGCAAGCTGGCGGCGTATGGTGGACCGGCCCCGATCGAGACTTTGCGCTCGGTCGGGTATCGCCTTGTCGACCGTGAGTAGATTCCGATTCCCGCGCGGGCTGCGCGCCCGCCTCACGCTCTGGATCGCGGTGATCCTCGTGCTGGTGGTCGCGGCGAGCTTCGCGGCGATCTACCGCGGCACCGGCCAGCAGCTTCGTAACGAGCTCGATCGCGACCTGGTCGCGCAGTCCGGCGCGTTCGCCGCGGCCCTGCCCGGCAACGCCGAGCAGTCCGAGCTGATGGAGGCGATCAACCGCTACGTCACGCACCAGCCGTTCCACTCGTCGTCCCAGCTCCTGTACGCGCGACTGGCCGACGGCAGGGTCGTGACGAACGAGCCCGACCTGCTCGGGGTGCAGAACACGCTCGACACCGAGCCCGAGTCGCTCCCCACGCGACGCGCCGAGGCAGCGGCGGCCCGCACGCTCCGGAGCGCGCCGGTGGGCTTCACGACGGTGAATGCGATCGACCTGGGCGGGTTGCGCGTGTACGTGAAGCGCGTGGAACGCGACGGCCGGACGGTGGCGCTCCTCGGAGTGGGCGAGCCGCTCGCGCCCGTGGTGAGGGCGCAGCACGGCGTGGCGCGCACGTTCCTGCTCGCGGGCCTGTTCGCCCTGCTCGCCGCCGTGGTCACCGGCTATCTGCTCGCATCGCGCGTGGCGCGGCCGCTGCGCCGCATGGCGGGCACGGCGGCGGCGGTGAACGCCGGCGACCTCTCCCACCGCATCGGGCAGGAGAACTCGAGCGACGAGATCCGCGTGCTCGCCGAGTCGTTCGACAACATGCTCAACCGCCTCGACGACGCATTCGCGCGCCAGCGCGCGTTCGTATCCGACGCGTCGCACGAGCTGCGCACCCCGCTGACGGTGGTGCGCGGCCAGCTCGAGGTGCTCGCCCGCCAGCCCGACGTGTCGCATGCCGACGTGATGCGGGTCACCCGCCTCGTGAGCGCCGAGACCGAGCGCATGGAGCGCCTCGTGGACGACCTCCTGATGCTCGCCAAGACGGAGGAGGGCAGCCCGCTCGACCGGCGCCCGATCGACGTGCGCGACTACGTGAACGACCTCTTCAACGCGCTCAGCCTCACCGCGGATCGCGACTTCGAGCTCGGTCAGGTGAGTGACGTGATGATCGAGGCGGATCCCGACCGGCTCGCGCAGGTAATCCACAACCTCGCGCAGAACGCCGTCGCGCACACGCCGGAGGGCGGCCTCGTGCGGCTGTCGGCGACGTCGAACGGCCGCTACGTGCGCTTCGCGGTGGAAGACAACGGCCCGGGCATCCCGCCCGGCCAGCGCGACCGCATCTTCGACCGCTTCCACCGCACCGACATCTCGCGCGCCCGCACGACCGGCGGCAGCGGCCTGGGGCTCGCGATCGCACGCGCGCTCGTCCTGGCGCACGGCGGGCACATCCGCGCCGGCGAATCGCCTGAGGGCGGAGCCCGCGTGGAGTTCGACCTGCCCCGTTAGAGGACCCGCAAGTACCACGTGGAAGGTATGCGGCGTGACACGCCTCCTCGCCCTGTCCGAGGCGCTTGCGCGCGCGCATTCAGGTACGGCAGAGCACGCCCAATCGGTGGCGGAGCTGGCCGAGCGCGTGGGCGCACGGCTGGGGATGGGCGGGCCCGAGCTGCGCACGCTGCGCTGGGGCGCGCTGCTCCACGACGTCGGCAAGATCGAGATCCGGTGCGAGGTGCTGAACAAGCCCGGCCCGCTCACCGACTCGGAGTTCGACGAGATCAAGCAGCACACCGTGGTGGGCGCGCTGATGGTGGAGCGCATCGCCCGCTTCGGCAAGGTGCATCAGCTGGTGCGCTGGTCGCACGAGCGCTGGGACGGAGACGGCTACCCGGACGGGCTGGCCGGCGTGTCGATCCCCCTGGGCGCCCGCGTGATCTGCGTGTGCGACGCCTACGACGCGATGGTGTCGAACCGGCCTTACCGTCCGGCGATGACCCTGGACGCCGCGCTTGCGGAATTGCGCTCCGGGGCCGGCAGCCAGTTCGACCCCGCGGTCGTGGGCGCGCTTGTCCTGGAGCTCCAGGGCGAAGCCGTTCACGACGCCCGCATCGCCTGACCTGTACAAAGCCAGGGTGAGCGCGACCGGCGCAGAGCTGCTGGTGGGCGGCCTCGAGTCCGCTGGCGTGAAGGTGTGCTTCGGGCTGCCCGGGGTCCACAACCTCGCGGCGTGGAAGGCGCTCGACGGCTCGTCGATCCGCCTGATCGGGGTTCGCCACGAGCAGACCGCGGTCTACGCCGCGGACGGCTATGCGCGGGCGTCGGGCTCGGTCGGGGTGGCCATCACCACCACGGGCCCGGGGGCGGCCAACACCCTGGGGGCGCTCGGCGAGGCGTGGGCGTCGGGGTCGCCGGTGGTGGTGATCGCCACGGACATCCCGGCGTCGATCCGGCGTCCCGGCGTGCACCGGGGCGCGCTGCACGAGGCCTCGGATCAGGAGGCGATGTTCAAGCCGGTGACGAAGGCGACGTTGAAGGTCGCCGATCCGGGAATGTTGGGCTCCGAGATCCGGTGTGCGGTGCAAACGGCCATGGCGGCACCGAGCAGGCCCGTGTACGTGGAGGTGCCCACCGATGTGTTGTCGGCCTCCGGGGAGGCTCCCCCGCCGGCTGGCGGTGACTCGGTATCGCCGCTGCCGTTCCCCGACGACACCGAACTCGATCGGGCGGCGTCGATCCTTGGCGCGGCGGAGCGGCCGCTCGTGTGGGCGGGCGGCGGCGCGCTGCGCTCGGGCGCCGGCGCGCAGGTGGGCGCGCTGGCCGAGCGGCTGGGGGCGCCTGTGTTCACCACGTACATGGCGCGCGGGCTCCTCGGCGCGTCGCATCCGTGCGCTGTCGGGCTGCCACCGCACCTGCCGGCGGCAGGGCGGCTGTGGGACGAGGCCGACGCCGTGCTCGCGATCGGCACGGACTTCGACGGGATGATGACCCAGAACTGGGCGATGCCGCCGCCGCGGCACCTGGTGGCGATCAACGTGGACGCGGCGGATGCCGCGAAGAGCTACGAGCCGGAGCTGGTGCTGGTCGGGGATGCCGCTGCGGTTGGCGGTGCTCTTGCTGAACGGCTTGCGATGAAAGGTGACGTGGAGGCCGTGCGGGAGCGGCTGGCCGCCATTCGCGAACAGGCGCTTGGGGAGCTTCGGCGCGAGCATCCGGACGAGATGCGCTTCCTGTCCGTGTTCGAGCAGGCCGTGCCCGCCGACGCCGTGGTGGTGGCCGACATGTGCATCGCGGGCTACTGGCTCGGCGCGCTCCTACCCGTGTCGGTCCCGCGCCACTTCGCCTACCCGATGGGCTGGGGCACGCTCGGCTACGGCTTCCCGCTGTCGATCGGCTCGGCGCTGGCCGGCCAGGGGCCGGTGGTGAGCGTGTCGGGCGACGGCGGCTTCCTCTACGCCTGCGGCGAGCTGGCGACCGTCGCGCAGGAGCAGATCCCTCTGACGGCGGTGATCGTGGACGACGGCGGCTACGGGATGCTCCGCTTCGACCAGCGCCACCGCGGCGAGCCCACCTTCGGAGTCGACCTGACCACGCCGGACTTCGAGGCGATGGCACGCTCGTTCGGCATCCAGGCCGAGACCGTGGACGGCCTCGGCGACGAGTTCGGGCAAGCACTTGCGCGCCAAATCGAGGTGGCCGCACCCACTGTGCTGGTGGCGCGCGCAGGCCTCGAGCCACCTCCCACCACCTCGCCCCGCTGGTACCGCCGGACTGCTTAGGGCCGGTTTTCGGTATCTATGGGTAATGGAGGGGTCGCCGACAAGACGCTTTCCGTCCGCGCTCACGTCGCACGCCGACCA
>DASXCV010000297.1:0-7885 GCA_036491015.1 Thermoleophilaceae bacterium | reverse complement strand
TGACGCAAAGTCCTTCGGTTCCTAACCTTTAGGTTCCTGACTTTTGGCCTTTGACCCCGCTGGGCGACCCCTCCGCCCCGGAAGGAACCTCTGGATGACAGCAACCGCGGACAAGATCGACGCCTACGTCTGGCGCATCAGCGCCGTCGTGATCATCGGCTCGATCATGTCGATCCTCGACACCACGATCGTCAACGTCGCGCTCGCCACGCTCGGGCGCGAGCTGCACGACACCGTGGCGAACATCCAGTGGGTCGTGACCGGCTACATGCTGTCGCTCGCCGCGGTGATCCCGGTGACCGGCTGGGCCGCGCGCCGCTTCGGGGCAAAGCGCGTGTACATCGTCTCGCTCGTGCTCTTCACCGCGGGCTCCGCGCTCTGCGGGTTCGCCACCTCCACCAACGAGCTGATCGTCTTCCGCGTGCTCCAGGGCGTGGGCGGCGGCATGATCCTCCCGATCGGCCAGCTGATGATGGCGGAGGCGGCCGGGCCCCAGCGGATGGGCCGCGTGATGAGCATCGTGGCCGTGCCGGCGATGCTCGCACCGATCCTCGGCCCCACCATCGGCGGCCTGATCCTGGAGAACGCGAGCTGGCGCTGGATCTTCTACGTGAACGTGCCGATCGGCGCGATCGCGGTGATCGCGGCGCTGCGGATCCTGCCGAACGTCGAGCGGACGAAGGCGGATCCACTCGACGTGCTCGGCTTCCTGCTGATGGCCACCGGCCTCCCCCTGCTCACCTACGGGCTCGCGGAGATCGGCGTGACCGGCGGCGTCACAAGCCCGCGTGTGATCGGGCCCGCGCTGCTCGGCCTCGCGCTCGTCGGCACCTTCGTCTGGCACGCGCTGCGCACCCGCTTCCCGCTGCTCGACATGCGCCTCTACCGCCGGGCAACTTTCGCATCCGCGTCGTTCACGATGTTCTGCCTTGGCGCCGCGCTGTTCGGCTCGATGATCCTGCTGCCGCTCTACTGGCAGCAGATCCGCCACGAGAGCGTGGTCGACACCGGCCTCCTCACCGCGCCGATGGGCCTCGGCATGGCACTCGTGATGCCGCTCGCTGGCAAGCTCACCGACCGCCTGGGCGGCGGGCCGCTGGCGCTCTTCGGCGTCACGCTGACGGCGGTCATGACGATCCCGTTCGGCATGATCGGGGCGCACACGCCGATCGCCTGGCTGTCCGTCGCGATGTTCCTGCGCGGCGCCGGCGTGGGCTTCGCGTTCATGCCGGCGATGGCCGCCGCGTTCGCCGCGCTAAAGCGGTCGGAGCTTCCGCACGCCACGCCACAGCTGAACGTGCTGCAGCGCGTTGGCGGCTCGATCGGCACGGCGGTGCTGGCTGTGGTGCTCCAGCGCGCGCTCGTGGGCGCCCACACGCTCGCGGCCCAGGCGAACGCCTATGGCACCGCGTTCTGGTTCGCGGGCGGGCTCACCGCCCTCGCGATCGTGCCCTGCATCATCCTCGTGCGCGCGGAGCGCGCCGCCCGGGCGCAGAAGGCGGATCCGAATACGCCGGCCGAGGTGATGGCAGAGGCGGTGGCGGCATGACGAAGCGGGCAAACGCCGGCCGAGCCGAGGCGCTCGAGGAGCTCGGGCGCTCGTTCAAGGCGGCGATGGCGTCCGTGCGGAGGCTGCGCGGGCGCGAGACGCACCGCGCCGGCGAGCTGAGCTACGCGCAGTACGGCCTGCTGTTCGGCCTGGCTCACGGCGGCGAGCTGCCGGCGGGCGAGCTCGCCGTGATCGCCGACCTCTCCCCCGCCAGCGTCACCCAGATGCTCGACCACCTCGCGGCGGCAGGCCTCGTGGAGCGCAAGCGCTCGACCACCGACAAGCGCATCGTGCTGAGCGCGCTCACCGCGCGCGGCGAGGCGCTGGTGGAGGAGCGCCGCGCCCAGATCGAGCCCCGCTGGCAGCGCGCGCTCGCGGAGGTCGGCCACGCCGACCTGCTCACGGCCGCCGCCGTGCTCGACCGGCTCTGCGCGCTGTTCGAGGAAATGGCCGAGGCGCCCGACCTCGGCGAGCGGGCAGCCTAGAACCTTGCGCGGCGAGCTACCTTATCTTCGGTAAGCCTTCGCCGAAAGGAGCCTTCGTGGCCGACTACGCAATCGTCAACCTGCTTGAGCTGGACGACTCCGTCGGAGGACGGGTGGAAGGCATGGAGGCGCGCTTCAGCCGTAAGCACATCGGCTCGCGCGACCTCGGTGTGAGCCACTTCCGCTACGCCCCGAACATGCGCAACCCGGGCGGTCACAGCCACCGCGAGCAGGAGGAGGCGTACGTGATCGCCGCCGGCTCGGGACGGGTGCGGCTCGACGACGAGGTGCACGACGTGCGCCAGTGGGACGTGATCCGCGTGGCCCCCGAGGTGATTCGCGCCTTCGAGGCGGGTCCGGACGGGCTCGACGTGATCGCGGTCGGCGGCCCGAAGCCCGAGGAGGGCGACGGCGTGCGATCCGACAGTCCCTGGCCGGACGCCTAGCCGCTAGTCCCGCAGCTCGATCGCGCGCAGCTTCTCCGGGTCGATGATCAGGTCGATCTCGGTGATGCGGCCGCCCACGACCGTCAGGCCGGCGACGGCGCGCTGGCCCGTCGGCCGCTTGACCACGAAGCCGGCGCCGCCGTTCACGAGCGCGGGCGTGCAGTACGGGGCGAAGCGCGGGCCATTCGTGAGCACGTAGCTCGACACCGCGTCCACCCCGCGCAGCTCGCGACCCGCAGCAGGGCCGCCATCGGCGCGGTACACCACGTCCGGGTCGAGCAGGGCCACCAGGGCGTCGAAGTCGCCCGTGCGGGTGGCCGCGAGGAACGCGTCCACCACCTCCCGCTGCTTCCTCACGTCGGCGTCCGGCGCGGGGGCCGCGCCGCGGACCCGCCGGCGCGCTCGGCTGGCGAGCTGACGGGTGGCGTCGGGCGTGCGGTCGACGATCGGCGCGATCTCGCTGAACGGCACGGCGAACATGTCGTGCAGCACGAACGCGAGGCGCTCTGACGGCGTGAGCGACTCGAGCACCACGAGCAGCGCGATCCCCACGGCGTCCGCGAGCAGCGCCTCCTGCTCGGGATCGAGCCGCTCGTCCACGCTCACGATCGGCTCCGGCATCCAGCTGCCCACGAGCTCCTCGCGGCGCGAGCGGCGGGAGCGCAGCATGTCGATGCACACGCGGCCCACCACCGTGGTCAGCCAGCCGCCGACGTTCGCGATGCCGTCGCCGTGAGAGCGGTTGAGGCGCAGCCACGTCTCCTGAACCGCGTCCTCGGCCTCGGTCACCGAGCCGAGCATCCGGTAGGCCACGGCCTGGAGCTGCGGCCGCTGCCGCTCGAACTGCTCTACCTGCCAGGTCTTCTGATCCATCGGTCGAGTCCTTCCGGTCGCTGCCGTCATGTGGATGACGTTCCGCGCGGCCGAGATGTGACGGCGTCACAGATTCGCGTCGCGATCCGTCAAGGGGGACGAACACAACGAACTCCCCGGAGGCCCCAATGGTGGCAACAACCCCTCAGCAGTCCATGCTCGCGACCCGCCACGGCAAGCTCCTGCTGGCGCTCCTGTGCGCGGTCGCGTTTCTCGACTTCATCGACGCGTCGATCGTCAACGTCGCTCTGCCCTCGATCCGGCGCGACCTGGGCTTCTCGATCCAGGACCTGCAGTGGGTGCCGAGCGGCTACCTGCTCACCTACGGCGGCCTGATGCTGCTGGGCGGACGCGCCGCGGATCTGCTCGGCCGCCGTCGCGTGCTCGTGGCGGGAACGGTGGTGTTCTCGCTCGCTTCGCTCACCGGCGGGCTGGCGGGGAGCTCCGGCATGCTGATCGGCGCGCGCATGGCGCAGGGCGTGGGCGCTTCGATGATGCTGCCCGCCGCCCTGTCGATCCTCACGACGACGTTCAAGGAGGGCTCGGACCGCACCACCGCGCTCGGCGTGTGGGGCGGCGTGGCCGGCCTCGCGTCGGCCGTGGGGGTGCTCGCCGGCGGCCTGCTCACCGAAGGCCCCGGCTGGCGCTGGGTGCTGTGGGTGAACCTGCCGGTGTGCGTCGGCGTGCTGATCGCGATCTTCCGGCTGATCCCGGGCGAGCGGGTCCGGAGCGCGGCGCTCGCCAACTTCGACACGCTCGGGGCGATCCTCGCGACCGGCGGGATGCTGCTGCTCGTCTACACGCTGGTGAAGGCTCCGGACGTGGGCTGGGGAACGGCCCGGACCGTCGGGATGCTGGCCGCGGCGGGCGCCCTGCTGTTCGCGTTCGTGGTGAACGAGCAGTGCAACCGCAATCCACTGATGCCGCTCTCGATCCTCCGCATCAAGGGGCTGGCGGCGGCCGACGTGACGATGCTGATCGGCGTGGCGGGCTTCCTCGCGATGTTCTTCTTCCTGACCTTCTACATGCAGTCGGTGCTCGGCTACTCGCCGATCCAGACGGGCGTGGCGGACGTCCCGGTGTGCGTCGGCGTGATCGTCGCGGCCGGCGCGACGGCGCAGCTGATCCCGCGGATCGGCACGCGTCCGGTGATCGTGGCCGGGTCGCTGATCGCAGCGGTGGGCATCTATCTCCTCGCGAGCGTGCCGATCGGCGGCTCCTACGCGAGCGCCATCCTGCCGGGGGCGATCGTGATGTCCCTCGGGCTCGGCTCCGTGTTCGTCGCGGTCACCACGGCGGCCAACGCCGGCGTGCCGTCCGACAAGGCGGGGCTCGCGGCCTCGCTGTTGAACGCGTCGCAGCAGGTGGGCGGCGCGCTCGGCCTGGCGATCTTCACCGCGATCGCCACCTCGCACACGCAGCACCTGCTGGCCGACGGCACGCCGCGCCTGCACGCGCTCGACGCCGGCTTCCACCGGGCACTCGTGGTGGCCGCGATCTTCCTGGCCGGAGCCGCGCTGATCGCGCTGCGGGCGACGAACACCCGCGGCGAGGCGCAGGAGGAGGGCGGCGACGGCGGACAGGTTGCCGGCCCGGGCCTCGAGCCCTCGTTGGAGACGAGCTGACGGGCGCGAGACCTACCCGCAGAAGCGAGAGGCCACGCCCACGAGCGTGCGGGCAACGGAGTCGGTAGCGGCGAGGCTCACCCACTCCACCTGAGCGTGGGCGCCTTCGCCCACCGGCCCGTACAGGACCGTCGGGATGCCGGCGGCGGCGATGAAGGCGGAGTCGGCCCAGTAGCTGGCTCCGCCGACGGGGTGGTCGCCGCCGGCGTTCTCGGCGGCAGCGGCCACGACGGCCGTGACGATCTCGGCGTCGCGCTCCACCTCGAACGGCTCGCGCACGAGCCCCATCCGCTTCTCCACCACGAGCTCGGGATCGGCCGCGCGGCAGCGCTCGAGCAGCGCCTCCAGCTCCGCCTCGACATCGGCCGCGGTCTCCCCCGGGATCGTGCGGCGCTCGATCCCGATCGTGCACTCGGCCGGGTAGCTCGACAGCTCGACGCCGCCCGCGATCGTCGACGCGTGGATCGACCCGCGGCCCACGAGCGGGTGCTCGCGCGCCGCGAGCGCGCGGTCGAGCTCGCCGATCGCGGTGAGCACCGGCCCCGCCTTCACGATCGCGTCGACGCCGAGGTGCGGGCGCGAGCCGTGCGCCGCCCGCCCCTTGACCTCGAGCTCCGCCCAGATGAAGCCCTTGTGGGCGACCGCCACCTCGAGCTCGGTGGGCTCGGTGACGATCGCGGCGTCGGCGCTGAGCGCACGCAGCGCCTCCTGCACGCCGAGGCTCGCGTGCTCCTCGTCGGCCACGGCGGCCACCACCACGTCGCCGGCCAGCTTCAGCCCGGCGGCGTCGCGGCAGGCGATCAGCGCGGCGGCCACGCCGGCCTTCATGTCGTAGGCGCCGCGGCCGTACAGGCGGTCGCCCTCCACGTGGGGCGTGTGGGCGTCGGCCATGCCCTCCACGTTCACGGTGTCGATGTGCCCGCACAGGAGCAGCGTGCGCCCGCCGCCCGTCCCGTTCGCGCGCACGAGCGCGGTCGGCCGCCCGGGCGTGTCCCGCAGGAGCTCCGCCTCGAGGCCGTTCGAGTCCGCCCAGTTGGCGATGAAGGTCGCTATCTCGCTCTCCCCCGCGCCGCCGGGCACGAGCGAGGGGTTCACCGAGTCGATCGAGACGAGGTCGGCCAGCAGCTCGGTGAGCTCCTCACGCATCGGCGGATACTCCCCGCGCGGCAACGTGCCGCGCAAGCTCCTCGAGCGCACGGGCGATGCCGGCGCGCGCCTGCTCGTCGCTCACCAGCCCGTCGTCGCCCACCATGCCGCGCTCGAGCGGCACGCGCACGCAGGCCGCGTCCACGATGTCGGCGTGCGCGTACTGGAGCACCTTGCGCAGCGAGTCGTGCGCGTCCGCCCCGCCGGTCGGCGCGGCCGGGCCGGACACGTTGATCCAGCCGATCGGCTTCTGGTGGGTGCCGGCGTCGCCGATGGTCCACTCGAGCAGGTTCTTGAGCGCGCCCGGCAGCGCGCCGGCATACTCGGGCGTGCAGATGAGGATGGCGTCGGCGTCCGCCACGGCGCGCCGCAGCTCGGCCACGGCGGGCTGCGGGACCACGGCCTCGGCGTCGTCGTCGGGATTGAAGTGCGGCAGCTCGCCCAAGCCGTCGTACAGGGTCGTGGTCATCCCGTCCGCGGCGAGCTCCACGGCGGTACGGAGCGCCGCGCTGTTGGTCGACTGCGCGCGCAGGCTCCCGCTGATCAAGAGCACATTCACGTTCATCGCTGTCAGGTTGCCAACTAAGGGGTCCTAAGGCCTAAGAGGCTCCATTTGCCAGATGGCGGAGCCAGATCCTTAGTCCAGTATTCGTCGTGCCCGTTACCCCGATGGGAGACGTCCATGAATGACCCGATCTCAGCCCTGTTCGTGCGCGATATCAGCTGCAGCCTGGCGTCCTCGGCACGACCGGACGCACCCGTGATCCGCGAGGAGCGGACGCGCCGCGGCAGCCGTAGGCGCGCACTGCGCCTCAGGATTCGCCGTGATCGCGCCTAGCCCGAGATCCCGGTGACTCGCCCCGCCCGCTGAGCAGGCGGGCGGGGCGTACGCGTTGGGTGTCCAAATTTGTCCAAAACCGGTCTCTTTCGCGTTCAAACCGGGTAGAAGGACTTTTGGCGACGTGCGTCGCCACCCCGTCCAGGACTCTCGAGGCGCTGATCGCAGATGGCTTCTCACAGCCACGACCCCCACTTCCGGCACGCCGCGCTCTTCTATGGCGACGAGGCGGGCTACGTGGACGGCCTGGTCCCGTTCGTCAGGGACGGCATCGAGACCGGCGAGCCGGTGCTCGTGATGGTGCCCGGGCGCAAGACCGAGATGCTGCGCGAGGCGCTCGGCTCCGACGCGCGCGAGGTCCACTTCGCCGACATGGCCGAGGTGGGCGCCAACCCGGCGCGCATCATCCCCGCCTGGCGCGACTTCGTGACCGGGCACGCGCAGCCCGGCAAGCGGCTGCGCGGCATCGGCGAGCCGATCTGGGCCGACCGGACGCCCGACGAGCTGGTGGAGTGCCAGCACCACGAGGAGCTCCTGAACGTCGCGTTCGACGGCGTCGCGCCGATGGACCTTCTCTGCCCCTACGACGAGCAGGCGCTCGCCGCGGCTGTTGTGGAGGAGGCGCTGCGCAGTCACCCGATCGTGGTCGAGGACGGCCGCTTCCGCGACTGCCCGGCTTATGAGGGCGTGCAGGCGGCGGCCGCGCCGTTCGCCAAGCCCCTGCCCGATGCACCTGCCGACGCGGCCGCACTTGCATTCGACGTGTCGAGCCTCGACACCGTGCGCGGCTTCGTGGCGCTGAACGCCGCCGAGGCCGGAATCGGCCGCTCGCGCCGCGACGACCTCGTGCTGGCCGTGAACGAGCTGGCGAGCAACAGCGTCCGCCACGGCGGCGGCACCGGCGTGGTGCGCGCGTGGGCCGA
>DASXCV010000296.1:0-9916 GCA_036491015.1 Thermoleophilaceae bacterium | reverse complement strand
GCCGCCGGGCGCCCCAAGCGGCTGCTGCTCCTGCCGGGCGGCCACCACCGCTCGCTCCAGCACGACGGCGAGATCCAGGCGGAGACGGTCAAGTTCATCGCCCGCGCGGTCCGCGGCGAGCTGGGCTGACTAGCCGCTTAGCAGACCGGACACGGCGTTCGTGACGCCGTTCGCGTCAACCGGCGGCGAGGACTGCGACGGCGCCTGAAGCGCGGGGAGGCTCACCTTCGGCAGCTGCGGCAGCACGTCCGTGGGCACCTGCGGCGCGCCCGGCAGGGACTGGCCGCCGGCGGAACCCGTGGCCGGGGCGGCCGTCTGGGTCGCACTGTCAGGAGTCTGCGAGCCGGGCGTGGCGGCCGGCAGCCGGCGCTTGACCACCGGGCCGGTGCTGGCGCTCGGACCGGCCGCGCGCTTGGCCGCGATCCGGCCATGGTGACCGGCGCCGGTGGTGCGCGTGGCGCCCTGCACCTGCACCTGAGCCGGCTGCGCCGGGACGTTCACCGGAGCCGGCTGCTCCTGCAGCACGAGGTTGCCGATCGGGCTCTCCACGTCCTGCCCGGGGAAGCCGTTGAACGCGACGTAGGCGCTCATCACGAACAGCGTCATGAAGGCTGCGCCTAGGAGCAGCCCCGTGGTTCCAAAACCGGTGATGTAGGCCCGTGTGGCTCTCAACTCGCGTTGGGGTCGCGGTTGCTCGCGAAAGCCCCGTGAACGGCCTGGGGCTCCTGGGGCTCCAATCCCCCTTTCGGGCGATTTCTAGTCTTCCACCGAAAAATGCAATGCTCCTCGCCCGCGACTACAAGTAGTTCAAGGGGTTGACGACCGAGCCGTTGATGCGCACCTCGAAGTGGAGGTGCGGCCCGAAGCAGAGGCCGGTGCAGCCGGTCAGCCCGATCACCTGGCCCTGCGTGACGGACTGGCCCACGCTCACCTCGATCCGCGACTGGTGGCCGTAACAGGTGGAGAGCGTGGCGGTGTGCTGGATGCAGGTGTAGTTGCCGTAGCCGCTCACCCAGCCTGCGATGCTCACGCGGCCGCCGTCTGCGGCGTGGATCGGCGTGCCGCTCGGCACCCCGATGTCGATGCCCGGGTGGCAGGCCTCCCACGGGCGGCGCTCGCAGAACGGCGAGGTGATCGGCCCGTTCACCGGCCAGATCAGCTGGCCGGAGCCGTGCCGGATCGGGCCGCTCGGCACCGAGTTCTGAAGCTGGTTCTGGATCCGCTGCTGCTGAGCGAGCATCGCGTGGAGGTCCTCCTGCGCGTGCACGCGGCTCGAACGGACCCGGGAGAGCACCACCTGGCGGCCGTCGCGCGCCCGCTGGAGCGCGTCGCGGGTGCCCACGAGCTTGCCCTTCGACGCCGCCACCGCGTCGCGCTGGGCTGCGATCGCGTTGGCCGCGTCCTGCGCCTGCTGCTCGAGGGCGGCGAGCTCGTTCGCCTGCTTGGTGGTCTGCGCCTTCAGCACCTTCACCACGGCCACCACCTGCTGGTCCTGGCGCGAGATGCGCTGCATGAAGTCGGCCTTCGTGAGCAGGTCGTCGAAGCCGTGCGACTCGAGGATCACGGTGACCATGTCGGGCTGGTCCGACTCGTACTCGTCAACGAGGCGCGCGGCAAGCTGCTTCATTCCGAGCGCAAGCCGGGCGCGCAGCCGGGCGAGCCGGTCGCGCGCCACCTGGAGCTTGTTCTGCACCGCCGCGAGCTCCGCGCGCTTCTGGTCGAGCGTTCCCTGGATCTTCTCCTCGCGCTGCTGGAGGCCGCGGATATTGCCCTGGAGACCCCGGATCCGATCGTCGAAGCTCGAGATCGTGGTGGTCAGAACCCCCTCGTGATGCTGCTTCGAGGCGATCTTGTTCTGCTGGTGCTGGATGCGCGAGTTCAGGGACTCGGACAACCCCGGCATGGGCAGCAGGAGGAAGGCCCCGAGGGCCAGGGTGATGGAGACCCAAAAACTCTTTCTCATCGCGTTTCCCCGCGTTATGCAGGGGAATTCTGCGTGGGAACGGCGGCGACCTTATCACGGGCCCTCCGGCCTGGAGGACGCCTGGGGCCGTTTTCCTGCCGCTTGCAACAGGTCTTGCAAGGACGGTGCCTAAGGATCGCCTAAGGCTCCCGCCCGCCCGCGTGGCGCGTGTCTAGAATCGGACAGACCATGGCTCGCCAACGCGACAAGTTCGGGCGCGATCCCGGCCTCCAGGCCCGGATGCTCCTCACGATGTTCCTGCTCGGGGCCCTCTACGTGGTCTTCATCGCCGTGCTGCTGGCCGCGGGTGCCGGCATCGGCATCATGGTCATCGCGATCGGCGGTCTGTCGCTCGCGCAGCTCTTCCTCTCGGACAAGCTGGCGATGCGGGCGATGGGCGCGAAGATCGTCACACCCGAGCAGGCACCGGGGCTGCACGCGATGATCGAGCGGCTGTGCATCCAGGCGGACCTGCCCAAGCCCAAGATCGCCGTGGCCGACAACCCGATGCCCAACGCCTTCGCGATGGGCCGCTCGCAGAAGAACGCCGTGGTCTGCGCGACCACCGGCATCATGAACATCCTCGAGCCGCACGAGCTCGAGGGCGTGATGGCGCATGAGCTCACGCACGTGAAGAACCGCGACGTGCTCGTGATGACGATGGCGAGCTTCTTTGCCTCGGTCGCCGCGATGATCACCCAGTTCGGCTTCTTCTTCGGCGGAGGCTTCGGCGGCAACGACGACAACGACGGCCCCGGCTTCGCGGTCGTGCTGCTCGTGTCGTTCGCGGTCTACGTGATCTCGTTCTTCCTGATGCTCGCGCTGTCGCGCTATCGCGAGTTCGGCGCCGACCGCGGCTCGGCGATCATCACCGGCCGCCCGAGCGCGCTGTCGTCGGCGCTGATGAAGCTGTCCGGCGCGATGCAGCGGGTGCCGGACCAGGACCTGCGCCAGGTCAGCGGGATGAACGCGTTCTTCATCATCCCCACGAGCGTGAAGAAGTCAGCCGCCACCCTGTTCGCCACGCACCCGCCGATGGAGGCCCGCATCGCGCGCCTCCAGGAGTACGAGCGCCAGCTTCAGGGCGGGGCCATCGCCGCCTAGCCACTTGGGACTGTTCGACTCGATCCTCGGGCGGACCAAGCTCAAGCAGCCCGCCCGCGACCGGCTGTTCGCGATGAGCACCGCGTACATCACGCTCGAGACCGGCATGGGCCTCAAGCACCGGAACGCGGCCGGCATCGTGTTCCAGTCGCTCCCGACCACCGACTTCGAGTCGATCGTGAAGGAGACCGACGAGCTGCTCCGCAGCGCCGCGGCGGACACCGGCACCAAGGTCGAGACGAGCAAGGACGCCTACGAGTACCAGTGGGTGATCCTGCGCGACTCCGACTTCGAGGACCTCGTGGTGGCGCTGAACGTCGTGTCGAGCAACCTCGAGACCGCCGGTTACGGCGACCGCATCCTGTGCGCCGTGTTCGCGTTCGAGGACGGCGGCAAGCCGATCTACTTCATCTACAACTTCAAGCGCGGCGCCTACTACCCCTTCGTTCCGACCGGCGCGAAGGACCAGGACGTGGAGCACGCGCTGCGACTGAAGGCGCAGCTCGGCGGGGAGCTGCCGATGGAGGAGGACCTGGCTCGTTGGTTCCCGCTGTGGGAGATCCCGCTCTAACCCGTAGGTTGCACCCGGCCGGAGAGCCGGTTTAGGCTCGTTGAGCCATGCAAGCGCCGCTACGGATCTCGCTCCTGGGCGGCTTCACCGCCGCGGCGGACGAGGCCGTCGTAAGCGAGGGCGCGTGGCGGCTGCGCAAGGCCAAGAGCCTCGTCAAGCTGCTCGCGCTGGCGCCCGAGCACCGGCTGCACCGCGAGCGCGCCGGCGAACTGCTGTGGCCTGACCGCGACGCGGCGGCCGCCACGAACAACCTGCACCAGGCGCTGTACGTGGCGCGGCGCGCGCTCGAGACAGCGGGGCTCGACGGCGCGGCCGTGCTCGAGCTGCGCGACGACGCTCTGCTGCTGAACGACGTGAGCGTGGACGTCGAGGACTTCGAGCAGGTGGCGGCCGAGGCGCGCGGCGCGGGGAACAAGGCGCTCTGCGAGGCGGCCGTGGGGCTGTACGCGGGCGAGTTGCTGCCGGAGGACCGCTACGAGGAGTGGTGCTCGACCCGCCGCGAGTCGCTGCGCGAGCAGTGCATCGCACTACTGCTCGAGCTGTCGGCGCTCGAGCGCGAGGGCGGGGATGACGCGGCCGCCGTGCGCTGGCTCCAGCGCGCCCTTGTGGAGGACCCGCTCCACGAGGAGGCGCACCGGCGGCTGATGACGCTGTTCGCGCTGAGCGGGCGCAGGCAGCAGGCGCTCGCGCAGTACCAGCGGCTGCGCCAGGCGCTCCGGCGCGAGTTCGAGGACGTGCCCGACGCCGAGACGCGCCGGCTCTACCAGTCGATCCTCAGCGGCAGCTTCGGCGCGCCGGGCGGTGCCGCCGAGGACGAAGAGGCGGAGCGCGCGCCCCGCGCGGCGTCGCCCGCCGGCCGCCACAACCTGCCGCTCAGGCTCACCAGCTTCGTGGGCCGCGAGCGCGCGCTCGACGAGGTGTGGCGGCTGCTCGACCGCAGCCGGCTCGTCACGCTCACCGGTCCGGGCGGCTGCGGCAAGACCCGCCTCGCGATCGAGGCCGCGTCAGGGCGGCTGCGGAACTTCCCGGACGGCGTCTGGCTCGTGGACCTGGCGCCGCTCGCGGACCAGTCGCTCGTGCCCGACGCGGTGGCACAGGAGCTCGGGCTCCAGCTGCGGGCGGGCCAGCCGCCCGCGACCGCGCTCGCACTCCAGCTCGCGGCGCGCAAGCTGCTGCTCGTGCTCGACAACTGCGAGCACCTGATCGACTCGTGCGCGCGGCTCGCGCTCGAGCTGCTGCGCTCCTGTCCCGAGCTGACGGTGCTCGCCACCAGCCGCGAGCCGCTCCATGTGCCGGGCGAGCTGGCCTGGCGCGTGCCGTCGATGTCCCTCCCCGACCCGAGGGAGGAGCTCACCGCGGAGGACCTGCTGCGCTGCGAGGCGGGGCGCCTGTTCTGCGAGCGCGCGGCGGTGAGCGCGCCGGGCTTCGAGCCGGGCGGCGACAACACGCACGCGATCGCGGAGATCTGCGTGCGCCTCGATGGCATGCCCCTCGCGCTCGAGCTGGCCGCCGCCCGCGCGCGGGTGCTCACGCCGGTTCAGATCGCCGAGCGCCTCGGCGACTCGCTCGGGCTCCTGGCAGCAGGTAGCCGCACGGCGCTCACGCGGCAGCAGACGCTGCGGGCAACGCTCGAGTGGAGTCACGACCTCCTCACGCAGGAGGAGCGCGCGCTCTTCCGCCGCCTCGCCGCGTTCGCCGCGAGCTTCGCGCTCGACGCCGCCGAGGGGATCTGCGAGTCGGACGATCTCGACCGGCTGCAGGTGCTCGACCTGCTCGACCGCCTGGTGGACAAGTCGCTCGTGGCCGTGGACCATCACGCGGGCGAGGCGCGCTACCGGCTGCTCGAGACCGTGCGCCAGTACGCCGGCGAGCGGCTGGACGAGGCCGGGGAGCGTCCAGAGCTCGAGCGCAGGCACCTCGACTGGTACGACGCCTTCGCCGCCGAGCAGGTGCCCCCGCTCGGCCAGGCGGCCACCGGCGGCGTGCCGGAGCGCCTGGACGCCGAGCACGACAACCTGCGCTCGGCGCTCGCCACCGCGCTGCGCGGCTACCCGACGGTGGCGCTGCGGCTTGCCGTGACGTTGTGGCCCTGGTGGCTGGCCCGCTCCCACTTTGCCGAGGGCGCCCGCACGCTCGAGGCGGCGCTCGCCGGGAACCCGGAGCCGAGCGAGCTGCGCGCGGACGGCCTGCTGGCGCTCGTGGCGCTCCATGTACGGCTCGGCGACGCGCCCCCCTACCGCGGCTACGGCGAGGAGGCGATCGACATCCGGCGCAGCCTCCTCAACGAGCGTCGCACGGCAGAGGGCCTCATCCAGATGGGCCACTACCTCTACACGATCGACCCGGATGCCTCGCAGCGGAACTTCGACGAGGCGCTCGTCATCGCCACGCGCACCGGCGACCGCTTCCTGTCCGCCTCGCTCGCCCACGCGCAGGCGCTGCTCGACTGCGCCGGCAGCCGCTACGCCGCCGCCGATCCGCTGCTGGCCCAGGCGGCCGAGCTGCTCGAACACGTGCAGGGAGAGCAGGGCAACGCCTTCCCGGCCACGACGATGGGCCTCGCGGTGCACGATCACCCGGGCGAGCGGCCGCGCCTGTTCTTCGAGGAGACGCTGCTGCTGTTCAGGCCCGTGCCCGCCCGGCTCGCGCTCGGCTACGTGCTCTGCAACCACGCCTACGTGCACCGCAGCATGGGCGATCCGGGCGCCGCGCGCGACAAGCTCGATCGCGGGCTAGCGCTGTTCCGCGAGCAGGCGGATGCGCCCGGCATCGCGCTGGCGCTGAACTCGCTCGGCAACCTCGGGCGCACGGTCGGCGACCACGGGCTCGCGCGCGAGTGGCTCGAGGAGGCGCTCGCGATCAGGCGCGAGCTGGGCGACCGCCGCGGCACCGGCGTCACGCTCAGCAACCTCGGCCTGCTCGCAGGCGCCGCCGGCGACGTCGAGGAGGGGCGGCTGCGGCTGGCGGAGAGCCGCGGCCTGTTCGAGCGCACCGACGACGGCCCGGGCCAGGGCGGCGCGTGGCTCAACACGGCCAACCTCGAGCTGTCGCTCGGCAACCTCGAGGACGGGCGCCGGCTGCTCGAGCAGGCGCTGCCGTTCTGGGAGCGCCAGGACCTGGCCCGCGCGACCGGCTGGATCTGCGTGGTGCTGGCGGACACGCTCGACGAGCTCGACGAGCCGGCGGAGGCCGCCCGCAGGCGCGAAACCGCCCGCGGCATGTTCGAGCGATTGGGCGATTCCACAGGCCTGGAGCGGATTAAGGGGCCGCTAAGAGCGAGCTAAGCGCCCCTCCATAGGTTGCCCGGCAATCCCCGAAGGAGGACTCCCCCTATGGCCATTCAAGACTCAGGAACCCAAGTCGTCGGCGAGGCATCGCTGCAGGAGCTCGAGGAGTCACTGCGCGGCGAGCTGATTCGCCCGGCCGACGCGGGCTACGACGAGGCACGCGCCATCTGGAACGGCGCGATCGACAAGCATCCGGCGGCGATCGTGCGCTGCGCGGGCGTGGCGGACGTGCGGCACGCCGTCGAGTTCGCGCGCAGCCAGGACCTGCTCGTCTCGGTGCGCGGCGGCAAGCACAGCCTGCCCGGCTTCTCCACGAACGACGGCGGCATCGTGATCGACCTCGGCGGCATGAAGGGCGTGCGCGTAGACCCCGCTTCGCAGACTGCCCAGGCCCAGGCCGGGCTCACGTGGTCCGAGTTCGACCACGAGACCCAAGCGTTCGGGCTGGCCACCACCGGCGGCCTGATCTCCACCACCGGCATCGCGGGCTTCACGCTCGGCGGCGGCATCGGCTGGCTTATGCGCGCCCACGGGCTCACCTGCGACAACCTGCTCTCGGCCGACATCGTGACCGCCGAGGGCGAGCTCGTGCACGCGAGCGCGTCCGAGAACCCGGAGCTGTTCTGGGGCCTCCGCGGAGGTGGCGGCAACTTCGGCGTGGCCACGAACTTCGAGTACCGGCTGCACCAGGTCGGACCCGTGCTCATGGCCGGCCCGGTGTTCTACGCCGGCGAGCGGGCGGCGGAGATGCTCCAGTTCTACCGCGAGTTCACCCAGGGCCTGCCCAACGAGGCCACCACGCTGCTCAACCTCGCCACCGCTCCGCCGGCGCCGTTCCTGCCGGAGGAGATCCACGGCAAGCCCGTCTGCGTGCTCGTGGGCGTGTATTCCGGCCCCGTGGCCGAGGGCGAGCGGGTGCTCGCTCCGATGCGTGAGCTCGGCGACCCGGTGGCTGACCTGATGGGCCCGATCCCCTACGTGGCGATGCAGAGCCTGCTCGACGCTCTCTATCCGGCCGGCGGAAGCAACTACTTCAAGGCCGGCTACATGGACGAGATCTCCGACCAGGCGATCGAAGCCGTCGTGAACCACTACGGCGAGGTCAACTCGCCCATGTCCGAGATCCACGTCCACCACTTCGGTGGCGCGGTGCGGGACGTGGCCGACGCGGACAGCGCGTTCGGCAATCGCAGCGCGGAATTCGTGCTCAACGTGCTCGGCCGCACCCCGGATTCGTCGGGGTTCGACCAGGCCGTGGAGTGGGCACGCGGGTGCTACGACGCGATCGAGCCGTACACGGCCGACGGCGTCTACACCAACTTCATGAGCCAGGGCGACAACCGGGTGACGGAGGCGTACGGACAGGACAAGTACGACCGTCTCCAGGCTCTGAAGGACCGCTACGACCCGACGAATCTGTTCCGTCTGAATCAGAACATCAAGCCAACTAAGGATTCGTGAGGTCATGCCGAAGACTCGGGCGTGCGGCAACTCGGCTCGAAGCTACTTGCAGGAGGTCTATCCGCAGGCGTTGTCCTGCTGTGGTGGCCGCTGTTTTTCCCCACGCAGTCGGTAACCACGTGGCTTGGACGCGGCATCATCTGGACCCTTGTCTTCGAGCTGCTCCTCGTAACGCTGACGCCGTTCGAGCTTGCTCTTTGGAGCACCCACCGCGGGGAGCGGCTCTCCCAGCGGTTTGAGGCAAAGCGAGCGCTGCTCGACCACCACTCGCCCACGCGGCGGATGGGACGTCGGGCGGCGCTCGCCGTCCTCGCCCTCACCCTCCCGTTCGCGCTGATCGCGCTGGGCGTGGCGCGACACATCCCGAGCGGGCCGCCCACTCCCGCCGCCAAGATCATGCGGGTCACGCGCGTGGTGCGCGTGGTCAAGCCGGTGCGCGTCGAGCGCGTCGTGAGGATCAGGACGGTTAGCGAGCAGGTGCCGGTCACCGCCTCTGCCCCGAGCGCGTATCCCTCGCCCGCGGCCGAGGTTCACAAGGTGGTCAAGCGCCATCCTGCGACGACCAAGCACGTGGCGTCGCGCACTCCCACCAAGACGGTGCCGGCCACTCCGAAGACGCAGACCGAGCCGACGACCACCGCGCCGAGCACACCGACGGACTCCCCGAGCGACAGCTCCACCCCGGCGACGACCCCCTCGACCGGCACGTCGGGCGCCGAGGCCCAGCCGACCACCTAGCCGTAGAGGCGGCGCTCCGGGCCGTACCCGCCGGCGGAGTCGAACACGAGCCGCGAGCCCTCCGGGCGGCGAGTCGTGAAGGTGCCCGAGTGGCCCTCGCGCGCGAGCGCCGAGGCGTTGCGCGCGGCACGCGCGTAGAGGCGCTCCGCGATCAGCTCGGGGATCTCCTCCTCGCAGCGCTCCCCGTCGTCGCCCCACGGCCCAAGCTCGACCACCTCGAAGTCCTCGTGGCTGAGCGCGGCAGCCACCACCATGTGCGTCTCGCCGGCATCGCTCGTCCCGATGCAGCGCATCGTCGCGATCCCGGCAGCCCGCTCGAGCGCGAAATGCTCAGACAACCGCTCCCACGCCACGACAGCATCCGCGGAGTCGGCGTAACGGCAGGCAACAAGACGTCCCATGAATCCAAGGTAGACGCGACGTCAAGGACGGCGGCGCGGGAAATCTAAAGGCGTCCAGAAAACGACAGGGGATACGTCATAGGTCATGGGTCATAGGTCATAGGTCATAGGGAATAGGACTGGGGGCCCTGGCCGGGCAGCCGGCAACGCGTGGCCCCCGGCTCCTCCCGCCTGACTGCACCGGCGCGCGGCATGGCGATGTCCTTCTGCGGATCGTTGCGAAACGCAACGATCGTTATCGGCCGTTCGGCTCTACAGAGCCATCCAAAGGGCAAGGTCGTTGCATTCGGCAACGACATCAATAAGGGATGTCGCCCCCGCCGGCCCTATCCCCTATTCCCTATTCCTATCCCCTGATTTCCGACTAGTCGGGGATCAGGCCGTCTCCGCT
>DASXCV010000295.1:0-5105 GCA_036491015.1 Thermoleophilaceae bacterium | reverse complement strand
CCGGCGATGCGCGGCCTGCGGCAGGCGCGGCGGATCGCCGACATGTCCGCCCGGTGGCGCACCAGCGTGCGCTGCGGGCCGATAGGCACGTTCACCGACGACGCCGGCGCCGAGCTGAGCATGTCTTCGCGCACCACCGTGGCCACGCGCGTGACCGTCTCCGCGAGCTTGGTCGCCTGGCGCCGCGGCGAGAGCGCGAACTCGCCCGCCCGCCGGGCCACGCCGACCATGTCGCCCGCCCAGCCGGCGGCGGCCTCCGCGGCCAGCTCGATCCGTCCGGGCTCCGGCGTGGGGATCCACTCCTCGCCGGGTTCGGCATGCACCGGGTCGGGGCTCGAGTCGAACAGGAGCACGGCGAAGTCCACCGCCGCAAGCCCGTCCGCCATCGCGTGATGGAGCTTCGCGACCATCCCCACGCTGCCGTCCTCGAGCCGCGGCGCGAGCAGCACCTGCCACAGCGGCCGCTTGCGATCGAGTGGGACGGAGAAGGCTGCGTCCGTGAGGGACGTGAAGCTCGCGAGGCTCAGCGGCTCGTCATACCCCGAGAGCGCAAGCACGTGGCGTGAGATGTCGAAGCTCGCGTCGTCCACCCAGAACGGCTCGCCGAAGCCGGGCGGCGGGAAGGCAAGCCGCTGGCGGAAGCGCGGCGCCAGCTGCAGGCGACCGAGAATGCTCTCGCGCAGCGAGCTGAGGTCGGGTCTGTCACGTGTGGGGTGGGGCTCGAAAACAGCGCTCCACCCCACGTGCATATGGGCGTTGGGTGTTTCGACTCGCAGAAACGAGCCATCCAGCGGACGGAGACGCGGGCGCATTCGTCCCCTCCTCCCAGTCGGGGGGCCTGCCATGGGCCAATCAGCGGTCAAGTCTTCCGTAATTGCGGAGTCACGCACACCCCCAGATGGGTGGAAAGCCCGCAATTTGCGGTTGGCTGTCCGGCCAGTTCAGCCGACGAGCACCGACGCGCCACCACGGCGCGGGTCCCCGCCGCCTGACAGCTCGCCGCTCTCGGGATCGCGCGCAACGGCCTGTACGCCGCCGAAGTAGAGATTGCGCTCCACCCAGCGCGTGATCTGCCAGTCGTCGCCCTCGAGCGCCCCGAGCTGCGCCTCGTCGATGCCCGGCTCGGCGTCCACCGTGCTCCCCTCGCAGTGCACGCGCGGGCTGTTCACCGCCTCGCTCGCGGTCATCCCGTCGTCGACCACGCGGATGATCGTCTGGAGGATCGCCGAACGGATCCGGTTCGACCCCGCCGACCCGAGCGCCACCTCGGGCTTCCCGTCGGTGAGCACCACGGTCGGCGCCATCATGCTGGGGATCCGCCTGCCCGGCGGGTGCTTGTGGTAACCGTGCGGGTTGAGGTCGGCCTCGCCGAGCATGTTGTTCAGGTGCATGCCGGTGCCCGGCACGATCAGCCCGGACGACGAGCCGTTCGAGCATGTGAGGCTCGCGCAGCCGCCCTCCTCGTCGAGCACGGCGATGTGCGTGGTGGAGCCGAGCCGAGACGCGACCCCGCCGGCAGCTGAGTCGATCGCCTCGCGTGAGAGAAAGCGATCCATGAACCCCTCGGAGTGCAGCGAGTCGACGAACTCCTCCGTGCGCGCGCGGTTGGCCTCGTCCATCACCTGCACGAGGGCGCGCAGATCGGCCGGGCGGTCGAGCCGCTCGAGCAGGTCGAGCGCGTAGGCGATCAGGATGCCCCCGGACGACGGCGGCGGGTTGGTGATCACCTCGCGGCCGCGGTAGCGGGCGCGCGCCGGCTCGCGTTCGATCACCTCGTAGGACGCCATGTCCTCGCGCGTGATCAAACCGCCGCGCTCGAGGACCCAGTCGCTCACCGCGGCTGCCACGTCGCCCGTGTAGAGGAAGTCCGGCCCCTCCTGGCCGAGCCGCTCGAGCAGGTCGCCCAGCTCGGGGAAACGGAGCTTCTCCCCCGCGCGCGCCGGGCGTCCGTCCGGGTTGTAGACCGCCCGCCCCTCCGGCTCCGCGGCAAGCAGCGGATCGAGGATCTTGTAGAGATACTCGTGCGCGTCGCTCACCGGTACTCCCTCGCGCGCCGCGCGGGCGGGCTCGCCCACGAGCTCCGACATCGGCATCGTCCCGAAACGCGCGAGCGCCTCGCTCAGCCCCTTCGGATTCCCGTACACCCCGCACGACGACGCACCGGTGTGGAAGAGCTGGAACGAGTCCTCGTTCCACCAGATCTTGGCGGGGGTGAGTGGCGCCGGGTCGATCGTGGCGAGCCCCTTGCCCGGCGCTGCCACGAAGAAGTCGAGCAGATGGTCGTGCCCGTCGGCGGTGTGGATGAGCATGAACCCGCCCGCGCCCGGACCGGTGAGCGGCGACTCCGCGGCGAACGACATCAGCGACGCCGCCACCGCCGCGTCAACGGCGTTGCCGCCCTCGCGCAGCACGCGCGCGCCGGCCTCCGCGGTGAGCGGATGACCGCCTGCCACCACTCCTCTCATGGGCGCACCATAGAGCCCTAACCGGCGTGGGGATGCCCGAATATGGGTACCTTCTCGCGCATGGGGAGGTTGCCTGGGAGGCGGCGCCCTGAAGAGCCCACACCGATGAAAGGCAGGGGAAGCATGAAGCTGACGAGGCTGCTTGCGGCCGGCGCCGCGCTGTTCGCGATCGCCGCCGGGACGACGGCATCGAGCTCGGCGCAGGTGAGCGTCCAGCTCCCGAACCTCCAGAACGGAATCCAGACCCTCACCGGCAACGTGCTGCAGTCGCTCGGCAACGCCACTCCCGCGAGCCCCGCGCCCGCCGGGCAGCGGATGCGGATCGGCTTCGTGGTCGCGCACCCGCACCAGGCCGCCGAGGACTCGGCGCTGCGCTCGCTCTACAGCCCCAACAGTGCGGAGTTCCACCGCTTCTTCACGCCGAAGACCTACGCCCAGCACTTCGCCGTGTCGAAGGCGAACGCCGCGGCCGTCCGCGGCTGGCTCGCCTCGCGCGGCCTGCACGTGGACTACGTCTCCGGCGCGCGCGACTACTTCCTCGCCTCCGGCACCGTGTCCCAAGTCGACCGGCTGCTCGGCACGCAGCTCGACGTCTACTCGTTCAAGGGCGCGCGCTTCATGGCCAATGCCACAGCGCCCAAGGTGCCGGCCAAGCTGCACGTGCTTCAGGTGCTAGGGCTGAATACGTTCCAACGCTTCCACACGATGTCCCAGGAGGGCGCGCTCCGCGGCGCCGTTCCGGCAGCCACCGGCGCGCCCAACATCGGCGCCCAGACGCCGCAGGACCTGTGGTCGGTCTACCAGCAGCCGAAGAACGAGACCGGCAAGGGCGTGTCCGTGGCCATCCTCGGCAACGGCGCGACCGACAGCGTGATCAAGGACCTCCACCAGTTCGACACCGAGAACCACTTCAGCCAGCTTCCCGTGCAGGTCGTGCACACGCCGGCCAACGGCAGCTTCACCGACACGAGCGGCAACGAGGAATGGAATATCGACATGCAGGCCATCAACGGGATGGCGCCCGGGATCTCGAAGGAGGTCCTGTACTTCTCGCCCACCCTCGCGGACACCGACCTCGTCGCCTCCACGGCGACCTGGGTCAACGACCCGCACGGCCCGCCGATCATGAACGCATCGCTCGGCGAGTGCGAGGTCACGCCGCTCAACTCGACGCTCAACGACCCGTCGCTGTCGCCGCTCAACGGCAACGAGAACCCGAGCGCGCTGCCGGTCAGCCAGGGGCTGTCGAACTCGTCCGAGCCGGCTCAGACCCAGCTGCTCAAACAGGCCGTGATGGAGGGCCGCACGCTGTTCGCCTCCTCGGGCGACTCCGGCTCGTCGTGCACGGTCGTCTACCCGGGCACGAACGGCGTGGGCAACTACGTCGTGCCGCTCACCGAAGACCCGGCCGACACGCCGTACACGGTCGGCGTCGGCGGCACCGTCCTCTACACCGACGGCGGCACCCCGGCGCAGCGCACGTTCGAGTACTCGTGGACGCACGGCGGCGGCAACGCCAGCCCGTTCATCCCCGCGCCCTCGTACCAGCAGCACGTCACGAACCTCACGCGCACGTGCATCGCCGACTCGGGCGGCGGCTCGTCGAACGCGGGCAAGCTCTGCCGCGGCGTGCCCGACGTGTCCGCGATCTCGGGTGACGTGATCTCGAACGGCTACACGATCGTCTCCGACGGCTCCGACTCGGAGGGCGGCGGCACGTCGCTGTCGTCACCGCTGTGGACCGGCATGTGGGCGCGCGTCGTCGGCACCTCGCCCGGCAAGCGCGGCTACGGCTTCGCCAACCCGCTGATCTACGCGATCGGCAAGAACCCGAAGGCCTACGGCCAGTCGTTCTACGACATCACCACCGGCACAAACGGCCTCAACCAGGCGCAGAGCGGGTGGGATTACACCACCGGCTTCGGCGTTCCGCGGCTTTCCGGACTGTTGAAGAACGTCCAGGCGCTGTCGCATACGCGGAAGCGCCACTAGGTCATAGGGCATAGGTCAGAGGCCGTGGGGCGTTTTCCGCGGCCTCTGACCGCCTGGCCTCCCTATCCCCTATCCCCTATGACCTATGACCTATCCCCTATGACCTCTACAACGATCTTCCCCTCCGCTCTGCCCGACTCCATGAGGCGATGGGCTTCCTGGATCTGATCCAGTCGGTAGATGTGGGCGGGCGTCCACCTGTAGTCGCCTGACTCCACGCGGTCGACGATGGTCTGGAAGGGGATCTCGTCGAGCGGGTAGCCGGGCGAGCCGTAGAGCAGGCTCGCGAAGAAGCTGAGCTGCACGCGGTTTGGGAGGTCGCCGAACGGATCGAACCCGGCGAGCGGATCGCCGCCGCCGAGGAAGCCGGCGTGACACACCCGGCCGCCGATCCTCGTCGCCTTGAGCGAGTCCCGCAGCGTGCTCGTGCCGACGATCTCGAGCACCTTGTCCACGCCGCCGTTCAGGCGCGCCGCGACCTCTCCGTCGTCGAGCAGCGCGAGCGTGGCTCCCTGCTCCGTCAGGCTCCTGGCCCTCGACGCGTCACGGCTCGTGGCGATCACCTCGGCGCCCTCGTAGGAGCCGACGGCGATCGCGGCACGGCCGAGCGCGCTGGTGCCGCCGCGGACGAGCAGCTTCTCGCCGGGC
>DASXCV010000294.1:0-4653 GCA_036491015.1 Thermoleophilaceae bacterium | reverse complement strand
CCCGGCGCCGGGCCATGAGCTGGGCGACCACCTCGGGGTCCAGCACGGTGCCGCCGGCGGCCACCCGGTGCAGGGCGTCCAGGAAGTCCGACACCTGGACGATCCGGTCCTTGAGCAGGTAGCCGACGCCGCTGGTGTCGGCCGACAGCAGGTCCGCCGCGTAGCTCTCCTCGACGTACGCCGACAGCACCAGCACGGCCGTCCTGGGGTAGGCCTGCCGGATCGCCAGCGCGGCCTTGATGCCCTCGTCGGTGTGCGTGGGCGGCATCCGCACGTCGGCCACCACCAGGTCCGGCTGGTGCTGCGCCACGGCGGCCATCAGCTCGCGGGCGTCGGCGACGGCGGCCACCGCCTCGAACCCGCCCTCGGCCACCAGCCGGGTCAGGCCCTCCCGCAGCAGCACTGAGTCCTCGGCGATCACGACGCGCACGGCAGCTCCATGGTGATAGTTGTCGGGCCCCCGGCCGGGCTGTCGACCCGCAGCCAGCCGTCGACCGCGCGGGCGCGCTGGTCCAGCCCGCGCAGCCCGCTGCCGTCGCTGTCCATGCTGGCACCGCCGCGGCCGTCGTCGGTGATGGTGACCAGCAGCCGCTGGCCGGATCGCCGCAGGGTTACCTCGGCGTGCCCGGCGCCGGCGTGCTTGGCGATGTTGGCCAGCGCCTCGGACACGGTGAAGTAGGCGATCGCCTCGATGCCCGGCGCGCACCGCGGCGCGACGTCGACCCGCAGCCGGACCGGGAGCGTCGCGTGGGCGACCAGTCCGGACAGGGCCGCGTCCAGGCCGCGGTGGCCCAGCACCGCCGGGTACAGGCCGCGGACCAGCGCGCGCAGGTCGGCCAGCGCGGCCAGGGACTGCTCGTGCGCCTGCTCGATGGCCAGCCGGGTGGCCTCAGGCACGTCGCCCATGGTGGCCTTGGTCAGGCCCAGGTTCGCGGCCAGCGCGATCAGCCGCTGCTGCGCGCCGTCGTGCAGGTCGCGCTCGATGCGGCGGCGCGCCTCGTCGCCCGCCTCCACGATGCGCGTGCGGGACGCCTTCAGCTCGGCCTCGGCCTCGTGCCGCTCGGTGATGTCGCGGACGAAGCCGGTGAAGCGCGGCGCGCCGGGCACGTCGATCTGGGTGATCGTCAGCTCGACCGGGAACTGGGTGCCGTCCTCGCGCATGCCGGTGAGCTCGATGCGCGTGCCCACGAGCCGGCCCTGCCCCTCGCGCACGCAGCGGGCAAAGCCCTGCCGGTGGCGCTCGCGCAGGGCGGGCGGCACGATCAGCTCGCCCATGTCCCGCCCGATCGCGTCCTCCTCGCTGTAGCCGAAGGTGCGCTCGGCCGCGGGGTTGAACTCGAGCACGCGGCCGCTCTGATCCACCGTGATGATGCAGTCGAGCGCCGCGTCCACGATGGCGCGGTGGCGCTCGCCGGCGTCCTGCGCGCGCGACTCCGCGCGCCGCCGCTCCACCACCTGGCCGATCTGGCTGCCCAGGCTGGCCATCGCCTCGAGCAGCTCGACGTCGGGCTCGCGGGTGCGCGAGCTGAGGAACTCGATGGCGCCCAGGATGCCGCCGGCGCTGCGCACGGGCGAGCAGAGCGCGGAGCGCATGCCGGTGGCGGCCGCGCGCGCCGCGCGCGGGAACTCGGTGTGGCTCGCGAAGTCCACGATCCAGCTCGCCTCGCCGCTGGCCCACACCTGCCCCGGGAGGCCCTGCCCGGATGCGAGCACCGTGTGCAGCGACGCCGCGGCGAACTGCGCGGCGCCGTCGCCCGCCGCGGGCGAGTACCAGACGTCGACGCACGTGAGCGGACCGTCCTCGGGGGCAGCCTCCCAGATCAGCCCGAGCTCCCAGTCGAGCGTCTGGCCGATCGCCTCGAGCACCCGCGGATAGATCGTCTCGTCGCTGGTGGTCTCGGCGAGGATGCGGGCCACGGCCCGGTCGGCGAGCGCTACCGGCCGGGACTCGATCTCACCAGAGCGCATGCCGTTAGGCGAGCAGCTCGCCGATCGCCGCGACCGACAGCTCGGCCTTCGGCAGGAAACCGCGCGCGCCGCTGCGCCGCGCGAGCCCGTCGAGCTCGGCGCCCTCCCGCGTGGAGGTGATGATGATCGCCGCGCCGGGCTGGGCGTCGGTGAGTTTCGGGGCCAGGTCAAAGCCGTTGCAGTCGGGCAGGTTCACGTCGAGCAGCACCACGTCGGGGTCGAGCTCACGCGCCGCGCGCATCGCGGAGTCGCCGTCCGGTGCCTCGCCCACCACCTCGTAGCCCTCGGATTCGAGCAGCTTGCGGGCGAGGCGGCGGAAGCCTGCGCCGTCGTCCACGATCAGGATCGTGCGGGCCATTGGCGCGGATTCTCCCCTACTGGCGCCGCGGCTGCCAGAAGTTCCGGCTGCGGGATTCCAGACGCCCGGCAGATCTCGCCGCTCGCCGCGAGCGCCATGAAGCTCGTCGGCAAGCTCGGGGTGGAGCGAGCCGCCGCGGCGGCCTAGGCCAGGCTAGGCGCCCGCGCCTGCGCCGCCGCGGCCCTCGCCGCCGGCAAAGCGCGCCGCGCCCTTCTGGGCGATCTCGTGGAGCGCCAGGCCGCTTCTGGCCTCGCGCTCGAGCCCCTGCTCGAACGGCATGCCGATGCCCTCGAGCGCGGCCAGGCGGTCGGCGAGCATGGTCTCCTGCGGGAAGTTGGCGAGGTTCTCGGCCAGCTCGAGCGCCCGTTCCACGTGTCGGCCTCCCGGCACGATTTCGCTGAGCAGGCCCATCCCGAGCGCCTCGTCCGCCGGCACGAGCCGGCCGGTGAGAATCATGTCGAGCGCCCGCCCGAGGCCGACGATGCGCGGCAGCCGCTGGGTGCCCCCGTCGATCAGCGGCACGCCCCAGCGCCGCTCGGGGAAGCCGAGCACCGAGCCCTCGGCCGCGATTCGGAGGTCGCACCAGAGGGCCAGCTCGAGACCGCCCGCGAGGCACCAGCCGGAGATGGCGGCGATGGTGGGCTTCGTCGCGATCCTGCGCGTGAAGCCGAGCGGACCGCCGGAGGCGGCGAGGCGCGGCCCGAGGGTGTCGATCGACTTGAGGTCCGCGCCCGCGCAGAACGCCACGCCGCCCGCGCCGGTGAGGATCAGGACGCGCGCGTCGTCGTCCGCCTCGAAGCGGTCATAGCCCTCGGCGAGCAGGTCGGCGGTGGGACCGTCGACGGCGTTGCGCCGCTGGGGACGGTCGATCGTGAGCACCGCGGCCGCGCCGCGACGCTCGTAGGTCACCGGGTCGTTCGCCATCGGACGGGCGCTGTGGCCCGGGCTACCAGCCGGCGAGCTGGCGCTTCTGGGCGGCCTTCTTCTCGCTCTTGCGCCTGTCGAGCGCGCCCTGGAGCGCGCTGGCGAGGATCACGAACAGCGTGAAGCCAACGACCAGGCCGAGCCCGACGAAGGAGACGACCTTGTCGTCCGTCTCGCCGTAGAGGCCCTGGCCGTCGTCGCTCGCGAACGCGCTGGCGGCGAATACGAGGCTGCTCACGGTCAGCAGAGCGGTGATGGCGAACACGCGCAGTCGCATCGGCGGGGAACCTTACCGGGTAACCTCGCGGCGAATGGAGGAAGGCGCTCTCACCTGCTTCGTGGAGATTCCGAAGGGGAGCCGGAACAAGTACGAGTACGACATGGCGACCGGCGCGATCGTGCTCGACCGCTTCCTGTTCTCGTCGATGGTCTATCCGACCGACTACGGCTTCATCCCGGACACGCTCGCGCTCGACGGCGACCCGCTCGACGCGATGGTGTGCGTTTCCGAGGCCACGTTCCCCGGCTGCGTGATCCCGGTCAAGCCGATCGCCCTGTTCAAGATGGAGGACGACAAGGGGATCGACGACAAGATCCTCTGCGTCCCGCTCGACGACCCGGCGTGGAACACGCTCGACGTGCTCGAGGACCTGCCGAAGCAGTTGCGCGACGAGATCGGGCACTTCTTCTCCGTATACAAGGACCTCGAGCAGAAGAGCGTGCGCGTGGAGGGGTGGTACCCGCGCGAGGACGCGCTGGCGGAGATCGATGCGGCGCGGGAGCGCTGCCGCGAGTCGCGCGCGGACGGCCGCGGCTAGGCTGGGTCCCGTGAGGCAAGTGCGCAACTTCGGGATCCTCGCGCTGATCGCGCTGGCCCTGGTTGTGCTGCCCGGCGGCGGGCCGACGGTCAACGTGGTTCTCACCCTGCTTGGCGCCGCCTTCCTCGTCGCGCTGGGGTTCTTCCTGCTGCAGCTCTACCACGAGAACCGCTGGACGCTCGAGTCGATGGAGCTGGTCTACCGGGTGGTCCTGTACAGCTCGATCGGGCTGGCCTTCCTGACGTTCGCCGGTTACCAGAAGCTCTGGCAGGCCGGGGGCGCGTCGGGGCGGGTGGTGTGGCTCGCGCTGCTGGCTCTCGCCGGCTATGGCGTGTTCTGGTCGTGGGCGCAGGCTCGCCGGTTGAGCTGAACTTTTTACGTTCCGGTTGCTGATCTGTAGCGCTTAGGTCTGGAGCCGTAGCGCGCCGCACGGCAGCGTTGTCGTGCAATGCGAATTGCCCGCGAACAGCTCGGTCAGGCGACGGTTGAGCTGGTCGCGATCCTGCCGGCCGTGGTGCTTGCCTGCGCGATCGCGTGGGAGCTGGCGCTGGCGGGTGACACCGCGTGGCTCGCGGCGCATGCCGC
>DASXCV010000293.1:0-3431 GCA_036491015.1 Thermoleophilaceae bacterium | reverse complement strand
CTGGATCCCGCCCTTGCCCTCGAGCACCTTGAACGATGTCGAGTCGACCACGAGCGACAGGCTCGGCTGGTCGCCGAGCGCGAGCGTTCCCTCCCACGAGGTCACCTCGATGGTCAGGTCATGGCCGGCCTTGGCCACCTTGCCCGTGCGCTTGGTGTGCACCGTCAGGCGAGCGTTGCCCGGGCCGAAATTACGAGTCCCTTCGATCGGCACCCCTGGCAGCTTATATTCAGTTATGACCTGACCGTTCTGACAAGGAGAGCTCGTCCATGGCCGTAGACCTCGATCACACCTTCACGACGACCAAGTCGATCGACGACAGCTTCGCCGCGATCATCGATCTCGAGCGCATTGTGCCGTGCGTCGAGGGGGGATCCGTGCTGGAGACGACGAGCGACGACTCGGTCAGGGCCGAGATCAAGGTCAAGATGGGCGCGATGTCGATGACGTTCACCGGCACCGTCGAAGTGGCCGAGAAGGACGCGGCGGAGCACCGGGCCCTGCTCGTGGTGAAGTCGCGCGAGAAGGGCGGCCAGGGGCACGCCAACGCGGACGTCGAGTTCAAGCTCAACGACAGCGGCGGGGACATCCACACCCACGCGCAGATCACCGGGAAGGCCGCCTCGATGGGCGAGGGCGTGATGGTCGGCGTGCTCGACGCGCTGATCACCGACTTCACCACCAAGCTCACCGACATGTGAGTAGGGCCTGATGGCGACCATCGTCATGAAGCAGGTCCGGCCGGGCGAGGTGCCGAAGGACGGCGGCACCGCGTTGCAGGAGGATGCCAGGCGCCCGGTGTGGAGCGGCAACGGGCCGAACGACTACGTGTGCGTCGAGTGCGGCAACCTGCTCGCCACCTCCATGCACCCGGACCAGATGACGTTCAAGGTGCGCGTGCGCTGCGGCGCGTGCCGGACGATCAACGTGGCGGAGAACGACGACCGCCCGGCATCTCAGCGGCGCAGAAAGCCGGGCGCGGCGCGTCCGTAGGCCGCGGCGCCGTCGCCGTCGAGCGCGGTCACGCGCACGAGCGGCGGGTGGCCCATGGCCGGGGTGGCGAGATCGCGGAGGGCGTCGTGGTAGGCGCGCTCGCGCGGCACGCCGCCGAAGCCGAAGCCCTTGGCGGCCAGGCCGCGGCCCGCGGCGTCGGCCTGCCGGGCGTGCTCGCGGCAGAGCGCCTTGTGCTCGTCGATGTCGAAGCCGAGCGCCACGTCCGCCGGGTACAGCTCGAGCGCGGTGAGGCGGAACGAGCTGAAGTGCTCGACCGGGTCGACCTCGATTACGGTGCCGGTGGGCTCGTGGAACAGCTCCACCGGCAGGTAGAGGTTCTCCCGCGACGAGTTGAGCACGGCCAGGTCGCCCTTCAGCCTGGCGTAGATCGCCGCGAGCACGCCGAGCGCCGCCTTCACCGGCTCGACGATCGCCGGATCGCGCCGCGCCTTGGCCACGCGCTCGAGTCCGACGTGGCCCTGCTCGCATAGCCAGTCGAAGGTGGTCGGCCCGAGTTCGATGCCGTCGGCCGCGGCCGCCTCGGCGAACGCGGCCGTCACGTCTCCGGCTGCCACCTCGAGGGCTCGCTCAGCGAGCGCGGGCGAGCTGGCGCTCGATCACGTTGCCGATCAGCTTCACCACGGCGCCCTCGCCGGTGACCTTCACGTGACCGTGCTCGTAGGCGTCCACCCAGTCCTTCAGGGTGCCCTCGTCCGCGAGCTGGTTGAAGGTCGGCCGGTCGACCGAGACGTCGAGCCGAGCGTCGCCGGCCACGTCCTTGGTGATCTTCGGGCCGGGCACTTCCACACGCCAGATCGGCACGTCGCCGTGGGAACGCAGCTCGAGCCGAACGACCAGCCGGAGCTGTTTGAGCGCGGGCACCTCTTCCCCGAAGCGCTCCACGGCCTGCTCGATCAAGGTGCGCGTGTCAGCCGACGACATTGAGCCGATGCTAGATGATCTCGGGATGCCACCTCTCGACGGACTCCGGGTGCTGGACCTCTCGCGCGTGCTCGCGGGCCCGTACTGCACGATGGTGCTGGCGGACCTCGGCGCCGACGTGGTGAAGATCGAGCGTCCCGGCAGCGGCGACGAGACGCGCGGCTGGGGTCCGCCGTACGCGGGCGGGGAGGCCGCCTACTACCTGTCGGTGAACCGCAACAAGCGCAGCTGCGCGATCGACCTCTCCACCGACGAGGGTCGGCGCCTGGCCCTCGAGCTGTGCGCGCGCGCCGACATCGTGATCGAGAACTTCAAGACCGGCACCGCCGAGCGCATGGGGCTCGACCGCGCCAGCGTGGCGGAGCGCAACCCGCGCGTCGTGTACTGCTCGATCACCGGCTTCGGCTCGCGGCGGCGGCCGGCGGGGCGGCCCGGCTACGACTTCGTGGCGCAGGCCGAGAGCGGGATCATGTCGATCACCGGCGCGGCCGACGGCGAGCCGATGAAGGTGGGCGTGGCGATGGTGGACGTGCTCACGGGCCTGCACGCGGCTGTGGCGATCCTCGCCGCGGTGCACCGCGGCGAGGGCGACCAGATCGAGGTGTCGTTGCTCGACAGCGGCCTGGCGGGGCTCGTGAACGTGGCGTCGAACGTGCTGGTCGCGGGCGGCGAGCCGCAGCGCCACGGCAACGCGCACCCGAACATCGTGCCCTACCAGTCGTTCCCCACGGCCGACGGCTGGATCGCGATCGCGGCGCCCAACGACGGCCTCTGGACCAAGCTCTGCGAGGTGCTAGGCGTGCCGGAGCTCGCAACCGACGAGCGCTTCGCCACCAATGCCGTGCGCGTGGAGAACCGCGCGACGCTGGTGCCGCTGCTGGAGGAGCGACTGGCCGCCAAGACGGCCGAGGAATGGCTCGCGGCGCTCGAGGACGCGGGCGTGCCGGCGGGCAAGATCCGCAGCGTGCCGGACGCCCTACAGGCGGCGGCCGAAGCAGGCCTGGCAGCCACCACGCGAGTCCCCCACCCCACCGCCGGCGAGGTCGAGCTGGTCAACTCCCCGATCACCGTCGAGTCGGGCCTCCGAGCGACCGTGGCCCCACCCCTCCTGGGCCAGCACACAGCCGAGGTCCTGAAGGAACTCGGCCTGGACGACGCCGAGATAGAGCGCCTCGCCAACGCCGGTGTGGTCGAACTAAGAACTAAGAACTAAGAACCAAGAACCAAGAACCAAGAACCTAAATCTTGTTCCGCCTGAGCAACGTACGCCCAATAACCATCTTCTGAATCTCAGACGTGCCCTCGCCGATCAACAGCAGCGGCGCGTCGCGGTACAGGCGCTCGATCTCGTACTCCTTCGAGTAGCCGTAGCCGCCGTGGATGCGCAGCGCCTCCTCCACGATCTCCTTGGCCGACTCTGAGGCGAACAGCTTGGCCATGCCGGCCTCGAGGTCCGAGCGCTCGCCCGCGTCCTTCATGCGGGCCGCCTTGATCGT
>DASXCV010000292.1:0-6380 GCA_036491015.1 Thermoleophilaceae bacterium | reverse complement strand
GGCGAGAGCGGCTGGTAGGGGTGGCCGCCCGGGCGGGACTGCTGCACCTGCGCGGCCGCGGTGGGCGGCTGGTTCGGCTTGCACGGATAGGTGTCGGTGTAGAGGAAGCCGTTGCTGAACAGCACCGTGCTCACCACGCCGTCGCAGCTGCCGTTCTCGGCGAACACGCAGTCCACGCGCCGCGGCGAGAGCCGCGAGCAGTCGGTCACCTGGTCCATGCAGGCGCCGCAGTCGCTCGCGAACGCGCCCGCGACGACCTTCGCGCTGTTCAGGTCGAGGGTGGTCTTCTTGGCTGCGGAGCGTGTGGCGGTGCCCGTGCCCCCGTAGGCGGCGATCGTGTTCGTCATGCGGTCCTGCACCCGGTGGGCCGAGTTCACGTTCACGAGGTTCATCAGCAGCGAGAACTCGAGCACGTCCCCGCCGCGGGAGAAGCAATAGCCGGACAGCGTGCTCACGTTGGAGAGCGTGCCGGTCTTGGCGTGGCAGCGGCCGCGTGCCGAGCCGCGCCGCATGCGGTCGACGAGCGTGCCGTCGCGTCCTGCGATGGGGAGCGAGTTCAGCAGCGCGTTGAACTCGTTCGAGGAGCGCTTGCGCTCGCCCTCGAGCAGGTCGACCACCTCCTTGGGCGCCGCCTGGTCGCGCCGGTCGAGCCCCGAGCCGTCGACCATCGATACGCGCGAGCCGAGCCGGGCGGCGTAGCGAACCGCGGCGGCGGCCCCGCGCGCGGTCGTCCCCTGCGCGCCGTTCACGGAGGCCAGGTCCTTGAGCATCGTCTCGGCGAAGAAGTTGTCCGACTCCTTGTTCTGGAGCCTCAGCACGGTGGAGAGCGGTGGCGACTGCACCGATGCGAGCACCTTCGCCTCGCCCGGGGCGCTCCCCACCGCCGACTTGGTGGTGATCCGGATGTGCCGAGCCTTCAGCGCGCGTGCCATCTGCTGTGCGGCGAACAGCGGCGGGTTGCGCTGGATCGCCGTGCCCTTGATGTTCGCGAGGCCGCGATCGAAGGTCAGGGCGCTCAGCGCCGCGCCGAGGTCGCCGTCGAAGCCGAAGCCCGAGTCCGGGATGCCGCGCAACGAATCGAAGCGCGACTCGTCGCCGATCACCCGGCCGTCGATCTCCGTGATCCCGGTGGCCTCGAGCTCGTTCGCCAGGTCCTCGATGCTCGCCCCGGCGCCGAAGAACTTCTTGATGAAGGCGCGCGTGCCGAACGTGGGGTCGCCGCCGCCGCGCAGGTAGATGTCGCCGGTGTAGACGCCGGTGGCGGGGTCGGTCGTGCCGTCGCCCTCGAGCTCGGTGGGGAAGGTGGCGGCCGGTCCGAGCTTGGCGAGAATCGCGCTGCTCGTGAACAGCTTGGTGTTGGAGGCGAGGATCCGCGGCGTGTTCGAGTGCGAGCTGAACAGCATCTGTCCGGTCGTGGCATCCCGTACATAGGCGCCTGAGTGGGCGCCCGCGCCCCGCATTCCGGCCCGCAGCTGCGCGGAGATGCTTTGCGCTCCGGCCGCAGAGGGGATCAGGAGGAGGCCCAAAACCCCCGCTAGCAGCGCCAGTTTCCGCATCACGGGAAAGAACCCCCGAAGCCGTCCCGGGTAGCGGTAAGCCGGTTCATTGCCATAATCGAGTGCAGGGGCGCTTATGGGCAAGGTCGTCAAGTTAGAGAAGCCGGCGCAGAACCGGTCTGGTCGGCGGACTCGGCGTAGCCGGTCGAAGACGGCACTTGTGCTGGGCGGCGGCGGCTTCACGGGCGGCGTCTACGAGATCGGCGCCCTGCGCGCGCTCGACCTGCTGGCGGTCAACCGCAACGTCAACCAGTTCGACGTGTACGTGGGCACGAGCGCCGGCTCCTTCATCGCGAGCATGGCGGCCAACGGCGTCACGCCCGAGGAGATGATGCGCGTGGTCAACCAGCAGGTGCCCACGCCGTTCCGCGACATCGACCTCGGCACCCTGCTGCAGCCCAACTACCTCGGCTTCGCGAAGAGCGCCGCCCTGCTGCCGCTCAGGGTGCTCGGCATCGCCCGCACGCTCGCGTCCAACGTGCGCTCGGTGTCGATGATGGACATCGTGGTCGGGCTGGCGGAGGGGCTGCCCGCCGGCCTGTACGACGGCTCTGGGATCGAGCGCTACCTGGGCGAGGTGCTCGGCGACCTCGACCGCACCCCGGACTTCCGCATGCTCAGCCCCGAGCTGTACCTGCCCGCCACCGATCTCGACACGTGCGAGCGGGTGGTACTCGGCGCCGAGGGCTGGGACGACGTGCCGATCCCGACGGCCGTGGCCGCGAGCACCGCGCTGCCTATGGTCTACAAGCCGGTCGAGGTGAAGGGCCGCCACCTCGTGGACGGCGGCCTGCGCTCCACCACCAACCTCGACGTCGCGGTCGAGCACGGCGCGAAGCTCGTGATCGTGATCAACCCGCTCGTGCCGTACGTGAACGACTTCCAGAAGATGATCCCCACGATGTTCGGGAGCCGCGTCCGGCGCGTGACCGACATGGGCTTCCCGCAGATCGGCTACCAGGCGTTCAAGCTGCTCACCCACCAGCGGCTGCACGAGTCGGTGAAGCAGTGGTCCGAGAAGTACCAGGGTGTGGACATCATCCTGATCGAGCCGGAGCCCAACGACGAGCTGATGTTCGAGACGAACGTCATGAACTTCACGAAGCGGGTGGAGATCGCGCGTCACGGCTTCGAGTCCGTGACGATCAAGCTCGCCAAGGACTACGACCACTTCGCCGAGGTCTGCGCCAAGCACGGCATCGAGATCTCCGCCACGCGCGTGCGCCGGGTGATGAAGCACTTCGAGAAGGAGCGGGAGCGGACTACGGCCTGGCGGCGGATTCTGGAGCAAACTACTGGGGCGTTGCTTCGCCAGGCGGAGTAGTTGCTGGTTGCTGGTTGCTAGTTGCTGGTTCTTAGTTTTTCCAGCGCGGCCAGTAGGCGGTCTGTCGCTACGGCGCCTCTGATTGATGCTCGTACGTGGTCGTCTGCTCCGAGTGGGCCGCCGGCTGCCACTTCTACGCCCTCGTTTTTGAGGTGGCCGGCCAGCTGGGAGCCGGTCAAACCGGTGGCGTGGAGCCAGACGAAGTTGGCCTGGCTCTCCGGCGCGTCGACCGGGAGGTCGTGCAGCGCGCGCTCGAGCCGGCGGCGCTGCTCGACCACGAGGTTGCGGCGGCGGTCGATCTCGTCGTCGCCGAAGCGCAGCGCATACTCCACGGCCGCCTGGGTGAGCGCGTTCACGCCGAGCGCCGGCGCGACGGCGTCGAGCAGCCGGGTGGCGCCCGTGGCTCCCACGGCGTAGCCGCAGCGCAGCCCCGAGATGCCGTAGACCTTCGAGAAGGTGCGGACCACGAGCACGTTTTGGAGCTCGTCCACGAGGCGAAGCACGGCATCCTCGTCCTCGACGTCCTGGAACTGGATGTACGCCTCGTCCACGAGCAGTTGCACGTGCTCCGGCAGCGCACCGGCGAGGCGGCGCACCTCGTCGGAGCTGAGGTAGCTGCCGGTGGGGTCGTTGGGGTTGCAGAGCACGAGCACGCGCGTGCGGTCGGTGATCGCGTCGAACAGCGCGCCCGCGTCGGCGCGGCCGGACACCAGATCCACGGCCACGGGCCGCGCGCCGGCGCGCGAGGCCATCAATGGGTAGAGCGGGTAGGAGGGCCAGGGCGTGACGAGCTCGTCGCCCGGCGCGAGCAGGGCGAACGCGGCCGCCTGGAGCAGCTCGGCGGCGCCGTTGCCCACAACGATCTGCTCGGCGGCCACCTCGTGCTGCTCGGCGAGCAGGCTGCGGATGCCGGAGGCGTGGCGGTCGGGGTAACCGTTCACGCGCCCGCGGGCACGCGCGATCGCGGCGTTGACCACCTCGGAGTTCGGCATGTCGGGCCACTCGGTGGTGGACAGGTCGACCACCACCACGCGCTGCAGCGCGGTGGCCTTCTCCTTCGCCCGGCGCTCGCGCAGCCCGGCGTTCCACTCCTCCTGATCGATGTCCTCGAACTGCCGGTAGTAGTCGAGCAGCCCCATGCCGCGTCTACGGCGCGGAGGGCGCGACCTGCGGCCCGGGCCCGGCGATGATCAGGAACCAGAACGTGAAGCCGACGACGGCGATCCCGGCCGTGACGATGAAGATCCGCTCGAGGGCGCCCTTCTTCTGCTCGTAGCCGGCCGCGCGGCGGACGAGCTTCCACGCGTGGTCCACCCGGCGCGCGAGCGCGACCGTGACGAACAGCGTCGCGATCATGCCGAAAAACGCGCAGATGATGCCGAGGAACACCGAGCCGGTGACGTAGTCGATCTGCGAGCCCACCCACATCCAGCCGAGCGGCTGCGGGCCCCAGAGCGACAGGCAGAGCAGGCCCTCGAGGGTGAGGAGGAGCGCCGACAGCAGGCGGTCGACGGTGCGCCGCCCCTGGCCTGCCTCGACCGGCTTGCCGCGGTAGCGCAGCGGCGCCGTGCCCGGGCGGCGCCCGATGAACAGCCCGCCGGTGTCGCTTGGGTCGTTGCTGGCCATTGTCTGAGGGTGGCAGATCGAAGCGAGAACTCGCTCCGGCGTCTAGCCCGCGTACAGCGCTTCGATCTCTCCCGCGAACTTCTCGTTGACGACGTTGCGCTTGACCTTGAGCGTAGGCGTCAGCTCACCCGTCGGCTGCGAGAGATCCTCCGGGAGGATCGTGAACTTCTTGATCTGCTCGACGCGGCCCACCGCCGCGTTGACCCCGTCCACGGCCGCCTGCACCTCCGCGCGCATCTCCTCGGAGCTGGGCACGTCGTCGGGCTGTAACCCGTGCTGCTCGGCGAACGCCGGCACCTCCTCTGGATCGAGCGTGATCAGCGCGACCAGATACGGCCGCCGATCGCCGATCACCACGGCCTGGGAGATCCAGCGGTTCTGCTTGAGGCCGTTCTCGAGGTTGGCGGGCGTGATGTTCTTGCCGCCGGCCGTGATGATGATGTCCTTCTTGCGGCCGGTGATGTAGATGAAGCCGTCCTCGTCGATCGAGCCGAGGTCGCCCGTGTGGAGCCAGCCGTCGGCCAGCGCCTCGCGCGTGGCGTCCTCGTTCTTGAAGTAGCCCTGGAAGATGTTCGCGCCGCGCAGGAGCAGCTCGCCGTCGTCGGCGATCTTCGCCTCGACGCCCTGCAGCGGCTTGCCCACCGAGCCGAAGCGGAACGCGTCCGGCCGGTTGGAGCTCGCGACTGTGGAGGTCTCGGTCATGCCGTAGCCCTCCATCACGGGCACGCCACAGGCGTAGAAGAACTCGAGGATCTCCTTCGAGATCGGCGCCGCGCCGGTCACGGCCTGCCGGATGCGGCCGCCGAAGATGTTGCGCACGTTCTGGAAGAGCTTCTCCTCGCCCTCGTCGAAAGTCGCCTGCAGGTCGGCCGGGATGGGCTCGCCGCGCTCCTCGAGCTGGCGGACCTTGAAGCCGGCGTCGACGTAGCGCTTGATCTCGTCCGGGTCGCCGACGCTGTTGGCGAGCGTGTAGATCTTCTCGAAGATTCGTGGCACCGACGGGAAGTACGTCGGCCTGACCTCCATGAGGTTGGGGATGATCTTCTGCGGGTCCTTCTCCCAGTAGGCGATCGCGCTGCCGATGTCGAAGCTGATGAACTGGATCAGCAGCGCGAAGGCGTGCGCGAGCGGCAGGAAGAGATAGATCACCTCGTCCTCGGCCAGGACGCCCCCCGCCTCCACCATGTCGGTGACGCGGCGGTAGTTGCCGTGCGTGAGCAGGCAGCCCTTGGGCGGGCCGGTGGTGCCCGAGGTGTAGATGTAGAGGCACATGTCGTCGTCGCCGATGGCGGCGAGACGCTCCTCGTAGTCGGAGTCCGGGCGCCGCGCGCCGCGGGCGCACAGGTCCTCGAACGAGATCGCGTCGCCGATGTCCCCGCTCGGCTCCATCACGACGATCAGCTCGAGCTCGGGCAGCTCGGCCTCGACGTGGCGGATCTTCTGCAGCTGTTCCTGATCCTCCACGAAGACCGCGCGCGACTCGGAGTGGTGGAGCACGTAGTGGCACTCCTCCGGCGAGTTGGTCTGGTAGATCGAGACGCAGGTGGCGCCGGAGCCGAGGATGCCGAAGAGGGTGTAGGTCCACTCGGGGCGGGTGTTGCTGAGGATCGAGACCTTGTCGCCCGGCCTGATGCCGAGGTCGACCAGCCCTAGCGCGATGTGCTTGACGGTCTGCGCCAGCTGCTTGTAGCTGACGTCCACCCACTCGTCGCCGACCTTGTGCTTGATGGCTGGGCGATCGCCGTGCTTGCGACCAGCGAGCGGGATCAGGTCGGCCATGGTCCGAGAGCCCGTGCTGGCCTGCGCGGCGTTCATCGTCCCAACTTCCATCTAACTCCTCCTCCGAGTTGGCTGCACGGCCAAGTCTAAGCGCA
>DASXCV010000291.1:0-6069 GCA_036491015.1 Thermoleophilaceae bacterium | reverse complement strand
CGGTCCGCGCGCACTCGTCGCAATCGGAGTGCTTGAGTCGATCAGCGGCCGTGCCTGCGCGGCGAGGCGGGCGAACGCGTCGAGGTCCGGCGCGCGCGCCTCGAGCGCGCGGGCGTCCGGCAGGGCGTGCGCGAGCGCTTGAACGCCGGGTGCGAGCCGCCTCGCGGTGGGCCCGAGCGAGGCGAGCAGGCCCTGGGCGGCTGGAAGCGTGGCGGCGCTCTGGCGCTCCAGGCCCGGCAGCTCGTTCTCCGCGCCGGCGATCCCGGCGCTCGCGGCTCCGGTGGCGCTGAAGGTGGCGGCCGCGCTGGACACGGCCTGGCCGAGGTCGTCGCTGCTCTCCGGCGCGAAGGCGTCCGCCACGCCGGCTGCGGAGCTCGTTAGCCCGGACAGCTGGCCGGGTGGCCTGCTCAGCGAGCGCAGCTCGGGCGTGAGCGCGGCGAGCGTCTCCGGAGTCTGCGCAAGCGAGCGGTTGAGGTCGGTGCCCTGCCCGGCCACGCCGCCGCCGTAAGCCGAGAGCGTCCGCGCCACGGCCGCGCGGGCCGAACGGCCGAAGCTCGCCACCACGTCCGAGATCTGCACGCTGGAGGTCGCCGGTATCGAGCTGCCGGACGCAAGCGGCCGGCGCATGTCGCCCTGGTCGAGCTGCACGTACACCGCGCCGGCGATCCCGCGCGGGCGCACCACCGCCGCGGCGCCGCGCCCGAGCTTCTCCTTGTCGAGTTCCAGCGTCGCCCGGCCTTGCTGCCCCACCAGGCGCACCGAGCGCACGACCCCCGCCCGCTCGCCGCCGAGCCGCACCTCGTCGCCGGGCTTGAGGATCGGCCCGCCGTCCGCGAGCGGGATCGTGACGCGGTAGTGCGAGGCGAACGGCGAGCCGCCGATCGCGACCGTGGACAGGTACGCCACCAGCGCACCCACGGCGAGCACGAGCAACCCCAGCCTGAAGTCGGCCCGTGCGCCGCGGGAAACGGGGTCTGGATCCACGCGCGGGGTCATGGGCCGAGCAGGTAGTCGAGGAGCTTGTTCGCGTCGGGCAGCGCGGGCGCCTTCGGTGGTTGCGGCAGGGGGTTCGTCAGGCTCGGCGGCTTGGGCAGAGTGGGCGTCTTCGGCAGGCTCGGCGTCCTCGGCGCCGGCAGGGTCACGTGCGACCCGTGCTTCTGCTTCCTCGCGGCCGCGCGCTGCCGGGCGAGCACCTGGTCGAGGCAGCCGGGCTTGACCGGCACCCCGAACGCCTCGCACGAGAACACCGCGGCACCGCGCCAGTAGGCGCGCTGCGGGTCGGCGAACGGGTCGAGTGGCTGGTTGCCGGGCTCGGCCGCCTGGTCGGGGAAGTTCTCGAAGAAGCCCTTGGAGATGCCGGGCGCGGCGGCGTCGAACTCCGCCATCAGGTGGTCGATGCTCGGTGCCGCGGAGAGGACCTGCGGCAGTGCGGCGCGCAGCTCGGACAGCGCCGGCGCGGCCGAGCCGAGGAGCTCCCGAGCCGAGCCCACCGCGGGCTGGAGCCCCACCGCGGTGACCCGCGCGCGGTCGAGGAGCGCCGGCATCCCGTCCACCACCTCGGAGAGCGACGCTGCGCTCGTGTCGAGCGCCGCCGCCACCGGACGCGCGGCGCTCGCGGCGCTCGCGAGGCGATCGCTCGTTCCGCGCAGCCTCGCGAGCAGCGCCGGCATCCCGTCGAGGCCCGGACCGAGCGAGCCCGCTCCGCTCTTGCTCGCCGCGAGCGTCCGCGCCAGACCGTCTACGAGCGGGCCGAGGTCGCGTTCGCGACTGCCCACCTGGCTCGCGGCGCGCTCGGCGGCCGGCACCAGGCGGCCCAGCGCCGCGTTCTGGCTGCCCAGCTCGTCGGTCACCGACTGGGCGGCCGAAAGCGCGGGTCGCAACTCCGTGGCCGCGCGCGCGAGGTCTGCGCCGCGCGAGTCGAGCGCCAGCCCGCCCTCCACCAGCAGCGCCTTGAGCCCGCTCCTCACCGGCGGCTGGAAGGTGCGCAGAGCATCGTCGAGCCGTGGCGCGTTGCTCGTCCGCTCGCGCGGAATCGCCCCGCGCAGCGCGACCTTGGATTGGCCGGGAGAGAGCGAGAGGTAGTTGTCGCCAAGCAGGTCCACGGGGCGGATGGCTGCCACCGCGTCCGCCCGCGGCGCAACCCGCCGATCCACGCTGAAGGCCACGTCTGCCGTGCCGGCACGCGTGAGCTCGATCGAGTGCACCCTGCCCGCGATCGCTCCGTCCACCCGCACGTCGTTGCCCGCCACGAGCCCGCGGGCGTCGCTGAACTCGGCGTGGTAGAGGCCGTGCCCGCCGCTGCGGAGCGACAGCACGGCAGCTACCGCGAGGATGGCGAGCGGCAGCACGGCGATCGCGCGCGTCATCTGCACCCCTCCGCATCCGCGGCCGCCCTGCCACCGTCGACGAACGACTTTGCGTAGTCGCACCACGGATCGCCCTCGAGCGAGCCCGGGGTGCGGAGGTACGGCAGGGCGAGCTGACCGGCGCCGTCCGAATCGGGCGCCAGTCTCCGCGTGGAGGCCGGCGGGAGCACGATCCCGACCCGGGCGGCATGGCCGTTCGCGTCGTAGTTGCTCGTGAAGTCGGCCCAGTTCGAGAAGAACGAGAACGCGTCCGGCAGCCGCACCCGCGCCTGGTCGAGCATCGGTCCCGCCTTCCGGAGGGTCGGCGTGAGCTCGGCGAGCACCGGCTGGGCGTCACGCAGGAGAGGCGCGAGCGCGCGCAGGTCGGTGGGCGCTCTGCGCACAAGCGCGGCGGCGTTCTCGAACGTGGGGCGCGCCGCACGCGCCAGCGGACGGAGCTCGTTCGCGGTCGATGCCAGCTGGGGCAGTCCTGGCCGCGCGGCGGTGGCCAGCGAGCGGAGCGGCACGATCGCACGGTCCCCGGCGGACAGCGCGCCCCCCGCCTGGGCGAGCGCCGCGGGCAGTGCGGCGAGCGTGCCGCGCAGCTCCGTCTCCCGCCCGGCAATGATGTGCACGAGAGCCGCGGTGGAATCCACCGACGCGCCCAGGCGGTCGGGCTTCGAGGCCACTGCGCCGGCCAGCGTGCCCGTGTCCGCCACGAGCGAGCGGAGCGCGGCGCCGTCGGCGCTCACGTCGCCCGCCAGGCCGCCCACCTGGCCGAGCGCCCGGCCGGCGTGGCTCAGCGTCCGCGCTATGTCGGGCCCGCGCGCCGCGGTGCCCTGGTCGACTCGCGCGAGCACGGTGTGAAGCTCCGACCGCGTGCGCGGGTCGAGCGCCTGGATCGCCTGATCGGCCTGCACCGGCGAGCTCGTGGAGCGACGGCCGAGCACGGCGCCGTCCGCGAGCACCCGGCCGCCGCCAGAGGTGAGCGACACATAGGAACCCCATTCCGAGGACATCGACGCCACGCGGAGCACCGCGCGGGCGCCCTGGCGCAGCGGATACGAGCGGTCCACCGCGAGCCTTACTCGTGGGAGCCCGTCCCGACCGAGCCGGATTGCGTCCACGCGCCCGACCGTGAGCCCGCCCGCGCGCACGTCCGCGCCTTTCACAAGCCCGCGCACGTCGCCGAACACGGCGGTCACGTGGTAGCGCGCAGGCCCGCGCGACCACAGCAGGAGCGCGCCGGCGGCGAGCGCGAGAATCGCGAGCAGGCCGGCGGTTTTCGCGGGCGCTCGCATCAGCCGAACGGCAGTCGTGGGTTGGCGCCCCAGAAGATCAGCGTTCCGACCGTCGAGATCACGGTCACGCCGACGACGTTGATTGCCATCGAGCGGGCGGTGGCGAGCCCGACGGCCTCGGCATCGGCCTCGCGCGACGCATAGCCCTGGTAGAGGGACACCGTGAGCACAAACGCCGTGATCACGAGCCCCTTGAGCAGTGAGTAGAGGAGGTCGCGCCCGTCCTGCCACATGAAGAAGAAGAGCTTCCAGGTGCCGGGCGAGACGTCCCGGAAGCGCACGACCGACATCAGATACGCGGCGGCGTATGAGGCGCCCAGCGCGAGCGCGTAGGCGAACGGCAGGACGAGCGCGCTGCCCACCACGCGCGTGCCCGCGAGGTAGGGCAGCGTGCGCACGCCCATCGCCTCGAGCGCGTCGACTTCCTCACCCGCGCGCATCGCGCCCAGCTCGGCCACCATGCCGCAGCCCACCTTCGCCGCCAGCACGTACCCGAACACGAACGGCACGACTTCGCGCATCGTGCACCAGCTCGAGAACCCCGCCGCCACCGGCGCCGTGCCGAACGCCTGCGCCAGGGTGGATGACTCGAGCCCGCAGCTCGCGCCCGCGAAGCAGGCGATCGTGACGATCACGATCGTCGACCCGAGCGCGACGGTCGCGCCCTGGCGGAGCGCCTCCGCCGCGTACGGCGCCACGTGCCTGAGCGCGAGCACGGTGCGCGCGCCGAACTGCGCGGTCTCGCCGACGGTGGCCAGCGCGCCGCGTGGGGCCGGCAGCGGGTCGCGGCGCCTCACCGGAACACCCCCAGACCCGGTTGGTCCGCGAGGAACCACTGGGTGTAGACGAGGTTGACGAAGAAGATCGCGATCAGGCAGGCCACCACGCCGCGGTTCACCGCCCGGCCGACTCCCGCCGGCCCGCCCTCCGCCGCAAGGCCGTGGTAGGCGCTGATCACACCGATCAGGAGCCCGAAGATCGCGACCTTCACCACGCTCGCCAGGACGTCCGCGAACGTGGTGTTGGCGAAGAACGAGCTGACGAATGCGCCGCCGTTGCCATGCAGGACGAACACGGTGGCCACGAAGCCGCCGCCGACGCCGAACGCGAGCGCCGCGAGGTCGAGGCCGATCATCACGAGTCCGAGCGCCAGCACCCGCGGCGCCACCATGTCGCGAATCGGGTCGATGCCGAGCGCGGACAGCGCGTCGAGCTCACCGCGCGTCTTGCGCGTGCCGAGCTCCGCGGTGAGCATGGTTCCCGCCACTCCGGCCACGACTGTGGCCGTCACCCAGGTGCCGAACTCGCGCAGGATCGCGACCACCATGAAGCCGCCCGAGCGATCGAGCGAGCCGAAGGTGACCAGGAAGTTCCCGGCCTGCAGGCCTGGCCCCGAGAAGCCCCACGCGGCGATCGAGATCGAGATCGCGGGGAGCGTGAGCCGCACGGTGCGGGCCGAGGCACGCGCCAGCTCGCCGCGCCACCTGAACGGTGGCGTGACGAGCGCCCGCGCGCAGCGCCAGGCGAGCAGGGCCATCCCGCCGATGCTTCGCACGTGCGCGGCCACGCCGTTCGCCGGCGCCCGCCGTCGACGGCGGCGCGCGAGCGCACGCGGCGGCTGAATTCGAGCTGCCTCCAAGCTCAGACTCCCTGCCGTGGGCCGCCCCTGCGGTCGAGGCCCTATTCTCCACCGATATTATCGAAAATAGTGCCTGGGGAGGCGCGCAATCACATGGCACACGTACTTCAGCATCGACCCGCCTGGTTTCTGATCGGTCCGCTCGTGGGACTCGTGGTGGTGGCGCTGTTCGCGACGATCAACGAGCGCATCGGCGTGCTCGGGGGCTACTCCGCGTTCCTCGAGCGCGGCACGCAGCGCAGCGCCCGGCTCGGCTGGAAGGCCTGGTTCCTGGTCGGCGTGCTCGGCGGCGGGCTCGGCTACCGGCTGCTCGCCGGGCGCTCCACTGTCGCGCATGGCTACGGCTGGCTCACCCGCGCGTTCCCGCACGCGGGGATGGTCACCGCGGGGCTGCTCCTCCTGGCGGGGGCGTTGATCGGATTCGGGGCGAAGACCGCTGGAGGCTGCACCTCCGGCAACGGCATCGGCGGCTGCTCGGCGGGCTCGCCGGCGAGCTTCGCGGCCACGGCCACGTTCATGGGTACCGCGGTGGTGGCCAGCTTCGTCCTGAGGGCGATCACGTGACGGCCCGCGTGAGGGGAGCGTCCGTTCTGCTCGGGGCGGCCTTCGGGTTCCTGATCTCCTGGGGCCAGTTCACGGACCCGGACCGGATCCGCGACATGCTGCTGCTGGGGGACCCCTACCTCTACCTGATGATGTTCACGGCGATGGCGGTCGGCACGCTCGGCACGCGGCTCCTCGCCCGCTTCCACGCCCGCGCGCTGCTCACCGGCGCGCCCGTCGC
>DASXCV010000290.1:0-1526 GCA_036491015.1 Thermoleophilaceae bacterium | reverse complement strand
GGAATCGTGGGCTGGGTTCATGCGGGGTTGGCTATCGACGGCGACGTGGCGGAGCACTAGGTGACTGGTGACTGGTGACTGGACTAAGAACTAAGAACCAAGAACTACCCTTGCCGTATGGGGTTGTTCGCTTTCCTCATCTGGCTTGCCGTGACCGGCCTCGTGATCGGTGGTCTTGCTCGCCTGGCTCTGCCTGGGCCTGATCCGATGGGGATCGGGATGACGATTCTCATCGGGCTCGCCGGATCGTTCGTCGGCGGGATCATCACCTCGCTGATCGCGGGCCGGAACGCGTGGAGCTTCCTCGTCGCGGTGGCCGTCGCCACCGGCATCGTCTACCTGATCCGCAGGTCGCGCGGGGGGTCGCTGTTCAACCCCGGCGTGGACACGCGCCGCTGACTAGCTGCCCGAGTTGAGGTGCGGGCGGATCGCCCGTGCCGCCGCGAGCACCTCGCGAGCGGGCGGGTTGTCGCCCGATTCCTCGGAGAGGTGCGCGTACCGCACCGAGCCGTCGGGGGCGATGATCAGCACCCCGCCGAGCTGGGCCGCGTGGCCGATGATCCGCCCCTGGTGCACGGCGATGCTGCCCTGCCTCAGGCGCGAGCCGACCGTGGCCTTCAGCCCTCGCCAGAGCTGGCGCGGGCCGATCAGCTCGTTGAGCGTCGCCACCTTCGCGCCGGCCAGGTCGTAGACCTTGCGATCCGGATCCACCAGCAGCTTGAGGTCGACGTTCTGCAGCTTGCGGAAGTCCGCCGCGTGCGCCGGCGAGCCATGGCCGATCACGGCCAGCTCGACGTCGGCCTCCTCGAACTTGTCACGGTGGCGGTGGATGTCCACGGCCATCTGACGGCAGAACACGCAGCCGAAGTGGCGCACGAACACGATCACCGCCGGGCGCTCGCTCCACAGGTCGCCCAGCCGGACGGGGTGACCCTCGTAGTCGTTCAGCACCACGTCCTCGAGCACGCTGGCGTCGCTCGGCGGGTGGGTCTGCTGCTGGGTGTTGACGGTGTCGAGCACGGGCCGGAACCCTAACGCGGCCGGCGGCCGGGAGGCTGCGCTCGCCCTCCTACGCCGGTGGTACGCTCGCCGCGAGGCCGATGGAAAGCTCGTCGATCACGGAGGGCAACGGGGAGACAGGGCTCTCGGATACGGCGGCGAGCGAGATCGAGGCGCTGCTCGCGGCCACCGAACAGGCCGCCGAGGCGCTGAAGGGACAGGCGCGCGAGGAGATCGACAGCGCCGTCGCGGACCTCACCACGCTCGTGGCCGAGCTGCGCGACGCGGCCGACCGGCTCGAGGAGCGGCTCGCCGGCATCCGCTCGAGCGTGGGCCAGGAGACGCCCGCGCCGCCCGAGCACGACGCTCTCCGCCGCGCCCGCCTGGTGGCGGTGAACATGGCGGCCAACGGCGCCTCGCGCGCCGAGACCGCGCGCTACCTCAGCGAGCGGCTCGGGATCCGCGACCGCGAGGCGCTGCTCGACTCGGTGTACCAGTCGCTCGGCGGCGAGTAGCCCGCCGGGATC
>DASXCV010000289.1:0-10494 GCA_036491015.1 Thermoleophilaceae bacterium | reverse complement strand
GCCACGCCTGCCAGGCCGTTCCTTTCGCTGGTGCTGCAGGTGGACCCCGCGCTCGTGCGGCGGGTGTCGGCCGACGTACTGGACCGGCGGGCGACCACGTTCGACCGCGTGGCCCACAGCCAGTCCGAGCGGGCGTTCGTCACACCGCTGGACTGCACGCTGATGTCGGCCACCCTGCGGTTCCTCCGCGCGACGGGCACCGGCGCGGACCGCCGGGTGCTGGCGCCGATCTACCTGGCCGAGATGGTGTACCGGATCCTGCAGGCCGAGCAGTACTCGCGGCTGCTGGAGATCGCGGCGTCGGAGGTGGCGCGCAACCCGGTCAGCGAGGTCGTCTCCTACGTGCACGACAACATGTCCGAGCCGCTGACGGTGAGCGACCTCGCGGAACGGGTTTCGCTCAGCCCCTCGGCGTTTTCGCACCTCTTCCGCGAGGTGACCGGGAAATCGCCGTACCAGTTCGTGAAGGAGATGCGGCTCAACCGCGCGCGCGACCTGCTGATCGAGGGCAGGCTGAGTGTCACGCAGGTGTCGAAGGCCGTCGGTTACGCGAGTGCGTCGCATTTCATCAACGAGTTCCGCGCGCGATTCGGGGCGACCCCGCGCGCGTATTCCGATCTTCGCTCGCTGCGCGAGGAATTCGGCGTCCGGAACGGGTGACGGGGGTGCCAGCGGGCGCCCCCGTCCCGGTTCAGCGGACGGTCCCGACCGGTTTCAGCGCGCTGGCGAGCCGTTCGGCCAGCGGGGCCGACGACGACGGATTCTGCCCGGTGTAAAGGTTTCCGTCGACCACCACGTGGGGTTCCCATGCGCCGGCGCTCTTCTCGAACCGTCCGCCGCCTTCGACGAGTCGGTCTTCCAGCAGCCACGGTGCCTTGTCGGCGAAACCGACCTGACCCTCCTCGACGTTGCTGAAGCCGGTCACCCGGCGGCCCGCGAACTGCCACCGGCCGTCGGCGCCGGTCGCCGGCAGCAGCGCCGCCGGGCCGTGGCAGACCGCGGCCACGGGCTTGCCCGCGGCGTCGAACTCCGTGATCAGCCGGCCGAACTCCTTGCTGGCGGACAGATCCTCCATCGGCCCGTGTCCACCGGGGACGAACACGAAGTCGAACTCGGCGGGGTCGGCCTCGTTCAGGTCGGCCGGTGCGCCGAGTTCGCTGCCGATGCTTTCGAGGTAGGCGCGGAACTGTTGCCCCGGCTCGGCCGAGCCGCCGTTCATCGCGGGGCTGAAACCGGCCTCGTCGGCGGTGGGGACCGCCGCGCCAGGGGTGGCGATCACGAGGTCGAAACCGTTGTCGCGGAAGATCTCGTGCGGCACCGCCAGCTCCTCGGGCCAGAAGCCGCACGGGTGTCGGGTGCCGTCGGCCAGCGTCCAGTGGGCCGAGCCGGACACCGCGAACAGTACGCGTGTCATGGGAAAGACCTCGCTCTCGAAAGGGTGACTCCGGCGCCGTCGGCCGGAAAGACCGTCCCCGAAGGTAACCGCAGCGGCCGTGGTGTGAGCCGGTTCGTGCACGAATCTTGCAGACCTCGACCGGAACCCGCACCGGTCGTCGGAATCCGCACATCTTCCGCAGGAATCTTCGATGTGGCCGGGATCACGCGGCGGCTAGCGTTTCGGCACGCCCACGGAAACCGCACGTTCACCTGGAGGTCACATGGCGCGCATCGCCTACCTCGTCTCGAGTGCGAAGGAGATCGAACTCGCCGACGGCAGCCGGCATCCCACTGGCTACTTCGCCGAAGAGGCCGTCAAACCGTACGACCGGTTCGTCGACGCCGGTGCCGAGGTGGTGGTGCTGACGCCCGACGGCGAGCCGCCGTTCGCGGATCCCTACGGGCTGGAGCCGTTTTTCCACTACCCCGAACCGGACCAGGACTTCTTCGCGTCCGTGACCCGCACGTTCCACCACGACCCCGACGACATCCGGATCACGCTGCACCAGAACACCGAGCTGGGCCTGGTCGCGGCGCGGCGGATCGCCGAGCGGCTGATGGCCCGCGGGCTGTCGCCTGCCGAGGCCCACGCGCTGGTCAGCAAGGCGGCCAAGATCGCATGGCGCCAGGACCGGCAGCTCGCCGACGTGATGGTGGACGACGGTCTCGACGGCGGCCTGCCCGCGGAGGGGATCCGCGCCGCCGTCGCCGAACTGGACGCCGCCAGCCGTCAGCTGGCCGCCGACCGCAAGGCGAAGCTGGACGCCATCCCCGGCTTCCGGCAGCCCACCTCGCTGGCAGGCCTGAGCGACGAGCAACTCGCCGAGTTCGACGCCGTTTTCGCCCCCGGCGGGCACGGGCCGATGGTCGACCTCGCCGACAACCTCGACGTGGCGAGGCTGCTGAAGACGCTGCACGACAAGCAGGCCCCGATCACCGCGCTGTGCCACGGGCCCGCGCTGCTGCTGTCGGCCCCCGAGCGCGAAGACGGGCAGTGGCTCTTCGACGGCTACCGCCTCACCTGCTTCACCGACGAGGAGGAGGACCAGACGGTGCCGGGCAAGCTCGGCCTGCCGTGGTACGTCGACACGGGGCTGAAGAACGCGGGCGCGGTGTTCGACGACGGGCCTTCGGCGTGGGTCTCGCACGTGGTCGTGGACCGGAACCTGATCACCGGCCAGAACCCCGCCTCCACCGAGGCGACGGCCGACGCGCTGCTGAAGGCGGTGGGACAGCGATGAAACTCTTCACCCGCAAGGACCAGGCCGAAGACCAGGCCGGTGCCGCCGCGGAAGTGACGCCCGCGCGGACCGTGTCGGCTTTCCTGACCGCGTTCGGCAAGCGAGACGTCGAGGCCGCACTGTCCGTTGTGGACGATGCCGTGCGGGTCGATATTCACCCGACCGGACTGCGCGAAGGCGGCTCGGCCGATCTGCGGGCCTTCCTCACCGAGACCGCCACGGCGTTCCCGGACCTGCTCGTGACGGTGAAGAACCTCATCGAGACCGGCTGCGTGGTCACCGCGGAGCTGAAGGTGGAGGGCACGCAGGCGGCGGGTTACCTCGGTGCGATCAACCAGGAGAAGCACCTCGACGTGGACCAGGCCTGGCGGTTCACCGTCTCCGGTGACCGCGTCACCGCCGTCGACGCGTACTGGTGCCAGAACCAGCTGTACCGGCGGCTCGCCGTGAAGCGCCTCGACCAGATCTCGCTCGTGTGAGGGGAATCCGATGACGACAACCGAACCGCGCAGCCGCAGCCGGGAAGCGGCGGACCAGGTCACCGCCTTCTTCGACGCCTACCGGCGCCACGAGGTCGACGCGATGACCGACCTGTGCGCCGACAACGCCGACTTCTTCTACGTGCCGTTCGAGGTCTGGGGAAAGCAGCGTGTGCTGCGCGGCGACGGCAAGGTGAAAACGGTCGGCAAGACCATCTGGGTCGGGCTGATCGCCTCCTTCCCCGACCTGTTCACCGACGTCCACAGTGTCGAGGCGAACGACACCGGCGACGTGGTGGTCACCTGCGACATCGGCGGCAGCCAGCAGCTCGCCTGGGGAGCCGCGGAGCCGCGGGGGCAGAAGTTCAGCGAGCCCCACCTGTTCATCTTCCACGTCGATGGCGACGGGCTCATCGACCGGATCTCCGCGTACTGGGACGGGGCAGGCATCAACCGCCAGCTCGGCCACCTCGAAGTCGACTGAGAAAGGAAGCACCGATGGCTCTGCTGAAGCGGGAGGAGTGGCAGGGGTTCGTCCGCGACGTCGACTGGACCTACGGCTACGTCGACGACGAGGCCGTGTTCCCCGAATGGCACAGCGGCACCGGCAAGGTGCCGCGGGAGGCCTGGCTGGGCTGGGAAGAGGACTACAAGGTCACCTACCCCGACTACGTGGCGACCCAGCGCGACAAGGAGCAGTCCGCGTACGCGGTCAAGGCCGCGCTCCAGCGTTCGACCACGTTCGACCACCTCGACGAGGGCTGGAAGTCCTCGACCAAAATGCACTTCGGCGGCGTCGCGCTGGTCGAGTACGCGGCCGTGCTCGGCGAGCTGAAGATGGCGCGGTTCGGGCTCAACGCGGCCTGGCGCAACATGGCCGCCTTCGGCCAGCTGGACGAGCTACGGCACGCGCAGATCACCACGTTCTTCGGGCACGAGTTCATCAAGAAGGACCCGCAGTACGACTGGACCCAGAAGACGTTCCACATGGACAACTGGGTGCCGATCTCGCTGCGGAACCTGTTCGACGGCATGATGATCGCCCCGAACGTGGTGGACCTCGCGATCGCGCTGCCGTTCACCTTCGAGACCGGCTTCACCAACCTCCAATTCGTGGCGCTCGCGTCCGACGCGCTGGAGGCAGGCGACGTGAACTTCGCCAACATGATCTCTTCGATCCAGACCGACGAGGCCCGCCACTCGCAGCAGGGCGGTCCCACGATGGAGATCCTCGTCGAGCACGACCCGGTGCGCGCGCAGTGGATCATCGACAAGAACTTCTGGGGCTCCGCCCGCGCGTTCGCCGCGCTCACCGGCCCGGCGATGGACTACTACACCCCGCTGGAACACCGGAAGCAGTCCTACCGGGCGTTCATGGAGGAGTGGATCGTCGACCAGTTCGTGCACACGATCGAGGACTACGGGCTGAAGAAGCCGTGGTTCTGGGACGAGTTCATGCGCGGCCTCGACACCTGGCACCACGGGCTGCACATGGGCCTGTGGTTCTGGCGCCCGACGCTGTGGTGGCGCCCGAAGGCCGCTGTCAGCAAGGACGAGCGCGAATGGCTGCGCGAGAAGTACCCGAACTGGGAGAAGGTCTACGGCGACAAGTGGGACGTGATCATCGACAACATCAACGCGAACAACGTCGAGGCCACGCTCCCCGAGACGCTGCCGTGGCTGTGCAGCATGTGCAACCTGCCCTGCTGCAACGCCGTGCAGACACGGTCCGGCCGCTGGCGCATCCCGACCTGGCAGCTGGACTACGACGGCAAGACACACCACTTCTGCACCAACGCGTGCCGCCAGATCTGGTGGAAGGACCGCGACAACGTCAACCACGAGACGCTGATCGACCGGTTCCTCGCCGGGCAGATCCAGCCGATGGACGTCGGCGGCATCCTCGCCCACATGGGGCTCACGCCCGAGGTGATGGGCGACGACCCGGACTACGAGGCGTGGACGAGGGACTACGTCGGCCGTCCCGCGGCCGGCCTGGCACTGGCCACCGGCGCCGGGGAGGACTGAGCCATGCCCGAAACCGTCGAGCTGGGGCCTGAGGACCAGGCCCCGCAGCTGGTACCGCTCAACGCGATCTTCGCGGACGACTTCGTGCAGGTCCTGGTGCCGGTCACCACCACGGACACGATCCGGGAGGTGGCGGCCGCGGTCGCCCACCACGTCGAGGGCAAGCGGGTGCGTGCCAAGGACACGGAGAAGATCGTGTTCCACAAAGGACGGCGGCTGGCGCCGGAGCTGACCGTGGCCGAGGCAGGCATCGGGCCGCTCGACCACGTCCGCGTCGAGTACGACCTGCCGGAGGGAGCACGGTGAAGAACCCAGTGGGCCCGATCCTGCGCATGGGCGACGAGGTGGAGCAGGTGATCTCGGCGATCGAGGACGACAATCCCGGCAAGGAGATCGAGGTCATCGACCGGGGCGCGTACGTCCGGGTACAGGGTGAGGACCGGGTGGTGCTGACCGAGGAGACACTGCGCCACTACCTCGGCAGCGAGTTCGAGATCCGCTCGCTCGAAACGATGATGTCGTCCTTCGCCGGGCGCGCGATCACCATGAGCGGTTCGATCGTCTGGGAAAAGATCTCGGCGCGGCGGGCCGCGTCGGCCGGTGAAGGGGTGAAGGCATGACCCAGCCGAAGAAGGCGAGGCCGCGCAAGACGTTCAGCGCGTTCGGCGACATCCGCCGGATGCCGAGCGACTACGAGATCGTCTCGCACGCGCAGAACTGGACGTTGCGCAAGAACCGCACCGGCGCGTTCGAGCAGAACCCGTCCTCGCCCGCCAACCTGTGGTTCCTGACCTACCGCGACAAGTCGCCGTTGCAGGTCGACGACTGGGACGCCTTCCGCGACCCGGACGCGTTGACCTACAAGACGTACGTGACGGTGCAGGCCGAAGCCGAGGCCAAAACCGGTGGTGTGCTCGAGGAGTACACGGGATCGGACGCCGCGCTCGCCCCAGGGCAGCTGTCCCTGCTGACCTCGCTGTTCACGCCGTCGCGTTACCTCCTGCACGGCTGCCAGCAGATCCAGGCGTACCTCGGTTACCTGGCCCCGACCTCGTACGTGACCAACACGGCGGGTTTCGCCACGGCCGACTACCTGCGCCGGGTCACGCTGACCGCGTACCGGACCCGCGAGCTGCAGATCGCGCACCCGGACAGCGGTGCGGGCACCGCCGAGCGGCAGGCCTGGGAAACCCTCGACGCCTGGCAACCGGCCCGGCGCGCGGTGGAGAAGGCGCTCGTCAGCTACGACTGGGGCGAGGCGTTCGTCGCGCTGAACCTGGTGCTCGCGCCGACCTTCGACGACGTGCTGGTGCGGCAGTTCAAGGAGGTCTCGCGCGAGAACCGCGACGAAGAGTCCTGGCTGCTGCTGTCGTTCCTGCAGGAGGACAACAACCGGCGCAACCGGTGGAGCTCGGCGCTGGCGCGGTTCGCCGTCGAGCAGCGGCCGTCGAACGCCGGCGTGCTGCGGCGCTGGATCGACCGCTGGTCACCGATCGCGGACGCGGCGGCGGCAGGCCTGGGTGAGCTGCTCGAGACCGGGCCGGAGCACGGCCGTCCGGCGAGCGAGGTGGTTGCCGGCGCGAAGGCCGCCCGCGGGGTCTTCCACGAGCCGATCTTCGAGCCGGAAGGGACGCGTGCGGCGCGGTGAGCGGAGCGGTGACCGGGCAGTGGCAGGAGGCCATGCAGCTCGACGAGCTGTGGGAAGGCGAGATGGCGGGTGTCGAGGTCGGCGGTGAGAAGGTGCTGCTGATGAACGTCGACGGCGACGTGCGGGCGTACCGGAACCGCTGCCCGCACCAGGCATGGGCGCTCGACGAGGGTGACTTCGACGGCGAGACCCTCACCTGCGCCCGGCACCTGTGGGTGTTCGACGCCCGCAGCGGCACCGGCGTCAACCCGGACAACTGCCGGCTGACCTCGTTCCCCTGCGAGGTGGACGAGGACGGCACGATCCGGGTGGACGTCGGATGACGACCCGGCGTTGTGTGCTCATGGGCGGCGGTGTCGCGGCCGCGTCGGCCGCCGCCCACCTGCGCAAGCGGGGTTTCGACGGCGACATGGTGCTGGTCGGCGAGGAAGCGGCAGCGCCGTACGAGCGGCCGCCGCTGTCGAAGGAGTTCCTGACGGGGCCGCCGGAGCTGGTGCGGCCGCTGGCGCCGGACTGGTACGCGGCGAACGGTGTCGAGTTGCGGCTCGGCGTCCGCGCCGTGGACCTCGACGTGGCGGGCCGGAGCGTCGGACTGTCCACAGGGGAGCGTCTGGGCTACGACGACCTGATGCTGGCCACGGGTGCGCGGCCGCGGCGTCTTCCCGGGTTCGACGGCGAGGGGATCCACTACCTGCGCACGGCCGCCGACGCCGGACGGCTGCGCGCCGAACTGGCGACGGCGCGGCGGATCGCGGTCCTCGGCGCCGGGTTCATCGGGTGTGAGGTGGCCGCTTCCGCCATCGCGCTCGGCACGCGGGTCACCCTGTTCGAACCGGAGCCCGCTCCGCTCGCGCGGGTGCTCGGCCCGGCCATCGGCGCGGTGCTGATGGACATCCATCGTGAGCGAGACGTGGAAATTCGCGCGGGTGAGTACGTCACGGCTGTTGAACGCGGCGGGCACGGTTTCGTGCTGACCACCAGCCGTGGCGACCGCGTGGAGTCCGATCTGGTGGTGGTCGGTGTCGGCTCGGTGCCGAACGTCGAGCTGGGACAGGACGCCGGGCTCGCCGTGGCGAACGGCGGGATCGCGGTCGACGAGTACGGGCGGACGTCGGCGCCGCACGTGTACGCGGCCGGTGACGTCGCCGCCCAGCACCACCCGCGTTACGGCACGCGGATCCGGGTCGAGCACCACGACACCGCCGTGCGCCAGGGCGCGAACGTCGCCGCCAACCTGACGGGTGAGGTGACGCCGTTCGAGGAGGCGCACTGGTTCTGGTCGGACCAGTACGAGCACAGCCTGCAGTCGACCGGCCGCATGGGCGACTTCGGCTCGGTTGTGCTCCGCGGCAGCATGGCCGAGCGCAGCTTCTCGGCGTTCTCCCTGGTGGACGGCCGGATTCAGGGTGTCATCTCGCTGAACCGGCCCGGTGACGTGCTCGCGGTCCGCCGGATGCTGTTCACACCGCACGAGGTGACGGCCGCGCAGCTCGCCGACGAGTCGCTGCCGCTGAAACGGCTGATGCCGCGGACCAAGGCGGCACCACGGGCCGGGGCCCGCTGAATTTCACCGAGGAGGAACTGTCGTGACTACCCTTGCGGTGCTGGAAACGGTGGCGCCTCAGACCCGGGTGACGGCCGCCGACGCGCGGACGGCACTGGCGCGTGTGCGTGGGCTGAGCGTGGTGGACGCGGTCGCGAAGCTGCGGCTGGGGCCCGGCCGCACGTGTGAGCCGGTGGCCAGGGTGCTCGACAGGGCGCTGGCGAACGCCGGCCGCGCCGGGCTTTCGGCAGGGCGGCTGGTCGTGGTGGGCGGTTCCGCCACACCCGCGGAGCCGATCGTGCGGGTGCGGCGGAAGGCGCACGGCAAGGCCGACTGGATCAGCAGCGAGACGGCCGACGTGCGCGTCGAGCTGCAACCGGCCGGTGCATACGAAGCCGCCGCAGTGCCGACGCCCGGCGTGGTCGCGGGCGAACCCGTTGCCGGTAGTGCGCCGGAGGACGCGCGGTCGGTTCCGGTGCGGGAGGCCCTTTACGAAGTGCTCGACCCCGACCTTGGCGTCAACGTCGTCGACCTGGGGTTCGTGCGGGGCGTGACGGTGGACGAGCACGACGTCGCCACACTGACCATGACGCTGACCTCGCCCGCCTGCCCGCTGACCGGGATCATGGAGGACCAGATCCGGACGGCGCTGCTGGAGGACTCCGAGGTCGTCGCGGACTTCCGCGTGGTGTGGGTCTGGTCTCCGTCGTGGCGGCCGTCGGACATCAGCGACGACGGCCGCGAGCAGTTGCGCGCCATAGGTTTCAGCAACTTTTGACCAGTTCTGAGCAGTTCTGAGTACTTCGGAGGGTTCATGGCTTACGTCGTCGTCGCCACCTGGGTCGCGAAGCCGGGGCAGGCGGAGAAGATTCGGCAGATCCTGGAAACAGTCACGCCCGGCAACCGGGCGGAGGAGAAGATGCTGGAGTTCCAGGCCCACGTCAGCCGGGACGACCCGGACACCTTTGTGCTGTACGAGAAGTACGTCGATGCCTCCGGCTACGCCGATCACCGCGCCACCGACGCGTTCAAGAAGCACGTGCTCGGCGAAGCGATCCCGAATCTGGCCGAGCGGAGCGTGCGGAAGTTCGAGACCATCGGGTGACCGGCCCGAACGGGCCTCGCTTCGCCCGTCTGAGGGGCGTAAACTCCCAGGTCCAAACGGCAGGGTCGCCGGTGCGGTCGGGGCGGCTCCGTGACGTCGGAGGCAGGCATGGTGCGGTCCGTTCCGCCGCTGGAAGACCGGATGACGCCCGGCGATCTGATCGCCGAGCTGGCGGGACGCGCACCGGAGGTCGGCGGCAACACCGGCCTGTGGCCGGGGCTGACGATCTATCGCTTCCACGAGCCCGTCGCACCGAGCTGGGAAGAGGTCCAGTCGCTGTCACTGTGTGTGGTCAGCCAGGGCCGCAAGTGCGTGACGGTGGACGGGCAGCCCTACCGGTACGACCCGTTCAACTACCTGGTGCTGAACAGCCACCTGCACTTCCAGGCCGAGATCCTCGAGGCCACCGTCACGAAGCCGTTCCTCTCGTTCGTGCTGCAGATCGACCCCGCGGTGGTCCGGCGGGTGTCGGTGGAAATGCTGGAACGGCGGCGCGCGGAAATGCTGGTCGACAGCCCGCCGGACCCGTCGAAGGCGTTTGTCTCGGCGCTGGACTCCGGGCTGATGAGCTCGGTCATCCGGTTCCTGCGGGCGCTGTCCACCGGGCCGGACCGGCGGATACTGGCGCCCGCGTACCTGCAGGAGATGGTCTACCGCGTGCTGCAGGCCGAGCAGTACGAGCGGCTGCTGGAGATCGCCGCGGCGCAGCAGAACCACGATCCGGTCGCGCGGGTCGTCACGTTCATCCAGGACAACCTGGCCGAGCCGCTGACCGTCACCGACATGGCGGAGCAGGTGGCGATGAGCCCGTCGGCGCTGACCGCGCTGTTCCGGCAGTCCACCGGGAAGTCGCCGTACCAGTTCGTCAAGGAGATGCGGCTGACCAGGGCGCGGGACCTGCTGGTGCGCGGCAACGGCACCGTGGTGTCGGTGTCGCGAGCCGTCGGTTACCCGAGCGCGTCGCACTTCATCAACGAGTTCCGCCGCCGCTTCGGCTTGCCGCCGCGGGCGTA